>JAQVLN010000148.1 GCA_028704155.1 Desulfitobacteriaceae bacterium
TTAGTAGTACACTAGTTAGATTAACAGAATCGATAGTCATAAATTAGTTCAATTAGTTATTGCATTTGCTAAAAATAAATTAATGTTTAGAACACTTAAAAAGTAGTTCTAAACATATTATACGAGGGAGGGATATAATGGACAGATTAACTATCGGACAAATGTCCAAATTAAATAATGTTTCTGAGCAAACGCTTCGCTACTATGATAAAATTGGAATATTAAAGCCAATTGAAGTTGATAACTTTACCGGCTACAGATACTATTCCATGAAACAATGCGCAAGGCTTGACATGATACAATATTTGAAGTCCCTCGGCATGCGGCTGAAGGATATAGAAGTTCAGCTTAAAACCTATGACACAAAACTTATAAAAAGGTTTTTGGAAGAAAAAGGTCGTAGCATTGATTCAGAAATTGAAGTATTGAAACACCAAAAAAATGCACTTCAAAAAGCTTTACGTAACTTTGAAAGATATGAAACTTCACCTCCCGATGGCACAATTGTTCTTGAATATATTGAAAAACGTTTTATATACAGATACAATATGAGCACCAACTTTTATGATTACGGCATTGAAATATATGAGGAACAGCTGAGAAAGCTAAAGATGGATATGGAAAGAGATGGGCTTCGACAGACATATTTTTGCAATGCAGGAAGCACTGTAGCTTATGAGCAAATAATAAACAGAAATTTTATATCCAATGATTTATTTGTATTTGTTGATGAAAATGTACCTAAAAATCTCATAAGATCTATAAAAGCCGGCACATATCTATGCATTTACTGCAGCAGGTTTGAACAGGAAATACCATATGCAAACAGGCTTTTAGATGAAATTTCAGAAAGAGATTATACCATAGACGGTGATTATATCTGTGAAGTGATAACAGATTTGCCTGATCTGATGGACGGAGAGAGAGGGATGTTCTTTAAATTACAGATTCCGGTAAAAATTACATAATAATTAGAAAAAATTAGAATTAATACTTGACCTTATTGTTGCTATAACCTTTATAATGAAAACAGAATAAAAAAATTATGCTCCGATTCTCATGTGACCCATGAGGCCGATGAGAACGCTAGGTGTTTAGAGAAATCCGAACGCCCTCCTATTTGAAAAGGAGCCGCAAAACTTATGCAAATATACATAAGGGTTGTGGTTTTTTTGTTCTTAATAACCCAAAGGAGTTGACAAGGTTGAAAATCAAAGTCAAACTGACCGGCATTTTAGCATCATCAGCTAAATTTCGAGAGAGAGAAATTGAAATGCCGGAAGGAACAACCATCGGTGAAGCATTGAATATAATTCATCTTCCCGTAAGCGGCGAATGGACCAAGAGCAGCGTCAACGGAAGTCTTCGCGGTAAAAACTATGTTTTAAATGATGGTGATGAACTTATGTTTTTCCCTGTCGGCGGAGGGGGATAAAATATTTAGGAGGTGCTTTAAATTGAAACCGGGTGTAATTAAGATTAATGCTAACAGGTCAGTCTGTCAAGGCTGCAGAACATGCGAAGCTGTATGCTCGCTTGTTCATACCGATGCTGTATCCCCTCAAACAAGAGGTATACAGGTGAATGAGTTAAATGAACTTGGTAAATTTAAGTTAACTGTATGTCAACAATGCTCTGATATGATGTGTGCTGAGGTTTGTCCCGTAGAATGTATAAACAGAAACTCATATTCAGGTGCCGTTGAAATTCAAGAAGGCTGCATAGTATGCGGTGCCTGTGCCGAAGCATGTCCGATTGGTGCTATTGTAATGGTGAATTTAGACGGGGAAACAAAACCATATAAATGTGATTTATGCGGTGGACTTCCGGAATGTGTAGCTGCTTGTCCACGGCAAGCATTGTCCTGGTAGGAGGTGTTTATTATGAAAGGTTATAAAGATTGTATAATTAATGTTGATTTAACCAGAGGAATTATTGAAAAAGAAAATCTAAATCCAGAGTATATACAAAAATACATGGGCGGAGAAGGTTATGGAATAGCCTTGCTATGGGATGATATGCCACATGATGCAGCCCCTTTATCACCGGATAACATACTTAGTTTCAACACCGGGCCTATGACCGGTACACCGACACCCTCTGCCTCGCGAACCAGCGTCTGCTTCATGTCCCCTCTGACAAATACTATTGGTGCGTCCAACGTAGGAGGCCATTTAGGAGCAGAATTAAAATTTGCAGGTTATGATACGATTTCGTTTAAAGGTAAGTCGGAAAAACCTGTATACTTGTATATTGATAATGAAAATGTGCAGCTAAGAGATGCATCTAAGTTTTGGGGTATGGATACTCGCGAAACCACCGATGCAATCAAGGAAGAAATAGGAAAAGAATTTAAAGTATGCTGCATTGGTCAGTCTGGAGAAAAACTTTCAAGTCTTGCATGTATTTTTAGCGATGATTGTTTTGCAGGAAGAGGTGGAGCCGGTGCAGTGATGGGAAGCAAAAAATTAAAAGCTATAGCTGTTCACGGTACAGGAAAGGTCGAAATTGCCGATAAGGATGCTTTTATGACAGCATATAAAGATGCTTACAGACAGCTAAGAGATGAAGCCTATACATGGGGACCTGTCCATGGCTACGGAACACCTTCATGGGTTGGTGGCTCACATGATTGCGGGATTTTACCTACGAGAAATTTTCTTGAAAATCAATTTGATAAAATAGAAAATGTGCTTCCCTATCAATTGTGGAACAATACAGACAAATATTCCGTAAGGCGCCGTACCTGCTATGCTTGTCAGCTTGGATGTCACAAGTATGTAGTTATGGGCGATAAAGAAGTAGGAGAAATGGAGTATGAGACATTGGCAGCATACGGACCCCGCTGCGGTGTCGATGATTATGAAAGTATATGCATGGCCGGTTATTATACAACAATATATGGATTTGATACTATTTCAGGTGGAGGAACAATAAGTACCATTATGGAATGGTATGAAAAAGGGATAATAAACAAAGAACACACAGATGGTCTAGAAATGAACTTTGGAAACGGTCCCGCAATGGTAGAAATGACCAGAAAGATGGGATTGAGAGAGGGCTGCGGAGACTTATATGCAGATGGCTCATATGCAGCAGCTAAACGAATCGGTGGCAAGGCAATGGATTATGTTATGGCAGTAAAAGGTATGGAGATTTCTGCTACAGACCCTAGAGGCGCTTCTTCCATGACGATTGCATTTGGAACAAGTGAAAGAGGTGCATGTCACATGCGTCCTTATGCGGCTACCGTAGATGCCTTTGGTTATGTGTTCCCTGATTTGGATATTAATGAGCCAAAAGATCCTTTTAATGATGCAGAAGATAAAACATGGCTAAAAGCAGTTAAAGAATACTTTGTTGTGACAAATTTAGTCGGTATATGCGATTTCAACGTTATCAATGTTGAATTGAAAGCATCCACCATAGCTGAACTGTATACTTCAATAACAGGAATTGAAATTGATAAGCTTGAATTGTTGAAAACTGCCGAGCGCACAATAGCTCTTGAACGTGCTCTTAATTATGAGAGAGGTTTTACAAGAAAAGACGATAGGCTGCCTAAACGATTTATGACAGAGCCTGCAGCAGGAGGTCCGCCAAAGGGTAGAGTTGCAGATATGGAAACAGCTCTTGATAGGTTTTATGAAGCATGTTCCTTTGATATGAAAAAGGCGATACCAACTCCTGAAAAGTTTGAAGAATTGGGGATGGCAGATGTTGCAGAACAAATATATAATTTAAATTATTAAAAAGCAATGTTGGCGATTAGTAAAGTTTAAACTTATTAATCGCCTTTTTTATATACAAAAAAGTATAAATATGGTAATATATAAAAAACTATAAACAGGTTATTTATGATGAAAAATAAAAATTTCTTATTTATACTTAAAATTTTAATATTGATAATATTATTTTTATCAGCAATATATTTTGAAAATGCACATCAT
>JAQVLN010000149.1 GCA_028704155.1 Desulfitobacteriaceae bacterium
TATCTTCTCTTGCTTTAAAGGCGTTTAGAATATTTTCAATATTATCCTGTGTCAGCTTATTGTTGTTCGTAACCTTGACGAATTCCTTAGAACCATCGATAAATAAAGTGCTGTTTTCTGATTTTGATTTTTTAAGCACCATAATGCAGGTGGCAATGCTTGTCCCATAAAACAGCTTATCAGGCAACTGAATTACACAGTCGATATAATTATTGTCGATAAGATATTGCCGAATTTTCTTCTCCGCTCCGCCGCGGTACATTACGCCGGGAAAACAGACAATCGCCGCTGTTCCGTTTGTGGCCAGCCAGGAAAGTGCGTGCATAATAAACGCCAGGTCGGCCTTGGATTTCGGTGCCAGTACTCCTGCCGGGGAAAAACGGGGATCGTTAATCGAAATTGGATCATTGTCTCCCTTCCATTTGGTGGAATAAGGTGGATTAGAAACAATGGCTTCAAAAGGCTCATCATCCCAATGCAGCGGGTCGGTTAAGGTGTCGCCAAGGGCAATATCGAATTTATCATAATCAATATCATGCAGGAACATATTAATTCGGCACAGGTTATAGGTGGTGATGTTGATCTCTTGACCAAAGAAGCCCAGCCGCACATTATCTCTGCCGAGAATTTTGGCAAACTTTAAAAGCAGCGAGCCCGAACCACACGCAGGGTCATAGACCTTATTGACTTCCGTTTTTCCTACTAATGTAAGGTGAGTGAGCAACTCGGAAACCTCTTGTGGTGTATAATATTCGCCGCCGCTTTTACCGGCATTGGAAGCGTACATACTCATTAAGAACTCATAGGCATCACCAAAGGCATCAATGGTGTTATCCTTATAATCCCCCAGCTTCATTTCAGCAACAGAATTTAAAAGCTTAACCAGCTTTTCATTACGTTTGGCTACCGTGTTGCCAAGCTTATTGCTGTTAACATCAATATCGTCAAACAAGCCTTTGAAATTATCTTCGCTTTCAGTCCCTTGAGCCGAAGCCTCAATGTTTTTAAAAATGCCTTCCAACGTTTCGTTTAAGTTATCGTCACTCTTTGCCTGAACACGAACGTTCCCGAACAGTTCGCCGGGAAAAATAAAAAAGCCTTTGCTCTTAACTAAATCCTCGCGCGCCTGCTCCGCTTCGGCATCAGAAATCTGGGCATAATCAAATTTTTTATTGCCGGCTTCCCATTCTCCGGCATTTATAAATGCAGTAATATTTTCAGATATGTAACGATAAAAAAGCATCCCCAAGACATATTGTTTAAAGTCCCAGCCATCCACACTTCCTCTGAGGTCATTGGCAATATTCCAGATCGTGCGGTGCAGTTCCGCACGTTCCTGTTCTTTTTTGTTATTAGCCATATCTCTATATCTCTACTTCCTTTCTTCAGCCGTATCAGGGACCAATTCCATAATATCTTCAAAGCCAACATTCAGCGCAGTGCATACTTTAATGAGAACATCCATACTGACGTTTCCGTTTTTAGAAAGTTTTGCAATCGACGATGGGCTAATGCCCGCAGCGGCTTGCAAATCCTTCTTCTTCATATCGCGGTCTATTAACAATTTCCAAAGTTTTTTATAGCTGACTTTCATCTTGGCCGCCCCTTTATCTATAACTTTTTTCCATTATAGCACAAATCCTTCAACTACACCTTTATGATTATGCGTATGTGAAGGAATTTTACGTTTTTTGCTGCTTCCATAGCCCAGGGCCAATTCAGCGATTTTGCCTTTTTGGCGCTGATGGTTGTTGACACCGCGTTTTTCAACCGGTACATTACTTAATTTGGCCCCTGGCCCCAATTCCGGGAAATGTACTATAATAACTTTATGGTAAGTTTTTCTTCATTGTGTTTATTCTTTATTGTGTGTTTATATCAGAAGAGAAATTTACGATGTGCCTACTGTAGAACAGCTTAACTACAACTACCTGGAGGGCGGTGTGGATGACAGCAACTTTGTTACCGAACTGGATAAAACGGCTGCGCCGGTGGCATTGGTGCTGCAGATTCAAACCTCTTGGCACATGTTTGACTTGGCTCATGCCAACAGGTTAAAGACGGATTTGCCGGTCAATGGTACCAACGTGGGAGCTGCTTTGTACAATACTGAGCTGGTCTTTGAGGTGTATCGTCCATAATATATAGAACCGGAGAGCATCCATGGAGGTGAATTATATGGGCTGTTTAAGGTGGAAGGCACTGCAACCCTATTTTCAGGATGCGTTCGGCCAAGATTTCAATATCTATTTGCGGCAGGAGGTGTTCAACAAATTCCTGAAGAAGATATCTCTGTAGCATAACAAAATTCATATACGATCCAAACACGAAAAAGCCCGTAGTTTCAACGACTATGGGCTTATCCTTTTTAAACTGTAAAAGTCAGGAGTAGACAACAACACTATAATTGTGGCCATTAGGAAGAATTTACCTAATAATATGGTATAATTAAATAAGGCCGTATGCAATTAGGGGGTGTATAATAGGATATGTTTAATAACGTTGCTTTAATGGATAAAAGTAAACTCTTACAGATATTTGATTATCTAAATAAACGACTAGAAGAAAATCAACTGCAGCTTGAAATAACAATCTATGGCGGTTCAATTATGACTATGGTTTATGATAATAGACCGGCCACTCAGGATATAGATTGTGTATTTAGTGAAACAAATTTAAAATTATTAGACAGAATATTAGAACTTACTAAATCTGCCTTTAATCTTTCCGATGGATGGATAAATGAAGAAATCAAGGAACCGCTGAAGTCCATATTAAAAGAAGATAAGGAAACATATAAAGTCTATACTAATCTTAAAATATTAAAGCCAAAGGCAGGGCAATTATTAGCTATGAAAATATTAGCAGCTAGACCAGAACCAGCTAAAGACTTTATAGATGCGTATATATTATTCAAGGATTTGAATATTACATCCAAAAGTCAGTTATTAGATATTTTCTCAGAATATATTCCGCTTAGCTTAATAGGAGAAAGGCAGATGAACTTCATTAAATATTTGGGAAAGGATTTAGGTTATGATTGGGAATAACTACTTACAAGTATTATTTGATTTTCCCGATGAGGATACAAGTCTAAATCAGTTGTTAGAATTATTAAAATTCAAAGATCTAAATTTCATAAACAGTATTAAAGAACCAATAAAAATAGATTTGTGCAATGATAAAGAGATACAATATTTAACAAAAGTATCAGCTTTAATAGATTATTATTTGCAAATTTACGGAATAGAGGTTCCAGATTGGATTAGAGATGAAAAACTAAGCTTTGATAAGCCTTATTATCATTCTAAAAGGATAAGTGATTTTGAAAAACTAAGATTACAGTATACAAATCCTGCGCCTTTTAGGGCCCGAAACGTTTATTATGATTTGCAAGGAATTCAAAGAGTCTAGTAAAGGGAATCGAGGATGTTTAAAGGAATCGCAAAGAGGATTGCAAGAGCTGTTTCGCAAAGAAGCCGCTTACCGAAAAACCCTGCACGGGCAACTTGCTAACCAAATACTAGCCGTAGGAATTATGACATCAATGCCATCAACTCAAGGCATGTTGAAAATTCTATCAAGTTCCTCATTTGATGTAATGCCACGAACCTTATTCCTGACAGTTGTTTTTTTCCAATCCAGCCGATAGAAATGTTCATGACCATCTACACTTTTTTAAGTCGGATAAGCTGAATTCTGCCAAATTTATCCCAATGCTTCTCTATAAACTTCGATATCCATTTCAAGGCGGGCTTTAATCTGCTGTATGATTCTAGGAGCCTGTTGCAAAAGTAGTTTCACTGAAAGTTGATGTCCGTATTTAGTACAAATGGCATATTTATAACACTATATATTGTGGCTTTTAAGACGTGCAAAATTGATTTCTGGTGTTATGA
>JAQVLN010000150.1 GCA_028704155.1 Desulfitobacteriaceae bacterium
ATTGGCATAGGTGTGGTTGTAGTTATCTGCGGTAGTAAAACTTTCTGTTACCGTACCATCGCCCCAGTCCACAGTTACTGTCCCAGTCATCTCTTTTAAAGGCAAGGTAATAGTTGTACCATCCGATAGATTGGTATCAAACTGTAATACCATCTGTGCGTTTGTGCCAAAGCTGAGCATGAGTGCTGCTATAATTAGCAGAAATTGTTTTTTCATAATTTTGCTTTTGATTATTGATTATTAAATTTAGTTTTTGATTATTTTTTTTCTAACCTTAACAGCTTAGCCTTGGGCAAAAAGCTTAGGCAACGAAGCTGCTGGGTTAACTTCTTACTTTCTATTTCTCCCGCATCTTTCCTCTTACTTCACCATTTCTACTCTTTGACCCCCTCTGTAACTAGGAATATTTTTCAGCTCTTTCAGATATTCAATAGTTGATTCTGCACTGTTGTGAAACAGTCCTTGACCGGGGTCTTTGTGTTTATATTGGTAAATTGAGGACATATAATTGTTCATCACTACCAAATAGATTTTATCCATATCAAATGCTTTTCCTTTGCTTGTATAAAGTTCAACATCTTTAAAGTCTTCCAAACTACTGCAAGCCTGCATAGCATCTGACAATTGTTTTTCAGTCTTATAACTATTAGCATATTCGGGATTGTTTTTATATTTCTCTGCCCTTGCAGCGTAATATAATTTATATTCTTCTAAAATCTTATCATCCATAACTTTTGTTTTTACACTGTTTTTAACTTATATACAAATTTTCGTCCAATATGGATTTGAGTTCGAACTCTTTCGTACTTTCATGATAATTTTCTTTTATTGTTTCTAAATCTAAGAAATCCATTATTGAAAATAATTCATTAAATTTTCGTTTTAAATTATCATCTCCATAGGCTTCTAGTTCAGGAAGTCTTTGGTCGAATATTTTTTCAAATTCTCCCGTTTCCTTTATTCTTTTTCCCATAGCATAGATCATGGCATAAAGACTTTCTGCAATGTAGTCATTTTTTGTTTTTTCATTTTTGAGAGCCAGAACTTTTCCATATTCGATCATTTGTATCACCGATCTGTAATGTAATGCATCGATTTCATTTTCAAAACCAGCATCAATTTCAGAATGTTTGTCAAGCAGCTTCCCTATTTTCTGATACACATCGTAGTGAATTGCTGCTACTTCTTCTGCAAATTGTTTTTTTGTCAATTTTTCAATTTCGCTCATCTCTTTAAATTTATCGGATGAATCATTGTTATTGCATCCATATATAAATAAGCCTACGCATATAAATAAAATTATTTTTTCATTTTGATATTATATTAATTTCCATCTCTCTTTTTATCAATAACTAATAGCTTAAAACATTCTGAATTAACTACTTATTTCATAAACGCATCTATTTTCTGTGCTCCATAACCTTCTACCGCTCCAAAAAGATCGAATACTTTTTCAAATGGGTAGCGGTTTCCATACATCGAAACACGTACTGTTTCTGCACCTTGCATATTCATTCCCAATGCACTGCGGAACTGATTTATGGATGAATTAGGGTTAAACGAAGATGTTTGCGAACCTGTTATTCCGATAAAACCTTTCAGATAGGGAGCATCCATTTTTTCACTTATGGCATTTACTTCGGCTTCGTTCATCTCTCGATTGTCTTCATATTTGACAAGCTGATTTACGTCTTCAAAGTTTTTTGCAAGTACAAAAGTCCACCCTCCGCCGCCCGATGGCAGAACAATATCGCCATTTCGGTTGCCAAAAAACAAATTATTCCAAGCCGAAGTTACGCGTTGGGTTTCTTTGGATTTATCAGCATCAACATAAGAACGATCCAACGCACCGTAGTTGCTGCAGCCAATTATATTATTATACACATCTGCATCAATACCAGTCATATAGCGAAACCCATATCCCATATCTTCCATAAGTTTAGTGCGACACCATGTAAATAGAACGGTATTGTCGTGAAAAGCAATGGAACATGTGTTGGGTTGTGCCAGCCCGCCACGTACTTCGCAAGCAGCCATACGGTTTGACACAAATAAATTATTACTCACATCAAAATGTCCGCCTTTGCAAGCCATTTGTATACCGAAATGGTATCCATTTAGAAATACGCAATTGCGAATGGTAATATTTCCTTCTGCCTCTCCACTGATAAGCTGAAACGCACTTTTCATTCCTGCAGGTTGCATTAGAGCTACTGCCGGTGATTCGTCAACATTAACAACTCGACCTGTTTCGCAACCTTCGGGAGCTGCTGCTCTTTCATCATCATGCAAAGGAGCCAAATACATACTAATTTGCCCCCGATCGAAAATAATGCCATCTATAAGCACAACACCATCCCGTTTGCCCACCACGCGAATATCCATTACTCCTTGATTGCCCGAAGTTTTTATCTGCTCAACACCCGGACGCATTGTAGTGCGGAATTTTATAGGGTCGCGTTGCAAAAAGTCATCAGAATAACCACCTACAATAGATATATATTTGTTAACTTTCACCCACCCTTGGTCTAAGGAACCCAGATAATTACCTTCGGCTACACAAATTGTAGCTCCTTCAGGAGCCAAATCAATGGCTTTTTGAAGGTCTTTTAGTGGCGACGACTGACTGCCATCATTGCGATTGCTACCATTATTTATCGATACATACAATTTATTTGTCGTTTCGGTAGATTCATTTGTTATTTTTTCAACATCACTCATCTTTTTAAATTTTTGGTTATAAATTGAAGCAATTTATCTTTTGAAGATAAAGCCTACAACTGTATATAAAAGTCAATTTTGTTACTTATCAATTTTATCAATTCCCTTTGCAAGAAAAATTATTGTATTAATAAAAAATGATAGTCTCTGTTCAAAAAAAGCAGTAGCCTATCATAAGACTACTGCTTTTGTGAAAAATTACTTTAATTTACACTTACTTTATGATTTTCATTTCCGATGCGTACGATGTAGATACCTCTATCCATAGCCTGTGAATTGATACCAGTGTTTAAAGGAATGTTGGCAACTTTTGCTCCTAGAAGAGAGAACACCTCAGCGGTAGCTTTTGTGCCTTGATTATACTCTATATATAGAGTTCCGGATGAAGCCCAAGCATTGTTTAAAGCTGCCTCTTTAAGGTCAACTCCCACTGGACTTTTCTTTATCACTATTTCACCAGTATATATATTACCATCTAATTTGATAGCTCCGCCCTCCACTACAGCTCCAGCTGGTGAATGTATATATGAGCCAACAAGGGAAATATTAGCAAAACCAATAACACCACCACTTGTTATTTTCACCTCAGAATTTTCAATTATTAAATCACCTCCATAACCACCAATTCCACGATCACCTGGGCTAACTTTTATGTCAGCATCTTGAATTGTTAAGGAAGCCATGTTTCCCATATCAATCCCATAATAATTGCCATCAATCTCCAACGCACCTCCGAGTTTAAGATTTGCTTTACTCCAAATTCCGTGATTAGGCCCCGCATCAGTCTGAATTAGAAAGTAGTCTTCTGGCCCAGGATTCCCCCAAATAGTATACTCCACTCCGTTTTCAGCGGGAGTATCTATGAAAACACCATCCGCACTAGAACTATATACATACGCTGCTCCATCCGTCTCGAGCATTAAAGTTCTGGTGTCAGAATTATAGATTGCAGTACCACTTATTATAGGCACAGCATTCTTGTTATCATCAGTTACGTCTACTCCACCTACCTGTAGATAAACTGTACTTTTCTTTATCACTATTTCACCAGTATATATATTACCATCTAATTTGATAGCTCCGCCCTCCACTACAGCTCCAGCTGGTGAATGTATATATGAGCCAACAAGGGAAATATTAGCAAAACCAATA
>JAQVLN010000151.1 GCA_028704155.1 Desulfitobacteriaceae bacterium
ACTACTATTGCTGCTGCAACATAAGCTATATCGTGCGAGGGTTGCCCAGCCAGGTCAAAGGCGATAGGTTCAGGGCCTATTCTCGTAGGAGTTCGTGCGTTCGAATCGCACCCCTCGCACTAAACTTTTTTAATCGATTAATTCTCTTTTAGTTACTTTTTTCTCAATTATTCTGATTCACTTGCTATTTATGGAGTCCCGACAAGGTTCATTTCAGATACAAAGGAATCAAGATACATTCAAGGAGATAGATAATATTTAGACTAATCAGATAATTTGGTAACAAGCGGGAGTAACCAAGAGGTCAACGATGAAAGACTTAAGATCGTTTCGCGCAGGCGTTTAGGGGTTTGAATTCCTTCTCCCGCACTAAATATTTATCATTTATTGATTGAATCTCTATATTCATCAATTTGTCCATGAATTTGAGAGTGCTTCAGCCTGCTTTAATACTAACTCGATAGCCTCCGCTGACTTATCCGGAGGATATTTGTACCGCTGCAGTGTACGGCGAACAAGAATACGCAATCTAGCTCTTACACTTTCACGCACCTGCCAGTCTACCGTAGTTGATTTACGCAGTTTCTCAGTAATTTCTACAGCTATCTTTTTAAGAGTCTCATCACCTAACTCACGAACTGCACTTTCGTTATTCGCTAAGGCATCATAAAAAGCCACTTCGTCCGGTTTCAAGCCAAGTTCATCATTGCGTTTGAGCGCTTCTTGAAACTCTTTAGCCATTTGAATCAGTTCTTCAATTACCTGGGCGGTTTCAATGGCACGGTTGTTATACTTACGCAGGGTTTCCTCCAAACGATCGCCGTACTTCTTCTCCTGCACTACATTATTACTGGTTTTTGATTTTATGTTGTCTTTCAGTAATTTTTCTAGCAGCTCTACTGCCAGATTACGGTAAGGCATCTGCCGAACATCTTCCAAAAACTCATCCGACAGCAGGCCAATATTAGGTTTATCTAACCCGGCCAGATCGAACACATCGACAACACCGCCGGCAATTACGGCGTTATCTAGAATCTGCTTGAGAGCTGAGTTAATCTCTTCCTGAGTACGTTTTTTATCGACGTATGTAAACTTACTAATCGCAGCTTTAATGGCTGAAAAAAAAGCAATTTCAGCACGTAGCTCTTTTGCTTCGTCCAGGGTACCGCACAATGAATATGCTTTGTTAATTGCTAGCACTGCATCTAAAAAACGTTTTTTACCGTCATCAAGCCCCAATATATGGTTCGATGCCGGCACTATCAGTTTGTAAGATTGATCTCTAAAGTCACTGTAATCAAAACCATGGAAAAACCCACGCACTATATCCATTTTTTCCAACAATACTGAAAAAGCTTCTTCAGCGCACAACGTGGGTTCTCCTCTTCCCTTGGCGTCGGTATAGGTTTTCAGCGCTAGCTTTAATTCATTGGCAATGCCGATATAATCAACTACCAGGCCACCTTGTTTGTCTTTAAATACTCTGTTTACCCGTGCAATGGCCTGCATCAGGTTGTGACCTTTCATCGGTTTGTCGATATACATGGTATGACAACAGGGTACATCAAAACCAGTGAGCCACATATCACGTACAATCACCAGCTTGAGTGGATCGTTATTATCTTTAAAGCGTTTTTCCAATCTTTTCTTAGTTTGCTTGTTGTAGATATGTGACTGTAATAACGCACGATCAGATGCTGAACCAGTCATCACTATTTTAATTACACCTTTGTTGGGATCTGTATCGTGCCAATCAGGCCGCAATTCCACAATGGCATCATATAAGTGAACGCAAATCTCACGGCTCATAGCCACAATCATGGCTTTGCCATCTATAGTCTCTGTGCGTGTTTCAAAGTGTTCCACCAGATCGGCAGCTACTTGCTTAATGCGCGGTTCAGCACCCACCAATTTTTCTAAGCGGCTCCATTCCCCTTTAGTTTTCTCGCGGCTACACACATCTTCTTCGTCTTCTACGACTTCTTCAACTTGAGCAGACAAAGCTTCGATTTCGGCATGATTTAAATCGAGCTTGGCCAGGCGGGATTCATAAAAGATAGGCACAGTTGCGCCGTCATCGACAGCATCTTGAATATCGTAAATAGAAACATAATCACCAAATACCGAGCGTGTGTCTTTGTCTTCAAGGGCAATCGGTGTACCTGTAAAACCAATAAACGAGGCATTGGGCAAGGCATCACGCATGTATTGGGAAAAGCCGAATACCAGCTTGTTACCTGTAACATTACCGTCTTTATCTTTCACTTTTATAAAGCGACCTTTATGGCCATACTGGCTGCGGTGTGCCTCATCGGAAATAACCACAATATTGTGGCGGCTGTTTAAGATTGGATGGGCACCTTCGTCCTCAAAGGGTGAGAACTTTTGTACTGTAGTAAAAATAATGCCGCCAGATTCCCTCTCAGAAAGTAACTTACGCAATTCTTCTCGATCATTAACCTGCACCGGCGTTTGCTTAAACAGTTCCTGAGCGTTGGAGAATGTTTGGAACAGTTGACCGTCCAGGTCGTTGCGATCTGTTACCACTAACAGGGTCGGGTTATTCATCTCCGGTTGTTGCAATAGCTTACCGGCATAGCAACACATAGAAATACTCTTACCCGAGCCCTGAGTATGCCATACAACACCAGCCTTTTTGCTGCCGGGAACCACCTCATCCCCATATTTTGCGCGCTTTTCTGCTACACCTTGCGGCTCCTGTGCAGCAATAATCGTGGCTTTTACTGCCTCTCGCACAGCATGGAACTGGTGATAACCGGCAATTTTTTTGATGATTGCTCCACCATCGTTTTCAAAAAGCACAAAAAAGCGGATGTAATCAAGCAACATCTCGCGGTCGAAAAAACCCCACACCAGGGTTTCCAGTTGCCATTCCAACAGTGGTTTATCGTCTTCATTTTTTACAGCACGCCAGGGTGAAAAGCGTTCCTGGTTCGCCGTTAGCGCACCAATACGGGCGTTATAACCATCACTTACAACCAGTGCTTCATTAAACACAAAGAGGTCGCTGATTTCATCTTTGTAGGTTTGCAGTTGATTAAAGGCATGCCAGATATCGGCGTTCTCGTCTTCAGGACTTTTAAGCTCTAAAACTGCAATGGGCAAACCGTTAATAAAACATACCACATCGAGGCGGCGCGGTCGTTTTGTTCCCTGAATGGTGAACTGATTTACTGCCAAAAAACTGTTATTAGCAATGTTCTCAAAGTCGATTAAAAAAGCGCGGTCGTGAATAGTCTCTTCATCTTTACGATATTCAACCGGTACACCTTCCAATAACAGGCGGTGGAAGGCGCGATTATTGGTTATCAAATCCAGACTTTCGGGCTTTAAAACAAGGGCGATGGCTTGCTCAATAGCATTAAAGGGGAGATGGGGATTAATTTTCTCCAGCGATTCTCGTAGATAACGCTTTAAAATTACCTCGCGGTAATCTTTGCGTTCTGGTTTGTCTGAATCAGGGGCAATATCAGGGCCATACTCCACTTCCCAGCTGTTATCTCGGAACCAGTCGAGACAGTATTGTTCTAGTTCTTCTTCATTCATAGTTTAACCCCTATCCCTCCGCGAACTCGGCGGGGTCAACAGATAGTTCACCGGAGAGGAGTTTGGGGAGCAGGGTGTCACGAGCCTCCTTTAAATTTATAGATTCTTTTGAATTGTGTTCTATCATTCTAAATAAAGACATTGTGATTTCATCAAATTTTCCAACAATTTTGTCAGGTGGAACACAGATCAAAAGATGATCAAAGCAGCCATTAGGCACCCTTTGCCTTCCAGATGTACCTGTCATTGCATTTATAGCCGTTTCTCGGATATGTTCACTTCTTGAAAGGCAGAAAATGTA
>JAQVLN010000152.1 GCA_028704155.1 Desulfitobacteriaceae bacterium
GACCCGAAGGCGGGCGCGGTGGATTCTGTAATTGATGTAGTCAGGCAACCACGTTTCAACCATCAGGTAAAAGTTGTGGCCGGGGTGCTGGAAGAGGAGTGCCGGTTGATCATCCAGCGCTTCTTTCAGACGTTAAGAGGTAAAAAAGTTAATGGAGAGATGGCCGAGCTGGTCGAAGGCGCTCGACTCGAAATCGAGTAGGCCGTGATGAGCGGTCTCCAGGGTTCGAATCCCTGTCTCTCCGCCAGATCAATTAAAGCAAGAGGTTCACGATTTATCCGTGAACTTCTTGCTTTTTTGTAAGCGGACTTTTTAGACAATTTTCAAACATGAACATCTATCTAATGATTTGGCAAGGTATCCTTGTCAGGGAGATGTTATTATTCGGTATATGTCATTATGTAGACATTCTGGAAAATGCTTCACTGTAATCTTAAAGAACTTGTTACCTGTTTACAGATAAAAACCTTTCTGTCAAGCGTAAAGAATATCAAATATTGCTGGAATAATCTATGATAATATCTATAATTAAACAGGAACATGGTTGTCGCCTATCGAATTATAAAGAATTGTATAATAGTTCAAATTTGGATTTCCTATAAGGGAATTAATTAACCCGGGTGTATGCCGCTCAGAGGAGGCCTACATGTGTTAGGAATATCAATTTCTTATAATCCCAAAACTGGTGAGGTTGAGCTTGCTTTAGGTGATAATCAAAAAGAGTATCGAAAAAGAAACAAAGGAGAAAGCCTGTTGGCGTTCAAAGGCTTTTTGCTGAAATTGTTGAAAAGCGAGTTGATATGCCAAAGAAACAAAAGTCTGTTATGGATTGGCTAGAAAAGCTAAGGCTATCTTTAATGCAAATGGCCTTTCAAGGGATTTAACGTGAACCGTGAAGGAAAGTATGTTTTAAAGAGTAACTAATTAACCTGCTAAATAATCGGGAAGAGCTGTTGTACAATTGTTCTGAAATGGTTAAAATATTACCAGGAAATATTGGGTTGTTAATAAACCAAAATAGTTTGTAGTAATAGATTGGAGGTGAGAATGTGGCTATTATAGAAGGTTTTCGTGTGCAAAATTATCGTTCTTTAAAGGATATTACTTTGGGCAGGTTATGGAACCAACAAAACAAAAAGCCACTAACCCCTCTAGTTGCGGTGATAGGTAAAAATGGTGTGGGTAAAAGTACACTATTTGATGCGTTTGGTTTTTTGGCAGATGCTCTTCGTGTAGGCGTAGAAGAAGCTTGTGACTTAAAGCAGCGAGGAGGGTTTTACCGCCTACGTTCGTTTGGGAATAACGAATCTATAAGGTTTGAAGTTTACTACAGGGAAAGTCCAAATGAGCGTCCCATTACTTATGAATTGTCTATTGCTCCGGACTCCAAAGGCCGCCCCTTTGTAGAAGAAGAACGGTTGAGACAACGGAGAAAGGGGCAAAAACAGACGGGGCAACCGTACTCATTTCTAAACCTTCGCGGAGGGAAAGGAGAAGCTTGGGCTGGAGAGGAAAGCTTCGAGGGTGAAAATGCGTCCCGTGTGCCTGTTGAACTCACCGATTCCCGCAAACTGGGGATTGCTACTTTGGGGGCATTGAAAGAGCATCCCAGGATTGCCAAGTTTAGAAGTTTTTTGGAAAATTGGTACCTTAGCTACTTTACACCGGACGCTGCTAGAAGCCTTCCGATGGCTGGACCTCAAAAACATCTTAACATACATGGGGATAACCTCGGTAATGTAGTCCAGTTTATGGAAAGGGATCATAAGGAAAAATTCCAGTCTATTTTAGATCGGATAGCACGAAAAATTCCTGGCATTTTTAAGATTGACACTAAAAAAACAGAGGATGGCCGTTTACTTCTCCGTTTCAATGACAGGGGATTTAATGATCCTTTTCTTGCCCAGCAAATGTCAGATGGGACCTTGAAGCTTTTTGCATATATGTTACTTCTCGAAGATCCTGAACCACCTCCGTTTATTTGTATTGAAGAGCCTGAAAATGGTCTTTATCATAAGTTATTAGATTCGTTGGCAACCGAATTTAGGACACATGCAACAGGAAAAAAGAATTCAGCCCAAATTTTCGTAACCACACATCAGCCATATTTCGTGGATGCTCTGTCTCCAGCCGAAACGTGGATACTGGAAAAGAATCCTCAGGGATTTTCTACCGTTAGACGGGCCAGTGACGATTCTATTGTAAAAGGTATGGTTGAGGAAGGCTTGCCATTGGGCAGTCTTTGGTATAGTGACTACTTGGATGCGAGGTGAGTCCGATGCATTTTGAAGTGCTAGTGGAAGATGCCTCCGGAGCCATCATGTTAGAGTTTTTTCTGGAAAAAATTCTAGGTTCTAATGGTCACCGGCACACTTATAGAATACATCCTTACAAAGGTATAGGGCGGTTGCCGAAAGATTTAAGGGGAAAAGCAGACCCCGCGAAGCGAATTCTACTTGAACAGTTACCTAAGCTTCTTCGTGGATATGGTCGTAGCCTTCAATGTGGTGACGCAGTTGTTATAGTAGTAGATTTAGATGATAAGGTTTGTACAACTTTCAAAGATGATCTCGTAGCAATTTGGGATTCTTGCAACCCTAGACCAAATGTATTATTTCGAATTGCGATAGAAGAAATGGAATCTTGGTTGCTTGGTGATATGGAGGCAGTGAAGAGAGCTTATCCAAATGTTAAGGATAAGGTTTTAGAAACATATGTTCAAGATGGTATTTGTGGTACTTGGGAGAAGCTTGCAGATGCGATATATCCGGGTGGTTCATTGAAATTAAAGAGTCTTGGATGGCCACATATTGGACAAACTAAATGTGGATGGGCAAAAAAGATTTCACCTATGGTGAATGCAGATAAAAATGTTTCAAAAAGTTTTCAGGTTTTTCGTGAAGGACTACTCCGTTTAGCAAGTGCTCCTATGTTAGGCTAGGTCTAGCAGTTGGTTTTGTTTTTTTTCTTAAGGCCATTCTGGTGAGCTTGAGGGTAACTCAAAAAGTAGCCCCGCAGCTACCAAAATAGTGAAAAACATCCGCAACAACCTACAATTAGTTGAAATGCAAGGGAAGGGGGTTCATTTACGTTGAATCCCTTGTTTGTAGTTAGCCAGATGTTAAGGTTGCAACCGTCAGCCAGGTCGGCGTGAGCCGACGAATAGTCGCTGTTACAGTTTAATACGTGATTTACATGATTTTTGAGCCGGTCCGGGAGGGGGTTGGAGCGTATGAGCAGGTGGGGGATATAGGTTTCAGCCGCTGTAAACGACGGAAACGCTTTCTCCTGTGGGTTTCATAGCTGGGAAATTGGCAAAAGATCTGCAATAAGCATAAAGAAGAGGATTTTTGGTTAATCTGTGGAAATATGAACCAAACGGGTTACCGGTTAATCCACTGGGAAAGGGAAGATAGATTTATGGGAACGCCTAAAACAGAGATAAGTGGCATGAAGAAGAAAGACGGCGAGCGGACTAGGGAAGCAGCTGCGGAATCATCCGCGCTGGAGGCAAACTTTATCCAGACCATTATAAATGATGATTTCAATACCAATAAATATAATAGACGGGTCCACACCCGGTTTCCACCCGAGCCGAACGGCTATCTTCATATCGGTCACGCCAAGTCCATCTGCCTCAATTTTGGTATTGCCGCCAGAAACGGGGGCCTTTGCAATCTGAGGTTTGATGACACCAACCCCACCAGGGAGGAGGTCGAATACGTCGATTCCATCAAGGAGGATGTGCGGTGGCTCGGCTTTGACTGGGGCGACCGGATCTTCTACGCCTCCGATTACTTTGACCGGCTGTATGATTACGCCGTACAGCTGATTAAGAACGGCAAAGCCTATGTGTGTGACCTGAG
>JAQVLN010000153.1 GCA_028704155.1 Desulfitobacteriaceae bacterium
TTTTTCATGAAAGAGGAAAGCTCGACGTAGGCATCGGTGTTTTGAGTAGCATCGACCAGGTTGTCGGTCAAGCGCAGGTCTATTCCGGAGCTCTCCCGCAGCCTTCTAATCACCCGTTCAACATAGGTAAAATCGGCATTGAGGGAAGTGCCGATAGCCGTAGCCCCCATGTTGACCGTCAGCAGTCCTTTGCAGGCTTGCCGCAACCGCTGTAAGGAGCGGTGCACCGCATCAGCATAGGCTCCGAATTCCTGCCCCATCCGGACAGGTACGGCATCCTGCAGGTGAGAGCGCCCCATTTTCAGGACATCATCAAACTTCTGGCATAAAATCATCGATAAAGAAAAATTATTATTCCAATAACTATAATTGTAGTAATAATCTTAGTCAGGCAACCTCCTCTAGTTAACTCTCCCAAATCACCTATCATTGAACGGTTTATTGAATCCGAAAAATTAATCATTGATTTCAGTAATAAACTGGCGGTGCTTTGGTTTGCTCTGGATCTGCCAGACTAAATATTACCACTTTCCCACCGCTCTTAAGATAGACAAAAGGCGGTGTCTTCTCGTCCACAAAGAGCTTCACTGCACCATACTCTGTGGTGCGAAAATGGCCTTTAAGATGGGAACCTATGGAAGAGTACTCCCTGTCATCTAAAAAACAGTATTCTCGTCTACATTAATTCCTGCCAGCTGCATAAGATAAAGGGCGTTGCGGGTAGTAGAAGGCCCCGGACGTAATTTATAATCAAAACAAATCCTTCCATCTTTGTAATATTCTTGAAAGTGATAGTTAGCTATTCTTTCATTTTGCCGTTCAAGTTCGCAAAGTTCAAGATCGTGGGTAGAAACCAGGCCAATGGAACCGGTTAGACTTAACTTGTTAATGAGCACCTTTGCCCCAGTATGACGATCCAGGGAATTGGTGCCTTTGAAAATCTCATCTAATAAGAAAAAAACTCTTTTCCCGGTTTCAGCTTCTGTTATAATTTTTTTAATCCTCAAGAGTTCAGCATAAAAAGAAGATATGTTCTCCCTCAGATTATCGCTGACCCTCATGCAGGTGCCTATTTCCATGAGTGTAGCCCGAAACCACCTTGCACATACAGGAGCCCCGGCATAAGCCATTACCAGGTTGATACCTGCTGTACGTAAAAGTGTACTTTTCCCGGACATATTAGAACCTGTAATTAATAGGACTTTCACTTTATTATCAATTGTAAAATCATTATATGTTCGCTTCTCTGTCAGCAGCGGATGGCCTATACCTTTTGTTTCAATAATCGATTCATTTCCATCGCAAATCACCGGCATTACCCAATCTGGGTTTTCAAACCGGATTACGGCCAAACTTGCCAGTGCTTCAATTCTTCCCAGTGCGTCGAACCATTTTATTAGAACAGGTCCTGACTTTTGTTTCCAACGTTCGAGGGCTATGATATTTTGGAAATCCCACAGGGCTAGTATATTAATAAAAACATAAAAAAGATTTCTTCGGTCGGCTATTGCATCTATTATTGAAGACAGCTTATCAACCTGTTTAAAAACTTCTAACCCGTTTTTATCCTTAATCTCTTTTTTTATTTTTTTAATGTGCGGAGATTTAAACCTTTGTTTTTCAAAAAGCTTGATCATTTTATAATAAACCTTCAAATCATCAGCATAATTCTCTGCTATACTAAACATCCTGTAGCGTTCCTTTACTTTATAGGAAAGCAACGCAAACTGAACTATCAGTGCCGCTACTGGTAAGTACCAGGGTACTTTATTCATTACTAACCCTGTTACAACAAGAATTAAGGTGATAATTGGACAAACCCGGATTATAAAGATTACCCAAAAATTCCTAAAAAACTCACTGCTTTCTCTTGCCCAACGTATAAGCTTCCGTGGATCGCACATCTCACCTTTTTTCAGCATTCCTTCAGCTAAAAACCTTTGCCTCCAGGAAAGCATTTTTGCCAATTCATTTACTGCTTCCTGTCTATTCCGAATATCATCACTGTTTCCTATTACACCTGAAAACAACTCACTGAGTCTTCTTCTTCCAATAAAGGTGTTTGCTGTGTTTATCCACTGAAAAAGAGAATTTTTTCCGAAAATATCGAGATCCTCTGAATAGCTATGACTACTATCCATAAAATCTCTCCCGTCATCCGCAAATGTATTCCATTCCCCTTTCAGCCGTTTAAGCGAGCAGGTATTAATATCACGAAGCACAGTGACATATTTTATACTATTTATAAGCTTTTCATGACGCACAACCAAATAAATAAATGCCGCTGCAAACAAAATGAGGACGGCAGTAAAAAGTACAAAATTATGTGCCATATACATTATTATAGCCGCACCTATTCCTGCTAGAAAAACCGCCAGCCTTAAATTGCTAATAAACCGGTCTGCCTTTTCCTGTTTTTGCAGTAGGTTGTTATACCGGACTTCTCTTTTTTTATATTTTTGTTCTATAGCTGTCAAAAATATTAATCCTGCCTTTTCATATCATTTTAGATGAACCTGTTAATGGACTTGACCCTGATGGTATTGCAGAACTGCGGGAACTACTGCTCCACTTAAATCATGCCAGCGGAATGACAATTCTGATTTCCAGCCATATTCTAAGCGAACTGGAACGCGTAGCCACTTGCTTTGGTATTTTGCATGACGGAAAAATCGTTAAAGAGGTATTTATCCAAGACATTCTTCAAAACGGGACTACTTTAGAAGAACTATATATGCAGTCCACCAAAGGGGGAAAACAGTGATGACGAATATATGGAAAAGCGATCTTTACAGATTTGGGAAAAGCAAGCTGTTTTATGATATTGCAGTGTTTACATGTATCATAGCTTTCTTGCTTATAATGCTCATGCGGCAGGATATTCGTTTGGGTATTTCTATCTTCGGAGATTTAACGGCATTCAAAAAAATCGACGATATTATTCGGATTGGTATAGCGTATCAAAAAGGATTGGGAATTCTCGTTGCTGTTCTGATTTCTATTTTTATCGGTCAGGAATACCAATGGCAAACATGGCAGCAAAAATGGATGACAAGCAAGAACCGCATTTTTATTTATTTGTCAAAAGCTGTGCTTTCGTCGGCGGTATCCGCTGCAATCTTCCTGATCTTTCAAATCGTTGCGCTTCTTAGTTCCAGGCGGATACAGGAAATATTGACGCCGGAATATGCAGGCATGGTGATAGGCGGCGTTTTTATTTACGCCGCTTTGGGATCGTAATCTGTTTGCTCTCCATGCTGGTTAAAAGCAGTACGGCATCAATTATTGTTTGCCTTGGCTATGTATTGTTCAGCGAAACACTGGTATCCGTGATAAAAAACGTAAGCAGTTTCTCCGATACGGCTGCAAGGCTTGTTGAGTGGGGTGTTCAACATTCGATTTACGGTATGTCGTCGATTGTTTCCGGAGCATCGGTTTCAACAGACCTCGCATTAACCATTTTGATAAATTCGCTTGCAATTATGCTTTTATTTACTGCGATTGGATTGTTTCTTTTTCGGAAGTATGAATTATAAGATTATGACAGGGGCGATATTATGGCAGAAACCAATCATCCTGCTACTATTATACATCAAATCAAGCGAACATCCATGAGTAAATTTTCCTCTATATTCATTTAAATTATATGTGGACAGTATATGCGCAATTATGAATAAAAGCCGGCTTGGCTATGATCGGAGCCTGCCTCAAACGGCCCTATGAACTATATCATCAGAACCCCGACCCGGCTTTATTGGAGAAAATATGGTATGATAGCTTTTAACAGGGTTTTATAGCAGTTGGACATCAAGCCAGTTGCAGACCTTAAGGAGGGATATC
>JAQVLN010000050.1 GCA_028704155.1 Desulfitobacteriaceae bacterium
CCTTGAGCGAGTGAAGTATGGAACTTTATGGCAGTTTGCCTATGAACACCAAGTTTCCAGGACCTATATTCCAAAGCATTTAACAATTTTCCGGCACCAATCAGCGGGTCCATTTCAGAGATAAAATTACCTCCAAAGACATCATGGGCAATTTGAGTAGCTATACCATAAACCAAATTACTGCCTTCAAGCGGAGGCATACTTCCAACGTGAGTGGGGGCTCCCATAGTTACTGCCCAGGAACCGATAGCAATAGCTTTTTCGTGCATTGCTTCGGGAGCAGAGACTACGAAAGGTACCTTGGGGGTATCAACGCCAAGTTCATCGGCCATCGCAGTAAGCAGATCCATACCACGACTGTTGTCAACACAAGCTCCGATGTGGAAAACAAGCGGCAATCCGGTGGTTAATTGTGGATTGGCATCTTCTAAAGTTTTGAGAAAAGTTTTTAATCCACTGCCTGCATAAGCTTCTGCTGCGGCAGGTGACATAAAGCCCAATTTGGCGTAAGCTCCGGCAGAGCAACCTGTGGCAATCACGAAAACATCATTCTTGACAAGCTCTTTAAGTACTGTAATATGTGACTCATCCTGCGGATGTTTCAGATTATTACAGCCGGCCATTTGAGCAACACCTTTAATTTGACCGCTTAAAATTGCGTCAGTCAATACTGATATAGGGTTTTCAGGATTTATTTTACTAAACATTTCTTTCAGGGCTTCCAAACTGAAACCGGCGACTAATTTATGACGTTCGTTAGGAATAGAGATCTTTTTAGGATCACGTTTTTTATAAGCTTCAATAGCAATTTGAATTAATTTTTTTGCATCATCCATGGCGGTCTCTGTATTAAAGGCCAAGTACTGAGAACCAGGAATTTTCATTATCTTTTCAGTTGTTATAACCTTGGTATGGAAACATTCAGCTACTTGCTGTACAGCAGGATAGATGCATTGAATATCCACAACCATGGCATCTAAAGCCCCAGTCATGATAGCCATTTCCTGAGAGGCTGAAGAGGTTGCCAGATAGACTCCTTCCCGCATCAATAGTTCGTTTCCTGTACAACAGATGCCGACAACATTTACTCCTTCCGCCCCGGCTTTCTTAGCATCATCAGCCATAATGCGGGCGGCAGCAACTACCATTTCACTAAGCACAGGATTATGACCGTGTACAGCTATGTTTACCATTTTGGAATCAATTACTCCTAAATTGGCTTCAGATACAATTGGCTGTGGAACACCGAAAAGAACATCACTGAGGGTTGTTCCGATATACTCTCCTGCCAAATCAGCAAGTGCAGTTTTAAGGCCACCAAAAATAATATTGACAGGGTCACTGTCAACCCCCATAGCTGTTTGGGCCAGAAGTTCTGTTACCGTACCGTCAATAGCCCTGGGCATAATGTTTGTATGCTTGAATTTCTTTCGCCGGCCTTCTGTTATAAAATTGTCCAGAAAAGCTAAGGGCCTGTCTTGATAACGTCCGAAATCCTGATAACCAAGTTCAATTACATCTTTAAGGATCTCGATATCATTGCGCTCGGACGTTGAGAGGCCTAGTTTCCCGGCAAGTGCACGAAGCTTTTCCGGAGACTTGATGTGATAATCCGGAGCCTTGCCTTCGACAAGTTCATAAGCTGTATGCAATACATGACGCGAATGTTCAGAGTGGGATGCAGTTCCACCGGCAATTAATCGAACCAAATTTCTAGCTACAATTGTATAAGCAGTAGCACCGCAAATACCTCTGCTTGAAGGACCGTCATCAGCTTTAACCCTGCAAGGACCAGCAATACAAATTCGGCAGCAAATGCCTTTATACCCGAATTGACATTGGGGCTGCTGGGCAACAAACCGGTCAAAAACAGTTTCTATATTGTTTTCCTGTGCTTTTTTCAGCATTGCCAAAGCACCGGGATCTATGGTCCTAAGAGGATTTTTAGGTTCAGAAACACGTGGTGCATCAGACGGGCGGGCACCATGTGTTGAATCTTGATATCTAGGCATTAATACCCCTCCTCTTCTTTATAATTAATCTCTTCCCTGATCGATATTTTACATAAGTTATTTCACCCGGCGGACAATTTCCTGATAAATATTTGCTAATTGAATACCAAGAGATCCCTGGGGTAATTCTTGTGAGCCGGTATTGCCCGACATATCTAACAGCTCCTCGCTGAAAGGAAGAATATCGATAAGTTCTTCAGAGGAAAAATGATTTCTAAGAAAACCTTCATCTTCATTCTTTCGTACTTTATTGCCAACGACTAATACTTTTGGAATACCAAGTTCGAAACCAAGTCTTTTAATGATTGCTGTAGTTTTAACGCTAACTTTACTAGGTTCAGTAACTATAATCAAGGCATCTACTCCCTGGGCAGTTCCTCTGGTTAGTTGTTCAATTCCTGCACCCATATCTAAAATAACTGTATCTTCTTTATCCAGAATCAAGGAATTTACAAGAGCATGAAGGAAGCTGTTTTCTTTACAATAACAGGAGGTGCCTCCCCCTTTGATATTTCCCATTTGGAATAATCTGATTTTGCCGACGGAAATAGAATAATCATCGAAAATATCATCTACTTTTGGATTCAACGGATAAAAAGCACCGCTTCCTCCCATACGTTCTTCAATAAGTTCTTTCATATCAACAATAGCTTTCAATTTAATCAATTCTGCTTCAGGAATACCTAAAATACTTCCTAAACTTGCATCCGGGTCCGCATCTACGGCAAGAACAGTAACGCCTTTATTCGCTAACCAGCGCGCTAAATTCGCAGCAAAAGTTGTTTTTCCGGCACCACCCTTACCGGAGATCGCAATTTTCATTTTCTCGCTCCTCGAATAATATTTTTACTTAACTCGTTTATAAGGTAAAACAAGCTTATAACAATCTATTTTACCATATTTCTTTAATCTTTTCGTAATTTTTAGAAAATCAGGCTTTATGTTTGAGTACCATTTTGGTACCTTGACAGAATTTCCTTGGTTTGTTATTATAATATTCGTTCTGACTATACGGGGCGTAGCGCAGTTTGGTAGCGTGCTTGGTTCGGGACCAAGAGGCCGCAGGTTCGAATCCTGTCGCCCCGACCATAAGACCACTCTGTTATTGATACAATGTTTCGTATCCGTAACAGAGTGGTTTTCTATGTGAAAAGCCTGTAAAATAGCCACCTTGCGGGCTTTTTTATTTTGATTATACGTATTGTACACGGGATATTATGACCTGAAAAATTGCCCTAAAACCTTATATCACCGTCCGAACATCGGCCGTGCGCTAAAGGAAACGCCAACGAGCAACGCGGGTGTTCACTTTTTCAGTGGGGGTGTTCAATCTGGCGTTTTGAGGTTTACTCTTCTGTTTATCGATTTATCCGTCCGTGGAAACAAGTCCATAAGGTGGTTTTTGTTGGTCAAGTGATCTCAGGTTAGACGTGAACTCACAATTGCTTGATATCTTGGTGTTATTTGGTGTTATAGTGATATAACAATATCATATTCGAAAGGAAGTGAGACAATGGACGGCGACCCTCGAAGTCTGATAAACAGCTTCAACCCCCCATGTGAGAATATAAACCAATGTGACGCTACTTATAGCGGGCTGTTGTCCATTGTGCACCTACGCTGATGGGCTAATTTGCCTGTGTATTTGACGCCGTCCTTTGGGGCGGCTTTTTTGTTGCAATATTGTATTTTTACTGGGGAATTCTAAAAAGAAAGGAATGATTCCAGTGAACTTTATCAACAGGAAAATACGCGGCGGGCAGATTCAAAAAAACAAGCATGACACAGAGTTCAAGCTCCGCTCCTACGCTTCCCTGACAGCAGAGGAGCTGTTCACGCATTTGTCCTCTACGTGTGCAGGGCTTACAGGTCAAGATGCAGAAAACAGGCAAGATGAGTTTGGGAAAAACGTCATTACTATAGGGAACAAAAATACGATGCTGCATAGATTGAAAGAAGCGGTCATCAATCCCTTTAACATCATTTTATTGCTTGTTGCTGTTGTCACCTATTTTACTGATGTTGTAGCATCAAAAAAACCAGACTATCTCACTGTTAGTATCATTTTATCGCTTGTATTTCTATCCAGTTTGGTTGCCTTTGTGCAGAACCAGCGCTCTAACGCCGCCGCTGAACAGCTGTCAAAAATGATCTCAAATAAGACTAGCGTTTGGAGGGACGGAAAGCTGATTGAAATTCCAATGGACGAAATCGTACCTGGCGATATTGTGCGGCTTTCAGCGGGCGATATGCTTCCAGCAGATGTGCGTTTCTTAACTACGAAAGATACATTTGTTGCACAAGCAGCTTTGACTGGCGAATCCAATCCAGTGGAAAAGTTCAGCGACTTACGAAATAAACAGGATGACGCGTTAACCGATTTTCGCAACATAGCCTTTATGGGCTCTAACATTGTTAGCGGCAGTGCGAAGGCTATTGTGTTAACGACTGGTAATAACACATATTTCGGGTCAATGGCAAAATCCCTATCTGGCGACAGGGCTAAAACCAGTTTTGAATACGGTGTGAGTTCGGTCAGCAAGCTATTGCTTCGTATGATGTTATTTATGGTTCCAATTGTGTTTCTAATAAACGGGCTGCTGAAGAATGACTGGCCAAACTCGCTCCTTTTTGCCGTCAGCATTGCGGTGGGGCTTACGCCGGAAATGTTGCCTGTCATTATGACTTCAACCTTAGCTAAGGGAGCAATAACCATGTCGAAACACAAGGTCATTGTCCGCACCCTTGGCGCAATACAAACATTCGGGGAAATGGATGTATTGTGTACTGACAAAACCGGGACGCTAACCGAGGATAAGATTGCGCTTGAAAAGTATATGAATGTGCACGGCGAGGACGATGTTAGAATCCTGCGCCACGCTTATCTCAACAGCTATTTTCAAACTGGGCTTAAAAATCTCATTGATATTGCTGTTATTAATCGGGCAGCAAAGTACGGTTTGGAAAACATTTTAGACAATTACAGCTGTGTAGATGAGATACCCTTTGACTTTTCACGCCGCAGAATGAGTGTGGTCTTAACCGACAAAACGGGAAAAAGGCAGCTTATCACAAAGGGTGCAGTTGAGGAGATGATCGCAATCTCTTCTTTTGTAGAGATACGTGGTCGCGTTTTGCCCATGGACGAAGAAACCCGGCGTATGGCACTGGCAACCTACGAAAAACACAATGCCGACGGACTGCGGATGATTGCCGTTGCGCAGAAAAATGAGGTGCCAGGCAGCGGTGTTTTCGGTGTGAATGATGAACGGAATATGGTTTTGATAGGATTTTTGGGCTTTCTTGACCCACCTAAAGAGAGTGCCAAAGCTGCCATTACTGCGCTCAAAGAACATGGGGTGCGTACCGTTGTTCTTACTGGAGATAGCGAAGGAGTGGCTTTGAAGGTTTGCGGTAAAGTGGGCGTAAATACTTCCCATCTTATAACAGGTCGTGATGTGGAGCGAATGGATGATGCCGTATTGCTTGATGCAGTAAATACCTGCGACTTGTTTGCCAAGTTGTCGCCATCTCAAAAGGAGCGGGTGGTAAAAGCTTTCCAAACGGCGGGACATACGGTCGGGTATTTGGGAGATGGCATCAACGATGCCCCTGCACTGCGTCAGGCGGATGTAGGAATATCGGTAGACAGTGCCGTCGACATCGCCAAGGAAACTGCTGACATTATCCTATTGGAAAAGGATCTTATGGTTCTTGAAGAAGGCGTAATCGAAGGCCGCCGTACTTTCGGAAATATTATCAAATATATTAAAATGGCGACAAGCGGTAATTTTGGAAACATGATCTCGGTCATTGCTGCTAGCATTTTCCTACCTTTTTTACCAATGCTGCCAGTTCAAATATTAACACAAAATTTCTTGTGTGATTTTTCCCAAATGGGCATACCGTTTGACAGTGTGGATAAGGAGTATATTAAAAAGCCGCGCAAGTGGGAAACGCATTCGATTAAATCCTTCATGGCGTACATGGGTCCGCTCAGTTCTGTCTTTGATATTCTGTGCTTTGCCGTCTTGTGGTGGGCTATCGGCGCCAACCATACAGAGTTGGCTCCACTGTTTCAAAGCGGTTGGTTTGTTTTTGGCACAGTGTCCCAAGTACTGGTGATTCATATAATCCGTACGGGTAGAGTCCCATTTTTGCAAAGCAAACCGTCAATCCCACTTATAGTATCCTCTTTAATTGTAGTAGTTGTGGCGATTGCAGTCGGATTCACTAAATTAGCAATCGGTATTGATATGATGCCTCTACCTGTTGCCTTTGCCCCGTGGCTCGTACTAATTTTGGCCGGATATTTTCTATTTGCCCAGTTGATAAAAACACTCTATATCAGACGATACAAAGAATGGCTATGAGTAATCACTTAGGGGTACATGCTTTTTCCAGACCATATTATTTATTACTAAATGAAGGAGCTATTTCTCGACAGCCCCATTAACTTTTTGTCTGTTGATTCTTCTCCAGATTGGATAAACTATAATAAAAGGAGTAAGTTATGAAATCTATTTGGGAAGAGTTGCTAAAGCCGACACTAATAGCCATAGCATCAGGCTCAATAAGTCTTGGCCTCATTTATGTGATTGCGCGTGTAATTATATCATATAAGAATGGTTCCGGCTTTTGGTAAAACTAAAACGCTCCCGGTACTGTATCATCTGCCGTTGATACAAGTATAATATGGTACTATCACTAATGTCCCCAGAAAAAGGAAATAAACAACCATGAATATAATACTGTCTACATAAGTCCGGTTAATTGTCCTACAAGAGTTATTACTCCCAAACAACAAACATATACCGCAAAGACTTTAAGGGATTTTCTTTTTAAGAAACCAATCATCCATTTTATAGCCAGATAACCGAAAATACCTGATGCTATTATAGCCATAATTAAGGAAATTGCCGATATTTGTTCTACAGTTCCTTTAAATAAACTAACAGATTGCAATAATATTGCTCCAAATATTGCAGGTGTTGATAATAGAAAAGAAAAATAGGCTGCTGTTTCACGATCCAACTTTCTTATTAGAGCGGCAGCAATAGTTAATCCTGACCTTGAAACCGCCGGAAAAATAGCTCCTGCCTGAAAAATACCGATAAAAAGTGCATCTTTATAGCCGATTTGATCCATTTTCTTAAAACCTTTTTTACAACTATCTGCGTAAAAAAGAAATAATCCCGTAACAAGAAACTCCCAACCGATTGTCAATCCTGTTTTGGAGATTTCCTCAAAAAAGTCTTTAAATAATACTCCTACAATAACTGCCGGTATAGTTCCGAGCACTAAAAGATATGTAAGCTTACTGAATGGTTTTTTGATTATAGCAAGAATTTCATACCTGTAAAAAACTAGTAAAGCTATTAGTGTTCCAAGGTGTAACATTGTGTCCAGAAATAAACCTGCTTCATCCAATCCGAAAAAATGCCGACCAAGATATAAATGGCCTGTACTGCTTACCGGAAAAAATTCAGTAAGTCCCTGGATTATACCCAGTACCAATGCTTCAAACCAACTCATAAAATATATCCTATCTCCTATCTCCTCTTCATCTTTCACTCCCGGTTTCTATTCTGGTTTGATAGATTTCATTGTAAACTGTTTTTACCGCATCGAAGCTAATATTGCAGTCCATTTGATATACTGGTATCTTTTGCAGCAGGGCATCTATCAGGGTTAAAAGCCTGATTATCTTGTCCCTGTCGCTTCCCGGACGCTGGCTTAGACAAAAGAGCATACGTACCGCTTCCTTATTAGCCAGGCATCGGATATGATTTTCTTTGGCCTGTTTTAGAAAGATAATGGCGCCGAGGGGTACACGGATATTTACATTCAAGGCGCTTTTCCCGCTCCAGGGAGCACCATAGGTGTAAAAGATGTCCTCTATCCGGCGCAGTACGGGTTTATCATCATTGATGACCACCGCCTGGGCCGGTCCAAAATATTGCTGCCACAGACTTGTATGAGTGGATTTACCCGTACCGGAGGGACCGGAAAATAGAACCCGCCCGGCCATCCAGCGCAACTGCCGAGGCGTGGAGGCAAAATCCGTCAAAATCCAGCAGCTTGCAGGCAAAAGCATAGCCCGTCTGAATGTATTCCCATTCGTCAGGGGACAGGTGTGGATAGTTTTCTCGGGTCTTGTTCATTTTTTCCCTGTCGATGCTCATGGTTATATCCGCTTTCTCGTTTGTATTTGTTCCGTAAGGCTTCATCAGTTTTTGCAAGGTTTTTCCCGTCCCATCCATTGCCACGGTCAGATCAGCTATTTTTAATAGTTCAAATTGATTTTCCTCCTTTCCGCCCTGTAAGGAAACATTACAGGCGGGGTTGAACAGCCTGTCATGAGCAGTTAATGCTTTTTAATGGATGTCACCCCAGCCGAATTCATCACCTATTACTTCTATTTTATTTAGCGTTTTCCCCCCACAGAGCCTTAAACTTTAATATTTTAGAACATTTTATACATCACCATCCATATTACTATAATACAAAGAAAGAGCCTCCTCATTAAGCAGGAAAGCTCTTCGTTTAAATTTATATGGAGTTTAATGAGCCTTAAGGTACAAGACTTATCAAGCTTGGCTCAATCTTTTTTTACTTCAATATAGTCTTTGCATCCACATACACAATCATACAAATCGCCTCTTTCAATAGCAATAAAGCATCCTTATTATATGCTTATTGTGCTACCGTCCAGTCGATTCGTCTATATATTTTGTTCAGGATAAGCCGGATAAATAGGACGTAAAATGTGATAAAAATATTTTAATAAAACTGAATTTAGTATAAACTACTAAAAGAGTAATTATAGCAGGTGATTTAATTGACTAACACAAAAAAACTTAATTATCTAAAAGCTGATATAACTCTATTGCTATTATCTATTGGATTTTTTATCAGTTATCCATTCCATTCCAGTTTTGCAGGAGGTCTTATTTTCAGTGGCTGCAGTGCAGGTATGATTGGAGGATTGGCCGATTGGTTTGCAGTAAATGCACTTTTCCGGAAACCTTTAGGAATCAAGCCAAATAGAATTATTCGAACTGATATTATTGCTAGAAACAGACAAAGAATTTTCAATGCTTTAGTAGAAATGGTACAAAACGAATTGCTTAGTAAGGAAAATTTGAAAATTCAATTAAGCCAGTATAATTTATCAGAAGCTATCAATGAATATTTAACATTGCATAAAGGCCAAGAAGAATTAGAAGAATTGCTAATAACCTTGTCTCAGGACACTATGGAAAATATTGATCCCTTAATCCTGAATAAATTCGTGGATGGATTACTGAGGGAGGGTATCGAAAATATTAAACTTGCTCCACTTCTTGCAAAAATCATTAATTTCTCCCTGGATAAAAATTATCTCGAACCTTTAATTGATTTTTTATTTAAGCTTTTGAAAGTATTGGTGAAACATCCCCAAACAAACCAGGTGCTTATTCCATTAATACAACACGCCTACGATCATTATGAGGGCAATAATTCCGCACGTAAAATAGTAAGTTCTTTTTTCCCTTCTTCAGTAGATATGGCTGAAATAGTCCAAGAAAAACTGTTGAGTTTATTAGACAACCCGGCAATACATCTCAAATTAAAATCGTATTTAGAGTACCTGGGAGAGGAATTGAATATCAATCCTGCTCTTCAGGAGAAAATTGAACTGGCCAAAGAGAGATTAGTTGATAATCAAAATATTTATGCCCTAATTACCAGCTATCTATCCGGATTTCCCCGAAAGATTTCAACCGAAAACCGGAGTTTAGCCTTATGGTTTCAAAAATTTATTCATAACATTCTTAATTCTTTAATTAATTTTAATTTATCAAATTTAGATAATTTAATAAAGACCAAATTAAATGATTGGATAGATAATAAACACGACAAAATAGGGGGAATTGTCAGAGATAATCTGGATCAGCTTAGCAATGAGACCTTGATTCAATTAATTGAAGGAAAAGCCGGCAACGATTTGCAAATGATACGTATTAATGGATCTCTCACAGGTGGAATTGTCGGTATTCTGATTTATTTAATGACTTATTTTATCTCATAAAGCAGGTGAACACAGCGATGAGTTATCAACAAAAAGCCAATATAACTTTAACCATGGTCTTCCTTTTGTTTTTCTTTTCTGCAATCTGTAAATATCTATGGCCCCAATTGTTTATTACAGGTATGGCCTTTTTTGTCTTTGAAGCTGCCCTTATCGGCGGTATTGCCGATTGGTTTGCGATTACAGCTTTGTTTAGAAAACCTTTAAACTGGCCGTATCATACGGCACTTATACCTCGAAATCGCGAAAAAGTCATTGATTCTGTCTCCAATATGGTACAACATAATTTGCTTAACCCAATCATAATCAAACATAGAATGGAACATATCAACCTTAGTAAAAATCTATTTAAATTTATTGAAGAAAGCAGACAATTAGATCGTTTAATCAGAGCAGTAGCAAGAAGTATTATGGATTGGTTAAATTGTTTAAATCCAGAGGCAACTGTATCCCTTCTGACACCTTTAATTAGTAAGAATTTATTAAAACTCCAACTATCTCCCCTTATCAGGGATTTAATATTGCACAATTTTGCGAATGGCCAAATAGATTTTTGGTTAGAATCCATAATCATAAAATTGGAAAAGGCCGCTAAACAGGAGAAAACAAAAACTTTTATTTATCATTTTCTTGAAGGACAAAAAAACGAAAAGGTCAGACATGGTTTAATTAATAACCTTATGGTTGCTTTGCTGGAAACAACCGGTGGCTTGAATCTTCAGGAAGCAGCCGAATCCTTGCAACTTCAATTAATTTCAACCCTGGAAGGTTTAAGAGATAAAAACCATCCCCTTCGCCACACTGTCAGGGATATATTACGTCAAACTGCTTCTGAGTTAGAACATAATTTTCTGGTTCAGGAGGCCCTCGAAACTTGGAAAACTGAAATTATTGCCAAAGTTCCTCTTGATAATCTTTTGGAAGATTCGATTAAGGCTTTGCAAATAAGTGCTGAGGATTACGAGAAATCAATAATGAAAACTATCCTGGAAGAAATGTTGGAAGCAATCTGGTTATTCTACCGTAATAACAATTTACTTTTGATAAAAATCAATGCTTATTTGCACAATGCTTTATTTAATTTGATTTTATATAACCAGACTCTAATAGGCGATATTGCCAGGGAGGCTTTGGCAAAATTAACAAATAAAGACCTGATCAAGTTTATTGAGGATAAAGCCGGTAATGATTTGCAATGGATTAGAATTAATGGTTCAATCATTGGCGGAATTGTTGGCATAGTTCTATTTTTGTTTCTCAGACTAATCTATGATCCTTATATTATTCCCTTTTTTAGCAGATGGTTTGGATAATTAACACAGCGATAGATTTTAGGAGGCTTGCATTTATGCTTCAAGGAAAAAAAATTCGGATACGCGCTCTTGAGGAAGCGGACATTGAGGGTATTTATAATTGGTATAATGATCAGGAATTTAATCTTTGGGCAAGTGGAGCCTGGCCTCTGAACACATTAAAAAGCAAAGAAGAACTTGCCGAGAAATTATTGGATCAGTTAGACGGCGGACATCGTTATGCAGTATTAAGCGAAGATCTGGCTGTTATCGGTACTATAGGATTTCGCGACCTTAATATTGCCGCCCGATCAGCTGTAATTTATGTAAATATTGGACCCAGAGAATATTGGGGTAAGGGCTATGGTACGGAAGCATTGATGATTTTTGTAAAATATCTGTTTTATCAGTGGAACTTTCATCGTTTATCATTGGATACATGGGATGGCAATAACAGAGCTATTCGTGCTTATAAGAAAGTTGGTTTTAAAATTGAAGGCAGACAACGAGAAGCATATTATATTCTGGGTGAATATCATGACGCTGTCCTTATGGGAATGTTAAAACATGAATTCCAATTGCTGCATAAGGAACAGTGCTTGCACAATTCAAAAGAATAGAGTAAGATAGAATAAATTTTATAGATTCCTCTAGGGATAGGTGTAAATCCTTACCGGCGGTAAAGCCCGCGAGCCTCTATGGTAGATCCGGTGTGATTCCGGAGCCGACAGTATAGTCTGGATGGGAAGAGGAATAGTTAGTTGTACTGAATAGTATTATTTGGAACATTAGCTTTGCCACACCCTGAGGATTTTCAGGGTGTTTTTTTGTACTATGTAATCTGATTATTGTTAGAAGGTGTTGGATTTGAATTTCTCCGAAATCGATAAAATTCATATGACCAGAGCTTTAGAGTTGGCAGCCCTGGCTGCCAACAGGACCAGTCCAAATCCAATGGTTGGTTGTGTGATTACACATAATGATAAAGTCATTGGAGAAGGCTATCATCATCAGGCCGGTTTGCCTCATGCTGAAATTAATGCTTTATATGCTGCCGGTGATAAGACAAAAGGAGCTACGGCATATATTACCCTGGAACCTTGTTCACACTATGGACGGACCCCGCCTTGTACAGAGGCTTTGCTTGAAGCCGGTATAAGCCGCGTTGTTGTGGCAATGACTGATCCAAATCCACTGGTAGCCGGAAAAGGCCTACAACGTTTACGTAAATGTGGTATCCAGGTTAGTGTTGGGCTTTTAGCTGCAGAAGTCGCTCGTTTAAACGAAGTTTTCGTTAAATCAATCTCAACCGGATTACCATTTGTTGTGTACAAATCTGCGCAAACACTGGATGGTAAAACAGCTGCTATAACCGGTGATTCTCGTTGGATAAGTAATCCGCAATCCAGGGAATTCGTTCATCATCTCCGTAACAGATATGATGTAATTATGGTAGGAAGTGAAACAGTAAAGACCGACAATCCTGCATTAAACTGCCGTCTTATCGGTGGGCATGATCCGGTCCGCTTAATTGTTGACGGGAATTTGAATATTTCAGCAGATGCTCAGGTCCTTTCTTCTTCGCAATCCGCACCCTGTATTATTGCTACTAGCTTAGCTGCTCCCAAGACCAAACTAGAGCAATTAAACAGTCTGCCAGGAGTAGAAGTTTGGCAGTATCCAACAGAACGTTTCGTTCCCTTCGAATTACTGATGCAGGATTTAATCAAACGAGGCTGGACTGGGGTTTTATTAGAAGGCGGAAGCAAATTAGCGGGTATAATGATGGAAGCAAAGTTAGTAGATAAAGTCCATTTTATTATTGCTCCTAAACTAATCGGAGGCAATGGTCCTTCTTCCCTATCCGGCTTAAATATAACTAAAATGTCGGAAGCTTTATTGCTCAGCAATGTTCAGGTAGATTTAATAGCCGGTGATATTCACATATCCGGTTATTTGAAATAGTTTACGTTTAACTTATATTGTTTTTTTAGAAAGTAAATGAGGTAAAAATATGTTCACAGGAATTATTGAAGAATTGGGAGTCGTAACTAATATTAGGCTATTGCCCGATTCTGCTGAATTAAGTATCCGGGCAGAAAAGGCTCTTGAAGAAACTAAATTAGGAGACAGTATTGCAGTCAATGGAGTATGCCTTACCGTTATTCGTTTGGACCTCCGTGAATTTACAGTTGACGTCATGGCTGAAACCTTGGCCAAAACCAGTTTAGCTCAATTAAAACCCGGCAGCAAGGTGAACCTTGAACGGGCTTTACAGCTTTCTTCAAGGCTGGGCGGGCATCTGGTAAGTGGGCATGTAGACAGTGTCGGAACAATTAAACGGATAACAGTCCAGGGAATTGCTTCCGTCTACGAAATAGGTCTTCCACCTTCCCTATCATCATTTGTCTTACCCAAAGGATCAATTGCTATCGATGGCATTTCTTTAACTGTTAGCCAGGCAAGCAATGATTCTTTCTCTGTCTCCCTTATTCCCCACACGTTTTCCCACACTACTTTAGGCCTAAAAAAAGTTGGAGATAAGGTAAATTTGGAGACAGATATGATTGGTAAATATGTTGCCTCTTTTCTTGGCAATTTCAACCGGCAAACTGAAGATAAACTTTCCAGGAATTTCCTGGCCCAGCATGGTTTTGTTTAATTAACCTGATTTTCTTGGTTTTAACCCGGAGAAAAGAACAATTCGACTAAGTGAGATAGGGGTGTAAAAATGCAGTTTAGTTCTATTGAAACCGCTTTAGACGAAATTAGAGAGGGTAAAATGGTTGTAGTTGTGGATGATGAGGATCGGGAAAATGAAGGTGATCTTTTAATGGCGGCTGAGAAGGTAACCCCTGAGGCCATTAATTTCATGGCTACTTATGGGCGGGGATTAATTTGTGTACCATTGACTAAAGAAAGGATCGTAGCCCTGCAATTAGAGCAGATGGTCAGCCAAAATACCGACCCTCATGGTACAGCATTTACAGTAAGTGTAGATGGCGAAACCACCACTACAGGTATTTCAGCTCACGAACGGGCTTCAACAATTAAAATTCTTTCTGATCCCGCAAGTAAACCTGGCAATTTACGTCGCCCAGGACATATCTTTCCACTGCAAGCCCGGGAAGGCGGTGTGCTGGTCAGGGCCGGACATACCGAGGGGGCAGTTGATTTAGCCAGGTTGGCCGGACTCCAACCGGCAGGGGTTATTTGCGAAATTATGAATGAAGACGGCAGCATGGCCAGGGTTTCGGACCTTTTAAAATTTGCTAAAAAGCATGATCTCAAGCTTGTTACGATTCAAGACCTTATTAGTTATCGGAGAAAAAAGGAAAAACTAATCGAAATGGTTGTAAGTATAAATCTGCCAACAGATTACGGTAACTTTCTGGCTAAAGGTTATCGAAGTATTCTGGATAATAAAGAACATTTGGCTCTTGTTATGGGTCAAATTGATGATGGCCAACCGGTGTTAGTACGTGTTCATTCAGAATGTCTTACAGGGGATATCTTTCATTCACATCGTTGTGATTGCGGGGATCAATTAAAGGCTGCTTTAGAGCAAATCGGACGTGAAGGCCGGGGAGTACTTCTTTATATGCGGCAAGAGGGCCGCGGTATTGGACTTTTTAATAAATTAAAAGCCTACAAGCTTCAAGAACAAGGTCAGGATACTGTGGAAGCCAATATTGCCCTGGGTTTTCCGGCGGATCTTCGTGACTATGGTGTCGGAGCCCAAATCCTCGCTGATCTGGGGATTAGGAATGTTCATTTAATGACTAATAATCCCCGTAAAATTGTCGGTTTGGAAGGTTACGGTTTACGGGTCAGTAAACGCATTCCGATTGAAATTCCCTCCCGGCCCGAAAATAAACGTTATCTGAATACGAAAAAGATTAAGTTAGGGCATTACCTGACAGAAGATACTTTAAAGAGTAACAAGTAACCCGGTTCTGCTCATGCT
>JAQVLN010000154.1 GCA_028704155.1 Desulfitobacteriaceae bacterium
TGTTTCTCTACCGGGAAGATGAGCCCTCAGCTGACAACGATACCTTTCGAAGAAATAGATAAAGGCTTGGAAAAGCTTAAGAAACACGAAGTAAAGGGTCGCCTGGTTGCTGTCTTTGAATAAATAAAATAGGCTTTAATTTCTTTCCATATTTTAAAACCTCCATTGTCTTTTCAGCTTACTGACAATGGAGGTTTACACAACTTTTTAGGCACTAACATCTAAGATTGTTATTTTCATTGCAATACAACTCGCTCAAAACCACCGAAGTCCTTCTCCATTTGAGCATAGATTTCTTTTCCCAAAAGGAGTTTATATATTTCATCTGCTTTTTTCTCTGGATCAAGATCCGTAAACTTTTCAGGATAGAGTACCTTTCCTATATAATAAGCATCAGCAATAGCTGTATCGATGTTTGTTGTATAGAAATTATACGGCAGGATTGAATAAAGTTCTCCGTCTTTTACCGCAGACAGCGTCTTATAGAACTGGGTATTTTTCTTATAATCCTCAATTACTGACGGGTATCCAGCCCCATCGATAAAAATCTTATCCGGATTCCACTTAATTAATTGTTCTTTGTCAATTATCAATGAGCCGGTTTTTCCGATCTCATCTACAACATTCCTGGCATGAACAGCATTAAACAACGAGTAATTACCCTGGGTACTCTCAATTCCATGGGTTCCTTTCATTCCCAGACCACCAACATAGGCGGTCGGTTTCTTATCTTCGGCTATGTCATTCGTTCTTGAATCCAGATCAGTTTTAAACCTATCCATTAATTCAACCAGTTCCTGGGCTCTTTTATCCATACCGATAATTTCCCCGATAAGTGATAACGAAGCATTTACCCGCGGATCAAATGTCGACATTTTTCCATAACTTAATGCGACAACAGGGATCCCGGCTTTCGATTGCAAATTATCTGCAGTCGCTTTATCGGCTGCATAGGTTGTGAAAATCACATCCGGTTTTACAGCCAGGATTTTCTCTGGATCCGGAGCATTATTGGGGCCCCCCGGACCAATCACCGGCAGCTCCACGAGCAGCGGATTGGCATAAAGGTATGGCCTGCCTGTCGGACTGTCTATTTCCATTTGTTCAATTCCTACAAAAATAGCGGGGTTATTAAAATAACAGCAAAGCCTTAAGGCACCAGGTCCAATGGCTACCACTTTTTGGGCCGTTCCGTTAATTTCTACTTGTCTCCCCAAGGTATCGGTCACGGTAAGTTTGGGGGATGCAGTCTGAGAAGTTCGGGAAGAACATCCGCTTAAGAGAAATGTCATACAAAACAGCAGTGCAACAGTCAGGATAATAATTCTGTTTTTCATCATAATCCTCCAATTGATTTAAATAAATTTTTTGTAGAATTATACCGGAATTACAACCGGAACATTCTCAATTTCCTTGATTTTTACCGCTACCGAATAAACGCTTTCAATATTTTCCGAAGTCATCACTTCCAATCCACCTGCAGCAAAAACCTCGCCGTTTTTCAATAGGAGGAACCTGTCGGCAAAGCGAATAGCCAGATTCAAATCATGCATGCTGACCACTGCGCCAATTTGCTGATTTCTGACGACTCGTTTAATGATCCGAACAACTTCAAGTTGATTCTTAAGGTCCAGATTACTGGTTGGCTCGTCAAGTAGAAGAAGGTTTGGTTCTTGAGCCAACGCTCTGGCTATCACCACTTTTTGCTGTTCTCCACCGCTTAATTCATTCAGGTATCTTAAAGAGTATTCCTCCAGATCAAGCATTTTTAAAGCTTGATGGGTAATTTCCAGATCCTTCGAAGAAGCCTCCCATTGGATATAGGGTTTTCTTCCCATCAACACCGTATCAAAAACAGTCATACCGACACTTTCATGGTGTTGGGCTACATAACCAATTCTTTTCGCAATTTCTCTTCGACTGAGTTTGTCCGCCTCGTTATTTTGGATAAAAACTGAGCCGGCACAGGGCTTTAAAACTCTATTGATACATTTTAAGAGAGTGGATTTTCCCGCACCATTGACACCAAGAACCGCCAGAAAATTTCCCTGGCAAATAGAAAAATTAATCTCCTGTAAAACTGATCGGCCAGGATAGATGAAGGCCAGTTCATTTACTTGTAAGATCATTACTTTTGATACCCCCTTACCAACAAATAGAGGAACAATGGTGCTCCAAAGAAAGAAGTAATAGCCCCGACCGGAAGCACTACAGGGGCTACCATTGTCCTTGCCAGCGTATCTGAAACAAGCAGCAGCAGTGAACCCATCAGGGCCGAAGCAGGTATCAAATAACGGTGATCGCCTCCAATAATTCTCCGCATAATTTGGGGACCAACAAGGCCGATAAAACCAATAATACCTAGAAACGAAACCGCAACGGCAGCAATCAGAGACGATACTAACATCCCTCCCTGTCTCATTCTTTCCACATTGACCCCCAGACTCTTAGCAGTTTCTTCTCCGCAGTCCAGAGCATTGTAGTCCCACCTTCTGAACATAAAATAGATAAACGCTAAAACGACAATGCCTGTCAGAATAGCAACTTCAGGCCAGGCTATCCTCCCCAGATCGCCGAATGTCCAAAATACAACCGCTGCAATTTGAAAATCCTGGGCAAAGTATTGGATCAGGATGGTTCCTGCTGAAAACAGGGAACTTAAAGCCACTCCGGCAAGAACCATTGCTTCAGGTGAAAAACCCCTTATTCTAGCCAGCAACAGAATAACCATCGTAGCAATCATTGAGCAAATAAAAGCGGATACCGTAACAAAATATGGATTATTTATCGTTACAGCATCTGTACTGGTACTTGAAATGCTACCGGCTCCAAACACAATAATGGCCAAGTTAGCTCCAAAGGCTGCGGCACTGGATATTCCAAGAGTAGAGGGCGAAGCCAGAGGATTTCTGAGGTTATTTTGCATAACACAACCAGCTACTGATAATCCTGCTCCGGCAATGATTGCCGCCAGTATCCTGGGCAGACGAATCCGCCAGATCACGATGTCTGATACATCACTGCCATTTCCCAAAAGCGATTGGATAACTTGGTACAGTTTTAAATTCATTGAACCTGCATTCACCGCAACTATTGCCATTATAATTATTGAAAATGCCAGCACCACAAGGACCAGTTTTTTTCTTCCTGTATATCTCAGATAGATATCCGTTCCCCTGTTCACGACCATCCTCTGTCATATTCCTTAAAACAATCCAGGCAAACTCTCTTGCCGTCCCCCAATCTCATTTTGTGCTCCGGCGCACTTTCGCCGCAAGATTCACAAACAACAGAAGTGAAAATTCTTGCTGTCTCAGGCAAACTGAAAGCAGGCATCATGAAATCAAATATTTCATCCACCGGTGAATTTAGAATATATTCCTGGCGTTCTTGCCTGTCCATTTCCCCTTTAAAAGGTTTAATAATCATTCTCAGGCTTTCGCCGTTCTTTCTATTAAAAAAGCTGAAAGCCATTTTGCCTGTACCTCTATAAATCAGATTCCCCTTGCCGATGCTGCAGCCGGTTAGTAACTGGATAGCATCAACACCACAGGCATCATTTTCAGTGACACATACCACCTCTTCATCCGAAGCAAACGTAATGCCCATCTTTTCTTTTGCAGCCGCAGCGGCTTTATAACCGATGGCAAGCCCGGGACAAGAATGTCCGTGAAACTCTACCGCCTTCTGCCAATCTGTTTTTCCCATAATCCATCATCCCCTTTGATCAATAATTAAACATGCCAAAACAATGTTGCTACAATTGTATCTACATTCTCGTTTACAAAACCATCGCTAGACAAAGTTCTTAAATAGAACTTAACC
>JAQVLN010000051.1 GCA_028704155.1 Desulfitobacteriaceae bacterium
GGTATTTTTGTTGCGGCAGGAAATATCATCATCATCAGCGGCCTGGCCTTAATGTCTGAAATGAGACCCATTGTTTGGGCTGTCGGAATTTTATTGGGTAGTATCAATGGCCTTGTTTCCGCTGTTTTTACCGTTGGAACCCTGCAGTGGTTCGAGTCGGCCTTTAATATTACTTCAACCGTTCGTTTATTGGAATTGTCCAACCCGAATCTGCCGCTGCTAAAACGCTTGTTGATAGAAGCCCCGGGTACTTATCACCATAGTATCCTGGTGGGCAATTTAGCCGTGGCTGCTGCCGAGTCTGTTCAGGCCGATGCGGCCCTGGTACGCGTGGGCTCCATGTATCATGATATCGGGAAACTCAAACGTCCCTATTTTTTTATTGAAAATCAGATGGTTTCTCAGGATAATCCCCATGACAAGATAGCGCCTACGCTTAGTGCCTTGATAATTACCTCTCACCTGAAAGATGGCTTGGAATTAGCCAAAGAATATAAACTGCCGGAAGCGATTCAGGATATTATCAGTCAACATCATGGTGACAGTTTAGTAGGTTTCTTCTTTCATAAGGCCAAGGAAGAAAATGAAGAGGCTCCGGAAGAGGCTTTTCATTATGAGGCTTTGCGACCGCAAAGCAAAGAAGCTGCCCTGGTTTGTTTGGCTGATAGTGTTGAGGCCGCAGTTCGTTCCTTGCAGAAACCAACTTCCGGGATAATCGAGGGTTTGGTACGTAAAGTAATTAAAGACAAGTTAAATGACGGGCAACTTGATAAAAGTAATTTGACCCTGCAGGATTTGGATCAGATTGCGATTGCTTTTGTTACTGTCTTAAACGGAATTTTTCATTCGCGAGTAGAGTATCCCGATATTCCGGTAAGCCGGGTGCCTGGGCCAGACAATTCAGCTAAAAAATCGCCGGCAGAAGAGTCCGGCGCTAAGCAAAAGCAAACCGGAGAGAAGTGAACTCAAGGAGACCGCTGAACAGAGAGGGGGATTGGCTTAAGCAATGGAGATGGCTATAAATTGGGAAGATGCTGGCTTTTCCAAGGCGGAAAAGCACAGACTGCAAGACTTATTGGAACAGGGTTTGAGTGCTGTCCTCAAGCTCTGCGCTGCAGCTGATCAGGCTGAAGTCAGTTTATCTTTAGTGACTGATGACCAAATCCGGCAGCTAAACCGGGACTATCGCGGGCTTGACCGGCCGACAGATGTTTTAGCATTTGCTTTTAAGGAGGAAAATCCCCGGGAACCCCGGATTATTGGTCATGAGGATCAACTTCTGGGGGAGATTGTTATTTCGGTCGAGCGGGCCCAGGCCCAGGCTGTTGAATATGGACATTCCTTTGAACGTGAACTCCTCTATCTGGCAATCCACGGAACACTGCATTTATTGGGCTATGACCATCAAACAGAAGAGGAACGGGTAACAATGCGCACCAAAGAAAAGGAAGTACTTACTTTAATCAGCAACTAGTTTGCTACTAAAGATGGGGTGATAGAGATTCCTGAATCCAAGATTATCCAAGAGCTGATTAGTCAGGCCCGTCAAATTGCTGCTTATGCTTACACACCCTACTCCCATTATCCGGTGGGAGCTGCCGCATATTTTACGTCCGGAAAAATTTATCCGGGCTGTAATGTTGAGAATGCCAGTTATGGTTTGACGATTTGTGCGGAACGGAACGCTATTTTTCAGGCTATAGCCCAGGGTGAGCGACAATTAGTCAGTCTGGCTATTTACGTTCCCCAGGAGGTTTTCGCCTCACCCTGTGGGGCTTGCCGCCAGGTTATGCGCGAGTTTGCGGCAGACTGTTCTGTGATCCTGATTAATCAACAGGGTCTGACCAGGAACCTCAAATTAGCCCAGTTATTGCCTGATTCTTTTGGTCCGGGAGACTTATCTAAAATATCAGATCAGGTGGGGAAGTGAAGTTTGCTTGAAACAGCCAAATCAGCCTAAGGGGTTTCGTTCGGGTTTTGTGGCCGTAATCGGCAGGCCCAATGCCGGTAAATCAAGCCTGCTTAATCATTTACTGGGACAAAAGGTCTTGATTATGTCGGACAAGCCCCAAACAACACGTAATAAGATTCAATGTATCCTTACCGAGGAAAGAGGGCAAATTGTATTTCTGGATACTCCCGGGGTACAAAGGCCCAAACATAAACTTGGTCAATATATGGCCGAGGCTACTAAAGAATCTATCCGTGACGTAGATCTTATTCTATATGTGGTGGATATTGCGGCTGCTTACGGCTCAGGTGAAGAATTTGTGTTGGGGATGCTTAAACAGTCAGGTACACCTTATATTCTGGTTCTGAATAAAATTGATTTGATATCACAGGAACAACTTCTAAAAAGCCTCGAAAAGTATGCCAAACCAGCTGATTTTCTGGCAGTTATTCCGGTTTCGGCCAAATACGGAGCTAATACCGGGGAACTGCTGAAAGTACTTTTTGAGCAGCTTCCCGAGGGTCCTTTGTATTACCCGGCTGATGAGGTTACTGATCAGCCTGAGCGTTTTATCATGGCTGAACTAATCCGGGAAAAGGTACTGGAGTTAACCAGGGATGAAGTTCCCCATTCCATTGCTGTTATTATCGAGCAAGTCGAGGCCAAGAGATCTTTGGTTAAAATAAGAGCTCAGATAATTGTGGAAAGGGCCTCTCAAAAAGGAATAATAATTGGTCAGAGAGGTAAAATGCTGCGGGAAATCGGAAGTTTGGCCAGGCGGGATATTGAGGCCTTGCTGGGCAGCAAAGTGTTTTTGGAACTCTGGGTCAAGGTTATGAAGGACTGGCGAAACAGGCTGGATTATTTGCGGGAGTTTGGTTATCATCAGGATCAGTCCTGAGACAGGAGGAGAGTAGGAAGATGCCTGGCGCAGGAACTGAAAGGAGAGGAACCGGGAGTGGCTGTTTATCATGCAGACGCAATAGTTATCCGCAGTCGGGAATATGCTGAAGCTGACCGGATCTTAACAATTTTCTCCCGGGAACACGGCAAGCTGCAAGTCATTGCCAAAGGTGTTCGTAAGCCCAAAAGCCGGCAAAGAGGCGGAACCCAGTTGTTTACTTACGCAGACTTTTTACTTTACCAGGGGCGCAACCTGGATACAGTCAGCCAGGTAAGCCCCAAGGAGAGTTTTGCGCACCTCTGGGATGATCTTGAACGCACCATGGCCGCAACCGGGATGGCCGAATTGTTGGATCTGGCGGTCTTGACCGGACAGCCTCAGCCTGAATTATTCAGCTTAACTCTAACCTTTTTATTTTTATTAGCCAATTATGATCCCTTACTAATCCTGAGTGCCTATGCTTTGCGGTTGTTGACAATCCTGGGGTTTTCCCCGGTTTTAGAGGAATGCGCAGAATGTGGGGGCAGGGTTAAGGGTGAAAGCTTATATTTTAGTCCTCCGGCAGGAGGAATAGTTTGTGATCTTTGTCTGGAGAATTTCCCCGGGCGGCGGCTGAAAGCAGGAAGTATCGCTTTTATGAACCGCTTATTAAAGAATGAGCTTGCTAAACTGGACAGGCTGCGCTGGCCTGTCTGGATGCAACAGGAAGTCCGGGAAACAATCCAGAGTTATTGTGAACAAAAATTGGAAAGACCTTTACGGGCCTGGAGTATTGGGAAAACTTTGGGTATTTAAGGAGGCGGATTAATGCAATTTCAGGATATGATTCTTAACCTTGACCGGTTTTGGGGGAATCAAGGGTGTATTATTGCCCAACCCTATGATCTGGAAAAAGGTGCCGGGACTATGAATCCGGCAACATTTCTGCGGGCTCTGGGTCCGGAACCGTGGAATGTGGCTTATGTTGAACCATCGCGCCGCCCGGCTGACGGCCGTTATGGAGAAAATCCCAACCGGCTGCAGCATTATTTTCAGTATCAGGTTATCCTTAAACCTTCCCCGCCAAATGTGCAGGAGCTTTACCTGCAAAGCCTGGAAGATTTAGGGATAAATCCCCGGGAACATGATATCCGGTTCGTGGAAGATAACTGGGAATCACCAACCCTGGGAGCCTGGGGGTTAGGCTGGGAAGTTTGGCTGGATGGCATGGAGATTACTCAATTTACCTACTTTCAGCAATGCGGGGGAATAGACTGTCAGCCTGTCTGTGCTGAAATTACCTATGGTCTCGAAAGACTGGCAACCTTTATTCAAAATAAAGAAAGTGTCTTTGAGATTGAATGGGTTGCTGATATTACCTACGGGGATATTTATTTGCAAAATGAAATCGACTTTTCCAGATATAATTTTGAAGTAGCCGATATCCAGGCCTTGCAAACCTGGTTTGAGATGTACGAAAAAGAGGCTAAACGGGTAGTGGAAGCAGGCCTGGTTGTGCCGGCTTATGACTATGTCCTGAAATGTTCCCATGCCTTTAACCTCTTGGAAGCCAGGGGAGCCATTAGTGTTACCGAACGGACCAGTTATGTAGGAAGAGTAAGGGCTTTAGCCCGTTTATGTGCTCAAGCTTATGTTGAACAACGGGAGAAGTTAGGTTTCCCTTTATTAAATAAAGCCCAGGCAGGGGGTCAGAAAAATGGCTAAAGACTTTTTATTGGAAATCGGCACTGAAGAAATACCGGCTAAATTTACTCCCGGAGCCTTGGAGCAACTGGCCGGGCAGACCAACTTGAGGCTTGGTGGCTTACGCTTAAACTTTGCCGGTTTGGCTACCTATGCCACCCCCAGACGTTTGGCTGTTTTAGTTAGTGGTTTGGCAGAAAAACAGGAAGATTTGCAGACCGAGGTCAAGGGCCCGGCTGTTAAGGCGGCCTATGATTCCGCAGGAGCACCCACTAAGGCTGCCCTTGGTTTTGCCAAGAGCCAGGGAGTCAGGGTTGAAGACCTGTTTGTTCAGGAGCACAAGGGAGTTCCTTGTGTTTATGCCCGCAAGTCTGAAGCAGGCCAGGCAACCTTGGCCCTTTTGCCGCAACTGTGTCTTGAACTGATTAGATCTTTAAATTTTCCCAAGCCGATGCGCTGGGGAAGTCTGGACTTTCGCTTTGCCCGTCCGATTCGCTGGTTGCTGGCCCTTTATGGCCGGGAGGTTATTCCTTTCGAATTCGTCGGTCTGGCGACCGGACGGATATCCTATGGTCACCGGACCTTAGCTTCCGGACCGGTAAATTTGGAAAAGGCCGGGGATTATGTGGAGTCTTTACGCCGGGCTTATGTTCTGGCAGATCCGGCAGAGCGCAGCAGGAAGATTTGGGAGCAAGTTCAAAATTTAGCCGGGGAAGTAAACGGCTGTGTCTTGGAAGATCAGGCTTTGCTTTCCGAAATTACCCATCTCGTGGAATACCCCACCGCTTTGCTGGGAGAAATTGCTCCCCAATATATGTACTTGCCGGAGCCGGTACTGACTACTCCGATGCGTGAACACCAACGTTATTTCCCGGTATATCAGAGTAAGGAAAAACTGCTGCCCTTTTTTATTACGGTCCGAAATGGTGATCTGACTGCTCTGGAAAAGGTCAGGGCCGGTAATGAAAAGGTCCTGAAAGCCCGCTTGGAAGATGCTGATTTTTATTATCGGGAAGACCGCAAAGTTAAATTGGCCGAGCTGGTTCCCAAATTGGAGAAAATTGTTTACCATGAGAAACTGGGTACAGTCAGGCAGCGGGTTGAGCGGCTGGTTGAACTTTCCGGTTTTATCGGCAACTTATTGGGCCTGGATGCCCAACAAGCTGAAATAGTCCAAAGAACGGCTTTTCTGGCCAAAGCAGATCTGGTAACCCTGATGGTGTATGATTTCCCTGAGCTGCAGGGAATAATGGGTGCTGATTATGCGGCTGCCGGCGGGGAAATCCCCGCAGTATGCCAGGGAATCAGGGAACATTATTTGCCAGGATTTGCCGGAGATGACTTGCCGGAGTCAATTGCCGGGCGGGTTGTCAGTGTCGCTGAGAAAATCGATGCTCTCGTCGGAACTTTGGGAATTGGGATTCAGCCAACAGGTTCTCAGGATCCCTATGCCCTGAGACGGCAGGCTCAAGGGATTGTCAGCATCCTGCTTGCTGCCGAATGGGACTTTTCGCCAGACGTTCTGCTGGCCGAAGCTTATAAGCTTTATGCTTCGCAAGGGACAATCCTGAAGCCCAGGGAGGAGCTATTGCCAATCTTGCAGGAGTTCCTGGCCCAAAGATTACGTCATGCCCTTCAGGAGCAAGGCTTCCGTTATGATAATATTGAGGCAGTCCTGGCCCAAGGAACTGAATCCTGCTCCCGCAGCAGAAAAAAAGTCCAAATTTTGACAGAGAAAAGGCAAGAGCCAGGATTTACTGACTATCTTCAGGCCTATATTCGCTGCAATAATCTAAGCAAAAAGGGAGCCCCGCCGAGTTTGAAGCCGGAATTGCTGAGCGATGATGCTGAAGTAAATCTTGCCAGGGAATTATCGTTAAGAAAGCAAACTTATCTTAATTATTTAAACCAGGGGCAATATGAGCAGGCTTTTGAGCTGGCTTCTGAACTGATCCCCTTAATCGAGGTTCTGTTCCAACGGGTGATGATCATGGTTGAAGATGAGAACTTGAAAAATGCCCGTTTAGCACTTTTAAGACAGGCTGTAGCAATGCTGGGCTGTCTGGGGGATTTAAGTTTCCTGGTTTAAGTCTGATCTTAAACAAGCAGCAGCTTGCTTGTTTTTGGTCGGGCTGCCGGATGTGGGCACGGTTTATTTAAGTTGACATCCCTGGAGAATATTATTATAATTTAAACGGTGTTGATAGTAGTTAATAATCTAAACCGTGCCCGCATCCGGCTTGAATACGATCAGAAAACCAGATCTGCTTATGTACCCCGCAACGGATTGTTCTGATTTGGGACAGAAGAATTTACATAAGACTGAAAACCCAATCAGAACTTGGGGCCCGGAACGGGGGAGAAGGTGAATAGGTGGAATTATCTGGACGACAAAAACGAATAGTTGAGATTGTTAAGCAATCAAGCCCAATTACTGGTGAGAAAATTGCTGCGATTTTGGATTCTACAAGAGCCACTTTGCGTCCGGATCTCAGCATTTTAACTATGACCGGAATCCTGGATGCGCGCCCACGGGTGGGGTATTCTTTTCGGGAAAAACAGAAACCCTCACCAATTGCCGCCCAAATGCGTGAATTGCGTGTTGGCGGCTGTAAGTCTGTACCAGTGGTGATCAGGGATAATGCCAGTATCCATGATGCTATCGTTGTTATTTTTACCCAAAACGTCGGGAGTCTGATTGTGGTTGATGAGGATAAGGTCTTGCAGGGAATACTTACCCGAAAAGATCTTTTGAAAGCAACCTTGGGCAAGTACGACCTTCAGCAAGTACCGGTGGGTATAAGTATGACCAGAATGCCCAATATTATTGTGACAACACCGGATGAACCTGTATTAGATGCGGTCAGAAAACTGGTCCAATACCAGGTTAATACTTTACCTGTGGTTGAAGGTTTTGTTGACGAGCAAGGTGAAGAATGTTATGAGGTTATTGGTCGTTTTTCTAAAACCAATGTAAGCAAGCTCTTTCTGGAAATCGCCGATTTGCGATTATAAAATACTATCTTAATTGTAACCTGGGAGTGTGGTGAGCCTTTGACTTCAGCTAATCCGGTTATTTATGTTGTTTCAGATGCTCTGGGTGAAACAGCGGAATTCGTCAGCAGGGCGGCTGCAGCTCAATTTTGCGGGGTCCGTACCCGGATACGCAGGGTGCCTTATGTCAGGGATGAAGCTCATCTGGATGAAATCATTGATGAAGCCTTGCAGGAAAAGGCTATCTTGATCTATACGCTTGTGCTTCAGGAACTGAGGCTTTATCTGGTACAGCAGGCCCAAGAAAAAGGGTTGCAAATTATTGATATTCTGGGACCACTAATTGACGCCTTATCGAACCAAACAGGCTTGGCGCCAAGTTATATTCCCAATATTACTCATCGCCTGGACGAGCAGTATTTCAGGAAAGTCGAAGCGGTAGATTTTGCGGTCAAGTATGATGACGGCCGGGATTTCCGGGGAGCACTTTATGCGGATATCGTAATTATTGGGGTTTCGCGCACCTCGAAGACTCCGATGAGTATGTATTTGGCCCATAAAGGAATTAAGGCCATGAATATTCCCTTGATTCCGGAAGTTCAGCCTCCTGAAGAATTATTTATGATCTCACCCCGGAAAATTGTTGGTTTGAATATCCGGCCTGAGGCCTTAAATCAAATCCGCACCGAACGCTTAAAAACTCTGGGTCTCAGTACTGAGGCCGATTATGCCAGTATGGAACGTATTATGTTGGAATTGGAGTATGCCAAGGGCATCATGGAGAAGATCGGCTGTCCGATAATCGATGCCACAAATAAATCGGTTGAAGAATCGGCCAGCATTGTTTTGGGAATATTATTTAACGGAAAAAATCTGCCTGAAAGCAGTATTTGAGACCAACTTTCCTTGAACTAATTGGAACAGCCTGTTCCGTTAGAAAATAGATAATATCCAAAAATAAGTTAAAGGAGATGTTATTTTGGCAAACCAAAAGTATGTGTATCTTTTTAGTGAAGGTACCGAAGACATGAAAGATCTACTTGGCGGAAAAGGTGCTAACCTGGCCGGCATGACCAGACTGGGCGTTCCTATTCCTCAAGGCTTTATCGTGACAACTGAAGCTTGCAACAAATATTATGATGATGGCAAGAAAATTTCCCAGGAAGTAATCGATCAAATTCTGGCAGCTTTGGCTGACACCGAAAAACTCAGTGGAAAAACCTTAGGCGGCAGCAATCCCTTACTATTATCAATCAGATCCGGCGCCAAGTTTTCCATGCCTGGTATGATGGATACCATTCTTAACCTCGGTTTGAATGACGAAACAGTTGAAACCATGGCTAAAATTTCCAACAACCAAAGATTTGCTTATGACTCCTACAGAAGATTTATCCAAATGTATGCTGATGTAGTCATGGACATCGAAAAGAAATTGTTTGAAGATCTGCTTGAGCAAATGAAGGAAGCCAAGGGCTACAAATTTGATACCGATTTAACCGGAGCCGACCTTAAGGATCTGGTTGGCCAATTCAAGGTATTATACAAGCAAGAAAAGGGCGAAGATTTCCCCTCCGATCCCAAGACTCAATTAATTGACTCAATCACAGCAGTTTTCAGGTCCTGGGATAATCCGCGAGCCAATGTTTACAGAAGACTGAATGACATTCCTTCCAACATCGGAACAGCCGTTAATGTCCAAATCATGGTATTTGGTAATAAGGGCGAAACTTCCGGGACCGGCGTGGCTTTCTCCAGAGACCCGGCTACCGGGGAAAAGAAAATCTATGCTGAATACTTAATGAATGCTCAAGGCGAAGACGTTGTTGCCGGGATCAGAACTCCGGAAGACATCTCTACTCTCGAACAAAGAAACAAGGCAGTTTATGATGAGTTTATGGCGATTGTTGATAAACTCGAAAAGCATTATAAAGATATGCAGGATATGGAATTTACGATTGAAGACGGTAAATTATACTTCCTGCAAACCAGAAATGGTAAAAGAACTGCTCAGGCAGCTTTAAAGATTGCGGTGGACCTGGTTGAAGAGGGTCTCTTAACCAAGGAAGAAGCTCTCTTAAAGGTTGATCCCAGGGTACTTGATACTCTGCTGCACCCGACATTTGATGTGAAGGCCTTGAAAGCAGCCCCAATTCTGGCCAAAGGCTTGCCTGCTTCCCCGGGAGCTGCCTGTGGCAAGATTTGCTTTACAGCTGAAGAAGCCAAGGAAAGAAAAGCTAATAAAGAAAAACTCGTTCTGGTCAGAGTGGAAACCTCGCCGGAAGATATTGAAGGTATGGTGGCTTGTGAAGGTATCCTGACCGTCAGGGGCGGAATGACTTCTCACGCTGCAGTTGTTGCCAGAGGTATGGGAACCTGCTGCGTAGCCGGCTGCGGCGATCTCAAAGTTAATGAAGAAGAAAAATATTTCGAACTTAACGGCAGAAGATTCAGCACCAATGATTATATCTCCCTCGATGGAAGCACAGGCAATATTTATGACGGAGCAATCAAGACTGTTGAGCCTGAAATCAGCGGCTATTTTGGAACCTTCATGGGCTGGGCCGACGAAATCAGAAAATTGAAGATCAGAACAAATGCCGACAGCCCCAAAGATGCAGCCCAAGCCGTTAAATTCGGAGCCGAAGGCATTGGCCTCTGCAGAACTGAGCATATGTTCTTTGCCGAAGGCAGAATCGAACCTGTTCGGGAAATGATCGTTGCCGAGACTGAAGAGCAAAGAAGAAAAGCTTTAGATAAATTACTTCCGATGCAGCGTCAAGACTTTATCGGCCTTTATGAGGCGATGGAATACAGACCTGTGACCATTAGATATTTGGATCCTCCGCTCCATGAATTCGTCCCGACTCAGGAAGAAGATATTCAAGCCCTTGCTCAAGAAATGGGCTTGACTTTTGACGAACTCAAAACTAAAATTGATTCTCTGCATGAATTCAACCCCATGCTCGGTCACCGGGGCTGCCGTCTGGCTGTAACCTATCCGGAAATTGCTGAAATGCAAACCAGAGCTGTGATCGAAGCTGCCCTGGAAGTAGCTGCCAAACATCCCGACTGGAAGATAGTTCCGGAAATCATGATCCCGCTGGTTGGCGAAGTCAAGGAATTAAAATTCGTCAAAGATATCGTAGTAGCTACTGCTGAACAGGTCATGGCTGAAAAAGGCACCAAGATCGACTACCATGTCGGTACCATGATTGAAATCCCGCGGGCAGCTATCCTTGCCGATATGATTGCTACGGAAGCTGAATTCTTCTCCTTCGGAACCAATGATCTGACCCAAATGACCTTTGGTTTCTCCAGAGATGATGCCGGCTCCTTCCTCAAGGATTACTATGAAAACAAGATTTATGACCAAGACCCATTTGCCAAATTAGACCAAATCGGGGTAGGCAAGCTTGTCAAGCTGGCTTGTGACCTCGGAAAAGCAACCAGACCGGACATCAAACTTGGTATCTGCGGCGAGCATGGCGGTGATCCCGTATCTATCGATTTCTGCCATAGAACAGGCTTAAATTATGTATCCTGCTCACCCTACCGCGTACCGGTGGCCAGACTGGCTGCAGCTCAAGCTCAAGTTAACAATCCCAGATAAGCAGACCAAGCTAACTGTCCCCAAGCTGGACGCTAACCGCCTAAAACTATGGTTTTAGGCGGTTATTTAAATTGGACTATTTATTATTATTTAGGGTCTCACTGGTTATAATTAAGAGAGTATCCTAACTTAGCCGGTTTAATTTTTGTTGTTTAAGATCTGGCAGTCAGTGATTAATTCTTGCAAAATTACACTTCTAAAATACTTTACACTGACAAGTTCAGACAATTCCAGTCTGGCCAGAATAGAAAAGTATTTCTCGGTAAAGGGATCAAAATTCTGCAGTTTTATTTCTCCGATACACTCCATTAAAGCATCAATGTTATCGGCAGCTTGAAGGATCTTTCCTTCCAAACTATGGTCCTTACCATCAAAAAGCAATTCCCGGTAAACACTCTTATAGGGTTCTTCCATCCTGTCCAGCAGATTTTCTTCCACAACCTCTTTTTCAAGTAAGGAAACCAGATCCCCCATTTGCTGATTCTGATGTTTTACTGTGCTGATAATATCCCCTGTAATAGCCTCCACTACGTCATGATTAAGGAGTTTTTTGAAGAGTTTTTCCCAATTAAGCTGTTGGCCGTTTTCTTCCTCGATCAGGGCCAGCATTTGACCGATTTGAGCAACAAAAAAGGAGTGTTCACTCACGGTTGTTCTTAAATGCATAAATTCTGTAGACCAACGACCCATATTATTTAATTTTCTTACTGCTAAAAGATAATTATCTAAGCCCAAATTAAACCCTCCTGCTTAAATTATATCAGCTTTTTACATGCTGTTCAGGTTTAAAGGAAATAATTTTGTCGAAGACAGGAAGGATTTAACCTTTCCAAAGGAGAATAAGTTGATAGCAACCAAAACCTCTGTTCTTCATATTTGTAAGGAAAAAGGATTTCAGGCAATTTTGACGAAGATTTTAAATAAGAAATAGGGATGATAGATTTCTTGAAATATGGCAGGATGAGGTTTTATTATTGTGAATAAGCGAATCCCGGAACAGGTTATTGAAGACATTAATTTCCAGAGTGATATTGTCGAAGTAATCTCAGAATATGTCGGTTTGCAGCGTAAGGGCAAGAACTATCTGGGACTTTGCCCCTTTCACGAAGAAAAAACTCCGAGTTTTACGGTTACACCGGCTAAACAAATGTTTTATTGTTTTGGCTGCAATGTTGGCGGCAATCTTTTTTCCTTCCTGATGAAGCAGGAAAACTGGACCTTTCCGGAGACAATTGAATATTTAGCCCACAAATATGGCATTGAACTGCCGGAACAGGAGCTATCCCGCACTCAAACTGCAAAGCAAAAACAGCGCCGGCGTTGGCAGCAAATTTATGAATGGACTGCAGATTATTATAATAGAGTGTTAATGGATCTTCCTGAAGGAGAGCCGGGGCGAAAGTATTTTATTCAAAGAGGGATTAGTGAGGAAACTATTAAGTCGTTTCGCTTGGGTTTTGCCCCGGATCGCTGGGATAGTTTGTTGCTTGCCTTACAGAAACAGGGGGTCGGTTTTACTGAGTTAGCAGCTGCAGGATTAGCCCTGGAAAAGGAAGTCAAGAGCCCTGGTTCGGGCAGGATCGGCTATTATGATCGTTTCCGGAATCGCATAATTTTCAGCATCCTTAACCAAAAACACCAGCCGATTGCCTTTGGAGGACGGGTGCTGGACGATTCTTTACCAAAATATTTAAATTCACCGGAATCAGCTTATTATAGTAAAGGAAATCATCTTTACGGAATAAATAAAGCATATCCGGGAATTCGGGAAAAAGGTTTTGCCCTTCTGGTGGAAGGCTATCTGGATGTTTTAAGCTTGCAGCAAGCCGGTTATCCCAATACCGTTGCCTCGCTCGGGACAGCCTTAACCACCGAACAAGCTAAACTTTTGCGGCGTTATACTCAGCGTGTTGTCCTCTGCTATGATTCTGATGCTGCCGGGACCAAAGCGACTTTACGGGCAGGCGAAATCCTGGCTGAGGCAGGTCTGCGGGTAGAGATCCCCAGGTTGACCGGGGCTAATGATCCGGATGAATTTTTAAGGATTTCGGGCCAAGAGAGTTTTCACAAGGCCCTGCAAGCAGCGACAACATATATCGAATTTAAATACCAGACTTTGCTGAAAGAATTATCAATTCGCACGATCCCGGAAAAGGCTGAATTGCTGGCCCGGATTAGTCCGGATATCCACAGAATCCAGAGTCCGGCAGAAAGGGAAGGATATGAGCGGTTTCTAAGCCTGGAACTGGGCCTTTCGTTGGAGGCTGTTCAAGCTGAACTAAAAAATGCGGCCAGGAATAAAGTAAAATACCAGCCAGAAGATAAATATTTACCGTTAAAGCAGGATAATTATGTAAAAGATAGGGATAATAAAATTAATAATCCTGATCATAATTCAGAGATGGTGCCGGCTGTTCCGTTAGGGATTTACCGGGCGGAAAGAATGCTTTTGCGCCTGATTTTGGATAATTTGGCTTTTTTGGCAGTAGTTGAAGAACAACTTGGCGGAGATTTTTGGCAGATCCAGGAATATCAACAGATTTTCAGGTACCTTAAAGAGTCCAACCTGAATAAGATTGGAATAATTGAGAATAACTTTGATGAAAAGGTGCAAAGCAAATTGGCAAATTTGCTGGTGGAGGAGCTTGATCTTTCACAGCCGGAACGAATTTTGGAGGATTGTATTCGTGTAATACGTTCCTCTCAGGAGGAGGAAAGTATGCTGGAATTACAAACCCGCATGACAAGTTTAGAAAAATCCGGAGATCTGATGGGAGCTATGGAGCTGTTAAGGGAGATGGGGGAGCGGTTGAAACGTGGTGAAATGTGAAAATATGGCGATTGAGATAAAACCACGGGCAGGAGATGGTTCAGTGAGCGATGAGGAATTGAAAATGGAGAGTATCAGGACCCTTATACAGCGTGGAAAGGAAAAAGGGTCTTTAACATATCGGGAGATCATGGACGCTCTTCAGGGAGTCGAGCTTACAGCTGATCAAATCGACGATATCTATGAACAGCTTGGCCGGATGGGGATTGATATCCTGTCTGAGAACGGGGATACTGAAGAGAAAGTTTTGGCAAAAGCTTCGGATGAAGAGCCAGATGAAGTCCAGCAAGAGCCTGGGGTTGATCTCTCTATTCCGGAAGGAGTAGGCATAGATGATCCTGTCCGGATGTATCTGAAAGAAATTGGCCGGGTCTCCTTGCTTAGCGCTGAAGAGGAGATTTGCTTGGCTAAACGGATGGAGGCTGGTGATGATTCGGCCAAACGCCGCTTGGCCGAAGCCAATCTGCGGCTTGTAGTAAGTATTGCCAAACGTTATGTTGGCCGGGGGATGCTCTTTTTAGATTTGATCCAGGAAGGAAATCTGGGTCTGATCAAGGCTGTGGAGAAATTTGATTATACCAAAGGCTATAAGTTTAGTACCTATGCCACCTGGTGGATTCGCCAGGCGATTACAAGGGCGATAGCCGATCAGGCCAGAACTATCAGGATACCGGTGCATATGGTAGAAACCATCAACAAGCTGATCAGGGTTTCACGCCAATTGCTGCAAGAGTTAGGCCGGGAGCCGCTTCCTGAAGAAATTGCCTTTGTGATGGAGATTCCGGTAGAACGTGTCCGGGAAATAATGAAAATTGCCCAGGAACCTGTTTCCCTGGAAACTCCGATTGGGGAAGAAGAAGATTCCCATCTGGGAGATTTTATTCCCGATGATGATGCTCTGGCCCCTGCCGATGCAGCCTCATTTATTTTACTCAAAGAACAATTGGAAGAAGTTTTGGAAACCCTGACCCCCCGGGAAGAGAAAGTTTTACGGTTACGTTTTGGACTTGATGACGGCCGGACCAGAACCCTTGAGGAAGTCGGCCAGGAATTTGGGGTTACCAGGGAAAGAATCAGGCAAATTGAGGCCAAGGCTTTGCGGAAACTTCGCCATCCCAGTCGCAGCAAAAAGCTAAAAGATTATCTGGAATAATTTAAAAATTGACTATCAGGTTAACTCCCCGCGGTCTGGCTGCGGGGAGTTAAGTTCTCCATAGTAAATATTGTTATTTAAATAAGAATATATTGTTAATAATGCTACAAATTCTTTCGGTT
>JAQVLN010000155.1 GCA_028704155.1 Desulfitobacteriaceae bacterium
ACACCTCCTTCCCCAATTATAGACGAATTTAAGCAGAAAAAAGTTCCAAATTTTCATCATCTCCCGATACATCTCTCTGTCAAGAAAATAAACAATTGCCTTTATCGACAAAAAATTAAAAACTGACTTTTATGTGCATGAAAGTCAGTTTTGTGCTTTCATTTCATTCTCTATTTCTGCCAGACATTCCTCAATCACATATCTGGTTTTAGGCAAAATATATTTAGGATTAAAAGCAGACTCTATAATTTGGTTTGCCTTTTCGCCGGTATCTACACTTAATTTTTTCATCAGAAAGATAATATCTTTTTTATCAGTTTCCGAATCCATCCTAGAAGCCATCAGTTTCATCGCTAACAAGTATTCCGGCATTACCGAGTAAATTTTTAAATGAGAAAAACTTTTTAAATGCTTTTTCTTTTCATAGGCCTTTTCATTCATAAACCCTTTAATACTATCGTTGAGCCATGATTGCGGCATCTCTTTTTCTAAAGCAATTTTAGCGACGATGTCATTAATTACAGATTTCGGTTCATAAATGGCATCAATATCTTTTGTGGCAGATCTGGCAGAAAACATCAGACACATGGAGGCTCCACCGGCAATTAAAATTTCGCCCTGCATCTCTCGCTTTTTTAATTCTTCATTCACAAGCCAAAGATTTTCCCATATTTCTTCCTTTTCTAAATAAAATTGTTTATTCAAACTAATTCTCCTTACACCCGCATCAAGATATTCTCATCAACAAAAAGCCCTCGATGTTTGAATTCTGCCGGGGAATAAAGCATATTATATATTCGCAATCTTGTTTTGCCGATATTACCAAAGAACATTTCTTTCATGTAGTATTTATCTTTCCACACCCATTCGGGGACTTCAAGTCATAATCATTCGCTAACTTATGAGCAGCAGCGGCACAAATAGCATACTGATAATCCGGTACATTTTCATAATGCGTAGGTTCATGCTTAATTAAAGCATACATTTTATTCTTATCCCCCTTATAAGAATAAAATATATCAAGAAATCCCCGCAATGATAGGCTAAAATCGTTACCCTTCGCACTTTCGGTTATGACTTGTTGAAGCTCATTACTGGTTTTTTCTATACCTACTTTTTTGTAGACAGCCCCATCATTTTCCGGCTTTTTTAATTGCTTTTCATATCCTCTGCTAGGCAATTTTCATTAAACCCCTTCATTAATTATTTTACACAACATTATTTAAATTATCAATGAATGTTGTGTATAAGAAAGCAGTTTTTGTCCCCTCTACTTTAAATCTTTGCGGTCGAGAAGCAGCATACCTAAGTCATCGGCAATTTTAAAAACAATGTTTAAAATATCCTTTACTTCTTTCTTGATCTCCTCTTTGTTACACACGCGCTGATGCAAAATTGGTTTTTGCTCCAAATCTTGCAAAGCCGGATGAATAGGGAGACCTGACTGCCGGCTTAACTCCCGCAGCAAAGCAAATTCATCCCCGGCGCTGCTTAACTGTGAACCGGTAAGTGCTTGCAAAACACTGGCCGTAAATTTAAAAGGACTCGCCGTAGCATCAAGAACCGTCACCGTTTCGTCTCCCGTTTCGGCTATATACTGCTGATAAACCTTCATCCCTACCGCTGTATGCGGATCTAACGTATAACCTTTACTTGTATATGTTTCTTTAAGGGCAGCTAAAGTTTCTTCTTCCGTAGCAAACCCCGCCCACAAGATTTCCTGCATCGCCTTTTGTACCTCCTGACCTACCGCAAAGTGACCTTTTTCCTGCAGCTCGCTCATCCAGGCGGCGATAGTCTTGTCATTCCTGCCCGTCATCTCAAAAAGAAAACGCTCCAGATTGCTGGAAATAAGAATATCCATCGAAGGACTATTCGTTTGTTTAAAAGGTCTGTTCTTTTTATAAATACCTGTCCGGAAAAAATCAGTTAAGACTTTATTTTCATTAGAAGCACAGATTAACTTATGAATGGGCAGCCCCATCCGGCGAGCATACCAAGCGGCCAAGATATTGCCGAAATTACCTGTCGGCACTACAAAGTTTATCTTTTCGCCATACACGATGCGCCCTCTCTGCACCAGGTTAAGATAAGCATAAACATAATAGACGATTTGCGGCAAAAGCCGGCCCCAATTAATCGAATTAGCAGAAGACAAGGCGAAACCTTTTTCTGCCAAAAAAGAGCGGAAGGCTTCATCGGCAAAAAGAGCTTTAACCTCATTCTGGCAATCATCAAAATTACCCCGTACACCTACCACATAAGTATTCTGCCCTTCCGTCGTCACCATCTGTCTTTCCTGAATGGCACTAACCCCTTGATCGGGATAAAAGCAGACTATTTTCAAACCGGGAACGTCCTTAAAACCTTCCAGAGCAGCTTTACCCGTATCGCCGGAGGTCGCCACCAAAATGACCATCTCCTCGGCAACCTGCAGCTTTCTTAAAGCCAGCGATAATAAAAGAGGCATCAACTGTAAGGCCACGTCCTTGAAAGCAGCCGTAGGTCCATGCCAAAGTTCTAAAAGATAGGTGCTGTCTGTAAGCCGGTACAAAGGGGTAATCTCCTGATGAGCAAAATTTTCCCGGTACGCTTTCTTCAGACAGGCAGCTATTTCTGCTTGTGAATAATCCTCCAAATAAAGAGTAAGTACTTGTGCCGCTACATCCTGATAAGTTTTGCCAATTAAAGACTTCAGTTCTTCCTCCGCAAAGGTCGGAATATTTTGCGGGACAAAAAGCCCCCCGGCCGGCACCATTCCCAGCTTAATCGCCTCCGCTGCCGTAACTACCGGAAAATTACCCCTTGTGCTGATATACATAAACCTTCTCCCCCAACGCATACTTTTCTCTCTGCTTATTTTTCCTGTGCAGATCTCCTGAACATACCTATTTTAACATATCTGTCCTGACCAACGCAAAGGAAATTCCCCTTCCCGCACACCCGCACTTCCGTGTTAATAGTAATAATACAGTTAATACAGCATTATCATATCGGCAAACTTTCTTCTTGTCAAGCCCAACCTATATTGTTCGAGATTCGAGGATCGAAAACTAGGAGTCTTTTAGGTAATACTTTGTTGGATGCATATTTTCTTATTTTTTATACGGTATATCCAGAAGCTCCGCGACGGTGACAAACTTGTATTTTTCCTTCTTTAAAGTCTTGATCACTTCATCCAAAGCGGCTACCGAACCTGTCAAATTCTCCTTTTTACTGCCTGAGGCGTGTTGCAGAATAATACTGCCTTCCCTGACATTTTCCAAAATATTATATTTTACCTGTTCTGCCGTAAGACTTTTCCAATCGAGCGAATCAACATTCCAAGCAATTATTTTCACCTTCATTTGCCCTATTTCCTTGACTTTCTTCGAATCAAGCGAACCGTAGGGAGAGCGAAAAAGTGCCGGTTTATAGCCGGTCAGGGCAAACAAAACGGCCTCACACTCGCGAATTTCCTGCAACGTTTGCTTTTTATTCAACTTAATAATATTAGGGTGGGTCATAGAATGATTCCCGACAATATGCCCCTCTTTGACCATCCTTTTGACAACATCCGGAAAAAGCGCAGCCCTGTTCCCAATAAGAAAAAACGTCGCCTTTACCTTATGTTTCCGTAAAACATCCAAGATTTGCGGAGTATAAACCGAATCCGGTCCATCATCAAAAGTTAAAGCAACCTTTTTCACATTTTGAGGGCCTTCCCGATAAAAAAGCTTAGGGAATTTAGAGGCCAGATCCTCGATCTCCCTTTGGGGAAAGCCCCGATTATCTCTCTCCGAACCCCCTATTAACTCAA
>JAQVLN010000156.1 GCA_028704155.1 Desulfitobacteriaceae bacterium
AGGAATTACGCACCTTTTTGGACTCAGCAGAGGGTCTTATTTCCTATAAAGGCAAGTGGGTGGAGATTAACAAAGCGAAGCTGGAAGCAGTACTCCAGGCTCTGGAAAAGGTCAAAGACCTGGCGGAAGATGACCCCTTATCTCTGGGAGATGCATTGAGATTAGAATTAAATATGAACAAACTCTTAGATGTTTCTTCTGCTGAAGTGGAGATAGCGGTCGGCAACGGCCAATGGTTAAAAACGATGAGGGAAGCATTGATTCAACCTGCGACCTTACAAAAAGTAGAAATCGTACCTTCATTTCAGGCCACACTGCGTGCTTACCAGCAAAATGGGTATCAGTGGCTTTATCACATGTCCCAGTTAGCCTTTGGGGCTTGTTTGGCGGATGATATGGGACTGGGAAAAACAGTTCAGATGATTGCTTTTCTGGAGTATTACAGAGTTCGGCAGGGCGGGAAAGCGCTCCTCATCCTTCCTGCATCGTTGATTGGAAACTGGCAGAAGGAGCTGGAAAGGTTTGCCCCCCCAAATGCCTTATCAAATCCTGCACAAAAGCGAGTTAAAGAGTAAGGAAAGCATACAGATTCGGGAAGATGAATTCTTATATATTACGACCTATGGGATGGCTCTGCGCTTGGAGGTGCTAAAAGACAGGCAGTGGGATTATCTGATCTTGGATGAGGCCCAGGCGATCAAGAACCCGGGAACCAAGCAGACCAAGGCCATCAAGCAGATTCCAGCCAAGATGCGCATTGCGCTGACAGGAACCCCGATTGAGAATCAATTAGGCGATTTATGGTCCTTATTTGATTTTCTGAACCAGGGACTACTCGGAACAACCAAGGAATTTACAAAATTCACCAAGGAGCTGGCCTCTGATGCCATGGGCTATGCCAAGCTTCGTAAGATGATTCAGCCGTTTATTTTGAGGAGATTAAAAACAGATAAAAGCGTCATCGCCGATCTGCCTGACAAATTAGAAATAAATGCCTATACCACACTGTCCAAAAAACAGATCAGCCTTTATCGGCAGCTGCTGAAGCAGATTGAAGAAAAGCTGCAAGAGACGGAAGGTATCCAGAGAAAAGGACTGATTTTAGCGAGCATCATGAAGTTTAAGCAGATTTGCAATCACCCGGATCAATATCTGGGCAGGGAAGAATTTAAGCCGGAGCAAAGCGGAAAATTTGAACAGCTTCGAGAAATATGCGAGACGATCCAGGAGAAGAGAGAACGCGTGCTGGTCTTTACCCAGTTTAAAGAAATGACTGAACCGATTTCAGAGTTTCTAACGGGTATATTTGGCAAAGAAGGTTTCGTTCTGCATGGGGAAACCCCTGTGAAAAGACGAAATGAGATGGTGACCCAGTTTAATGGGGAGCATTACATTCCTTATATGGTCCTTTCTTTAAAAGCAGGTGGGGTCGGACTGAATCTGACAGGGGCTAATCATGTGATTCATTTTGATAGATGGTGGAATCCAGCCGTTGAAAATCAAGCCACCGACCGCGCTTTCCGTATTGGTCAGACGAAGAAGGTGCTGGTTCACAAGTTTGTTACGAAAGGAACGATAGAAGAAAAGATTAATGCCATGATCGCCGAAAAACAGAAGCTGTCCGGAGAACCGCTGAGTGCCAGCGGGGAACAGTGGCTTACAGAATACAATAATGAAGAGCTACTGAAAATCTTTGCGTTAGGTGGTGGTATCTGATGTACGATTATGGATTTCCGGCGTATGTATCGGTAGCGGAAAAGAAAGCCAAAGCAAAGAAGTCACTCGATAAGTTGAAGAAGAAAAACCCGGACATTGAACCTGTGCTGATCGAGGGAAGGAGCCTGGCGAAGAACTGGTGGGGTAAGGCTTGGAACATAAACTTAGAAAGCTATGCGGATTACAGTAATCGAATTGCCAGGGGCAAAAGCTATGTCCGCAGCAACGCCGTTTTGGATTTAAAGATCTTAAAAGGAAGGGTAGTGGCAAAGGCCCAAGGCAGCAGGGCTAAACCTTACGAGGTTGAGATTAACATTGATGGTCTAAGCCCTAAGAAGTGGGAACAGGTCACCGAGCTATGCAATCATAGAATTGATTCTTTGGAACAATTGATCGAGGGCAAATTTCCCAGGGAGCTGGAGGTTTTATTTACTGATAAGAAGTACGGGATTTTTCCCTCGCCGGAAGAAATCCGCTTTAATTGCAGCTGTCCGGATTGGGCCTACATGTGTAAGCATGTGGCCGCTGTACTGTACGGAATTGGTGCTCGTCTGGATTATACCCATAGGGAAATCCGTCACCGGAAATTAAGGCAATTAACCAGTTTTTAATGATTTTATCATCAACTGGTTGTTTGTTTTGATTTAAGCTAAAATCCGGCTTGGTTTGACATTGCCTCTATTCGGCAGTGAAATTGAATTAAGGGAAGAAGAAAGAGTACTATCAGGCCGATTTAATGATATATATATCAAGGCTTTCAGCACATATGGGTACGAAACCCATTGTGTAAAAGTCGTTACTTTATCGGTTCGTGAGAATAAGTCCATTAGGGCAGTATTTGATAACCAACATGACTGCAACATGTTAATATGATTATTAGGCATGATGATGTTCAGAAAATGAATTCGTGTTAATAAGGAGCTTAAGTAGTTCAGCAAATTTGAATTGCAGATTATTTAATATTGACGGGGTATATGAAATGAAAAAGACTAAATTATTATATATCATAATTGCAATGCTTGCAGTATCTCAAGTTTATTTTATATTTCAAATTAACAGTCTAAAAACAAAGGTGCAACAAACAGAAAACGGAATAGCTTATGCTGAAGATCGCTTAGAGAGCAATATTAGTGAAATTTATTCCAATGTGGATAGAAAACTCGAAGAATATACAAGTCTTGTAACAAACTGTGGATATGAAATCGGTGAGTTCAACCTGCAAACACTGAAAGTGCCTGTAACTTTCAAATTACAGCCAAAAACACTTACTGAAACAACTACGGTATTCCTAAAATTCAGCGCCGAAAAAATTCTAATGGAAAGGCAAGGCACCGAGTTTGTACTAACAAAGGCTTTTGCAATCAAGGACGAAGTTTTCCCCGCAATTATAATAGAAGATAAGGGCGTTTTACAGTTTGAAGAGCACGATTATCTTAGAGTATATAATATCAGAGATAAAGTCTTTTCCTCTCTTTCACCTTGTTTTGAGGGGCAAAGCGGATATAGTGCACAAGGGCCTTATGATTACCGTATGAAGGGCAATATTGCAATGGGTTCTGTCATCAACGGCGACAACAGCTTTAAAGATATAAAGTATATCGTCACATTAGATGATGAAGTTATTAAAACCTACCAAGCTGACTTTGTAGGCAGCGGAAATATCGAAATTAACGATAATTTTAAAATGAAAACAGGACAGACGCTTATAGGAAAAGTGGTAGCGACAGATAGACTCAATTTTACCCACGAATATTTGATTATGCACTATGTTGCCGGAGAGGGCGAACAGCGCGAACACTATTATGAAAACGAAAAAATCATTGCACCTGACGGCACAGCAATTTGCGATCTTGATGAAAAAGAGCCCATCAAGCCATATATGCTGTCGGGCTTTATTAGGGGAGACGAAAGCCAGGATTCTATATCTAAAAAGCTTGTTTGCTGATCTTGTTTACCTAACATTTGCGTAATCACCTCTTAGTTAATAATTCGACGTGATTGCGCAAAATTCCTTGATTTATAGCCATTTGTAGCTGCTTTTGCAACAGGCTCCTAG
>JAQVLN010000002.1 GCA_028704155.1 Desulfitobacteriaceae bacterium
ATCAAAAGAAATCCTCGCAAAGCGAGGACTCATTAGTTGTGTGGATTACTATTTGAATTGAACCGCCTAGTGCGGATCCGCATGCTAGGTGGTGTGAGAGGGAGGAGAAAATCCTCCCTACTCGATTAACAATTATGGAACAGAACTTATCTCGATTAGCAAAATAATTAGGTAAAAACAAACTTAACCAGGAAGTTAAACCCGTTTTTAATATATACACAGCAGAAGTTAAACTGATTTCGAATATTATGCATATTCCTTCCATATGGTAAAGCGAGGATTATATGAAGGAGGATGGGCATGAAAATAAGGAATCTGAAAAGTGGAAGAAGACGAAATTTAATTATTATATGTTTTCTTTTGTTTACTCTGTTGAGCATAGTCTTATTCTGGAAGCTAAGTCACAAGGACCAGAAAATATGGAGTTGGACAATGGGAAGCAGGATAGTGGTTATTGACGCCGGTCACGGAGGTGTAGATCCTGGCGCGGTCAGTAAGACCAAAGTCCTGGAAAAGGATATTACTTTGGCTGTTTCCAAAATACTGAAAAATTATGTCCAGCAAGGCGGGGGCAAAGCGATTATGGTCAGGGAAGATGATCGGGACCTTGGGACATCAGAAGGACTTTTGAAACGTAAACGGGAAGATCTGGCTCAACGTCTACAGTTGGCCTTAGATTCGCAAGCTGATTTGTATCTGAGTATCCATGTGAATAGTTATCCAAATGAAAAATTAACCGGCCCACAGGTTTTTTATTACTCTGATTCCCCGGAAAGCAAAATACTAGCTCAATCGATTCAGAAATCCTTAAATGAAATTGTGAATGGTAAACGAGTTGCTAAGGGAAATAAAGAATTATTTATCCTGAAAAAGGCCCGGCAGGCCTCTGTAACGATTGAACTGGGCTTTCTCTCGAATCAGGTAGAAGAGGAACTGTTGCAAGACTCCCAATATCAACAAAAAATGGCCTGGGCAATTTACCGGGGCTTATGTGAATATTTTGATAAAGTAGGGGTAAGTATGAGCAAAGAATAGTAAGATCAAGAGATTTCGGAGCAAGACAGGGCAATTAAAGGTGCGAATCAAATAAGTGACAGTCCTGTCTGTGCTTTTTTTTATAGGTGCGGAATATAAATAATAACCAAAAAAACGGGGAGTTGCGGTAATAATGGCCATAACTTTCTTATTTTTTACTTAAATCCATTTATCGTATAATCCGGGGCTTTTTAGAACAATATAAAACCGAAGTATAAACTAAGCAAAAGGATAATTACGCTGACGGAGCAAGGATATGATAAAAATTCACAAGGCAGTTTCCAGGCGGAAAAGGCAGACCCCCAACAGGGAAAGCAGACAGGGTTCTGATAATATTCAGGGAACAGAAAACAACCTGGGAACAAAAGATATTTCAGCCCGGCTTAGTAAAGATCTGGAGAAAAATGAGTCAGTCTTTCAACAAGCTTTGGGTAATAGTCCGGACGTGATTTTTCGTTATCTATCAATTGGTAAACAAAAAGTCAGGGCTGTACTGATCTTTATTTCGGGACTCGCTGATACTGCCAGTATTGCTGAGAATATCCTTAAGTCTCTTACTTATGAAATTCGCTGTGAAGATTTGAATGGCGCAGAACAGCTGAATTTAGCTTTGATCAAAGAGAATATCCTTTCCAATGCTGAAATTGCAGAAGAGAATAGTTTCGAACAATTATTAAAACACATTCTGCTAGGTGATACAGTTCTTTTAATTGACAGTTTGGAAATAGCCATAGTTATTTTTGCCCGCAGCAGTCAAGGTTTTCGGGCTGTTGGAGAACCAGTCTCGGAGGCTTTGATCAGGGGCCCCCGGGAAGGTTTTATCGAAAAACTTCAGATAAACAGGTCAATGATCAGAAGAAAACTGAGAAGCCCGAAATTAAAGTTCCAGGAGCTGACAATCGGCGAAATTAGCCAAACTCAGGTTTGTATTTCCTATCTGGATGGTATTGCCGATAAACAACTTGTTAGCGAGGTGCTGGAACGCCTTTCCAGAATCAAGATTGATGGGATCCTGGAATCGGGTTATATCGAAGAATTGATCCAGGATGCCCCCTACTCCCCGTTTCCTACCGTCAGGACGACAGAACGGCCGGACACTGTTGCGGCTTGTTTATTAGAAGGTAAAGTAGCTATTCTGGTTGACGGTACTCCATATGTGATTGTTGTTCCTGGAACTTTTATTGAGTTCTTACAGGTTAATGAAGATTATTATCAATCATATATCTTTGTCCTTGGTATTAGGATATTAAGGTATCTAAGTTTTTTCATAACCCTTTTTTTGCCGTCTATGTACGTAGCTATACTGACCTTTCACCAGGAGATGTTACCTTCCACTCTGGCTTTATCTCTTTCTGCAACCAGGCAAGGGATACCATTTCCGGCTTTTGTGGAAGCTCTGATAATGGAAGTTGCTTTTGAAATTTTGCGGGAAGCGGGTTTACGCTTACCCAGGCCTGTCGGACAATCTGTAAGTATCGTGGGCGCTTTGGTTATCGGTGATGCAGCCGTAAAGGCCGGGCTTGTTTCGCCGGCTATGGTAATTATTGTTGCGACTACGGCAATTGCCTCATTTACTATCCCGGGTTTTTCTTTAGGCCTGGCTATCCGCTTGCTGAGGTTTCCTATTATGATACTATCGGCGTCCTTAGGCTTATACGGCTTAATTGTTGCCGGCTTTGCTCTTTTTGTCCATATGTCTACCCTGAGGTCCTTTGGTGTTCCCTATTTAGCACCCATTGCTCCTGCAAACTGGCCGGGACAAAAAGATGTCTTTCTCAGAGCGCCGTGGTGGGCTATGACAACCCGGCCCCTTGATACCGGACATCAGGATTTTATGAGAGAAAAGACTGATCTGAAGCCCCAAAAACCCAAAGAATAGGCAGGAGGGAAGGAAGATGCCGGAGAAAGGCAGGATTTCGTTAGGGCAGGCAGCAATTATAGCCTCATCATTTGCTCTGGGAACAGGAATTTTTGTTTTACCGGCTTTTGAGATAAATTGGGCCCGGGAAGATGCCTGGCTGATCCAAGTCCTTGTTACGTTTCCGTCATTAATTTTAGTTTTTATTGTGGATAAACTTGGCCGGAAATTTCCCGGGCAGACGATTATCCAGTATAGTGAAACCATACTGGGAAAGTACCTGGGAAAAGTATTTGGCTTTGCCGTTACCTTGTTTTTCTTTTGGACCGGTTCAGTTATTCTCTATGAATTAGCTGCCTTTTTAGTATCTGCCGTGATACCCGAAACTCCGATGATGGTATTTTTAATAGTTTCCGGCCTGCTTATAGCCTATACTGTTTATAATGGTCTGGAGACAATCGGCAGATTACATGTTTGGTTTATTCCGATAACGGTTTTTTCTCTGATTTTCATTGTTCTCCTGGCTTGTAAAGAAATGAACCTGAATTATTTTCAGCCTTTTCTAGCCAATGGGATAGCACCGGTTATACGGGGGGCCCGCACCTCTAACTCCTATCATGGCTGCATGATCTTAGCTATGGCAATGTTGACCCCTTATATAAACAAGCCCGGTAAAATAAGGAAGTCGTATATTTACGCAGTGATAGTTTGCAGTTTAGTCTATGGCATAAATACTGTAGGCTGCCTGGCGGTGTTTGGTCCTTTTGAAGGAGGCCGTGTCTCTATGCCGACGATCGAGCTAGTAAAAATGATTAATATTGCCGATATTATTCAGCGGATTGAGGTGTTACTAATCCTGAATTGGGTTGGCGCAGTTTTTACTATGAGTACGGCCTGGTTTTACTTTTCAGTTTTGGGTACGGCCCAGTTATTTAATTTAAAAAAGTATCAATTTTTGGTTTTTCCGATGATTTTAGGATATATTGGGGTAGCTGCGCTTAATTATCGGAGTTATCCAGTGTTTGTCGATTATATAGACAGGATCTGGGCACCTTACGCGGCCGTACACGAATTCCTGCTGCCTGCCTTTTTACTGCTTGTGGCAATTATCAGGAGGCGGGGAATAAAAACAGATACTAAATCCCAAGGAGTTTAGCAGTCATGAATAAATTTTTTGTTCGCAGCAGTTTATTGGTACTGTCGCTTCTGCTTGTGGTCCAGCTAAGCGGTTGCTGGAGCAGGCGGGAAATCAATCAACTGGGTTTTGTGGGAGCGATAGCTATTGATGCAATAGAGGATTCTGATTTACTGGAAGTAACTGTTCAATTAATCCGTCCCGAAGCTTTAAGTTCGGGTGCAGGAGGGGGATCGTCTGACAGTGGTTCAAAGGAAAGAATTTGGCTTGTTTCTGCTAAGGGAGCTACGGTTTCCGATGCTATTTCTGAATTAAATACAATCTCTGGTGATTTTTTATTTGTTGGGCAACTGACTTCAGTAATCATTGGGGAAGAGGCTGCCAAAAGAGGGGTGAAAAAGCTGCTGGACGTTTTCGATCGGCTTCCTCAATTGAGGAGAACTATTTGGATTACAGTTACTAAGAGTAAGGCCAAGACTATCCTGGAAACTACTCCCTCATTAGCCGGGGTACCCTCGCTTACTATTGAAGGCCTGTTTCGATACCGGGGGGAGAATTCTTTGGCCTATCCCAGCAATTTAAATAATATGTTGATTGCCCTATCCAGTCGAAGCACCTCTCCTGTTGCTGCCCGCTTAACGGTGGTTTCCAGTGAAGCAGGAGAGGGTGAAAATAGCCAGGAAATTAAACTGGAAGGAAGCGGAGTATTTAAAGGTGATCAATTAGTGGGCTGGTTCGATGGTTCGGAAACCCGGGGACTTTTATGGATAACTGGAAAGGCTAAACATACAACTTTAACTATTGCTAAGCTGGATGAGCTTGAAGAAAAGCAGAAGTATGTATCTTTTTATATATTGACTGCCAGCAAGAAAATCCATACTGAACTGAAAGATCAAAAGCTTTCAATAAAAATAAAGATAACCTGTCAGTGTACTCTCATTGAACAAACCGGCAGCAGAGACATGCTGACAAGGGAACTAAAACTGGATCGCGAAACTATCGATGCTTTTGAATCAGCCATAGCTTCTCAAATTAAAGAGGAAACCTGGGCAGCTCTGCTGAAAGCTCGACAATACCAGACTGATGTATTTGGAATAGGAGAACGTTTTTATATAGAGCATCCGCAGCAATTTAAAGAAATTCAAAAAGATTGGCCGCAATTGTTAGCTGATGCTGATTTTGAGATTTCAGCGGCGGCCAGGATACGCAGAGTAGGTTTAATAAATAGAAGTATTAATGCTCAAATACAGGAAATCCCCGGATTGTAAAGACTACTATTTATTAAAACTTTATTTATGAATGCTTCATATTAAGGTATGTAAAGGTTTTAAGCCAGAGATTGCCGACGCTAGGAGCGCGAAAGCATGGAAGATACTGAATTGATACGCCAGGTGGAACATTATCAGGAATAAGTATAGAATAATTATGCAATATAACGTATAATTATAACCAGCTAAAGTATTTTAAATAGCTGGTTTGATCCTTTTTATGATAAGATATTCATTGTTTTAGCAATATGGAAAGTAATCCTGGATAAATAAAAAGGTTTACACAAGGAGGATTTAAGGTGAAAGTTGGTATCTTGGGAGCTACAGGTTATACCGGTCAGGAATTAATCAGGCTTTTACGGCAACATCCGGATGTAGAATTGGCTTATTTAGGGTCTTCCAGTGTTGCAGGGTCTGATTATGAAACTATTTATCCTCACCTTTATGAACAGTCGACAGGGACTTTAATTGCTGATACGGATCTACCCGATTTAGATGTACTCTTCTGTGCTTTGCCTCATGGTATTACAGCCGGAAGAATCAGGGAATTCCTGGGTGTGGGGGCAAAGGTTATTGATTTAGGGGCTGATTTTAGGTTGGTCTCGGCAGAAGTTTATCAGCAATGGTATAATCTCGAACATCCGGAGCCGGATTTTATCAAAGAGGCTGTTTATGGTTTACCGGAATTATACAGGAAAGAAATCCAGGGAAAATCAATAGTAGCTAATCCGGGGTGTTATCCGACAGCTACGCTGCTTTCTTTGGTTCCGTTCTTGCGTAAAGGAATGCTGCGTCCTGATTCTATCATAATCGATGCTAAATCAGGGGTTTCGGGTGCGGGCAGGGGGGCCAGTATGGGAACACACTATTCCGAGGTTAACGAAAATATTAAGGCTTACGGTGTGGCTCAGCATCGGCATACACCGGAAATTGAACAAGAGATTTCGCGGGCTGCAGGGCATCCGGTTGTAGTGAATTTTACACCTCACCTGATTCCGATGACCAGGGGCATATTAGCAACTATTTATGCTGAAGTTTGTGATGGGGTTGAGGAAGCGGATTTGCGTACTTGCTGGCAGGATAAATATATAAATGAGCAGTTTGTCCATGTACTGCCAAAAGGTATCTGGCCTCAAACCAAATTCGCCTATGGCAGCAATCAGGCATTTTTACAATTAACGGTTGATAAGCGTACCGGCCGGGCCATAATGGTGGCTGCTCTTGATAATCTGGTAAAAGGTGCATCCGGGCAGGCAATTCAAAACATGAATGTCCTTTTCAACTTACCGGAGGGACGTGGTTTAATGTCAACTGGAATTTGGCCGTAATAAGTTTATTCCAAGGAAGGATATTGCCCGTTCGCAAGCCGGCTTGATTTGCTGTTCACTTGTCAATAAAGCTACACGCCAAAACCTCAGCGCAGTTCTGCATGTGAACCATGGGTGTGTTTCGGCCAATGTTCGGCGGATGGTTTGGGAGCGGTGCTTTAAGATAGGTATAACGTGTTTATAAAGGAGACAGGAAGATGTCATTGAATAAAGAGACCAAACATATCTGGGAGTGGATTCCGGGGGGAGTCGGTGCTCCGCAGGGTTTTTGGGCTAATGGTGTTAGGGCTGGGGTTAAATATGCCAACAAATATGATCTGGCGGTAATATATTCAGATGTTCCGGCCCAGGCAGCGGGAGTGTTTACCCGCAACCTCGTTAAAGCCCATCCGGTCTTGTTATCCCAAAAGCATATCCGAAACGGGTTGGCCCAGGCTATTGTTATAAACAGTGGCAATGCTAATGCCTGTTTAGGTGAGACAGGAGACCAGGCTGCTTTGGCGATGACTCAAAAAGCAGCAGATTGTTTCAATCTCTCCAGCGAGAATATTCTGGTGGCCTCAACAGGTGTAATTGGTGTTGAGATGCCTCTGCCAACAATTCTTCAGGGGATAGAGAAGGCCATAGCAGAACTGAACGGGCAGAAGCGTGAGGTTGAACAAGAAGCCAAACCGGGTTCTGAGATAAAGATCCAGGCAGCCCATAATGCAGCACGGGCTATTATGACTACTGATTTGACGATTAAGGAAAATGCTCTGGAAATCAAGTGCCAGGGTGGGACAATTCGTTTAGGTGCCATGGCCAAAGGATCGGGAATGATTCATCCTAATATGGGAACAATGCTGGGGTTTATGACAACTGATGCTCAGTTGACTGCCTCTCAATTGCAAAGTCTGCTTTTGAGTGCAGTGGAAGATAGTTTTAATATGGTGACAATTGACGGTGATACGAGTACTAATGACACTGTTCTTTTCCTGGCAAACGGTTCTTCGGGTATTAAACCACTTGGAGAGGATTTTCTGAAGTTTCAGGAAGCAGTCAGAGCAATGTGTTTCTGGTTAGCTCAGGAAATTGCCCGGGACGGGGAAGGTGCGACCAAATTTCTTGAGGTGCAGGTCACGGGGGCCAAGACCAGGGAGGATGCCCGTAAAGCAGCTAAAAGTGTTTGTGGCGCGAGTTTGGTTAAAACGGCTTTGTTTGGGGAAGATGCCAATTGGGGACGTATTATTGCCGCCCTAGGATATTCAGGAGCGGATTTTGACCCTAAGGCAGTGTCCATCTGGCTGGGAGATTTACTTGTTGCCAGGGATGGACAGGGTGTCGGCTTTTCAGTACGAAGAGCAACAGAAATCCTTGCTGCCAAAGATATTATTATTAAGATTGATCTTCAGAAAGGAGCCGAAACTGCCAAAGCCTGGGGTTGTGATTTGAGTTATGATTATGTCAAAATCAATGGCAGCTACACAACGTAATCCATTATTTTTGGGGGTTGTTAGAAGATGATTACAAAGCAAGCTGATTTAGACAAGGCCAGGGTTTTAGTGGAGGCCCTGCCTTATATACAAAAGTTTGCCGGAAAGACAATAGTTATTAAATACGGCGGACATGCCATGATTGATCCGATGCTCAAAGAATTAGTAATGCTTGATGTCCTTCTTTTACATTCTGTGGGAATCCGGCCGGTACTTGTTCATGGCGGCGGACCGGAGATTAATGCTATGTTGAGCAAGGTTGGCAAGGAAAGTCAGTTTATCAGGGGGTTAAGAGTAACTGATGCCGAAACTATGGAGATAGCGGCGATGGTTTTGGTTGGAAAACTTAACACCGAAATAGTATCTCTCTTGAACTGTTTTGGCGGGAAAGCTGTTGGTTTGACCGGTAAAGATGCCCAGTTATTAAGAGTCGTGAAAAAACCTATGCAGATGATAATCAGTGACGGGAAACTTGAAGAGATCGATTTAGGTTATGTTGGGGAAATTCAAAAAGTTTCTCCTGAAATTATCGAAGCTTTATTGGACCAAGGGTATATTCCGGTGATTTCTCCTGTAGCTGACGGGGAAAAAGGAGAATCCTACAATATTAATGCTGATACAGCTGCAGGCAGGATTGCCGGGGCCTTGCAGGCTGATAAATTACTTTTGTTAACAGATGTCAGCGGTGTGCTGCGTAATATTGACGATCCCGATTCCCTGATAGCTACAATTAGGAAAAATGAAGTTGCTTCTCTTACAGAAAAGGGAATACTAAGCGGAGGAATGCTGCCGAAAGTAGAGTGTGCTGTTGATGCTCTGGAAGAAGGAGTAGGGAGTGTCCATATTCTTGACGGCCGTTTACCACATGCCATCTTGCTGGAACTATTCACTGACGGCGGAATCGGAACAATGTTTGTAGGGGAGGATTAGGATGTTAGAAGGAGTTCAAACTGAGGAAATAATCATACGCGGTAAGGCTGTTGTGATGAATACTTATGGAAGGCTGCCTATGGCGCTGGTGCGTGGAGAGGGTTCCTGGGTATGGGATGCTGATAATAAAAAGTATCTGGATTTTTTAACAGGTCTGGCAGTTAACTCTTTAGGCCATGGTCATCCGAAGATTATAGCGACTATTCAGGAACAGGCTCAGTTATTGCTGCATACGTCCAATTTGTACTGGATCCCGAACCAGGTGGCTTTGGCTGAGCTCCTGGTTGCAAATTCCTTTGCCGATAAAGTTTTTTTCGGCAACAGCGGAGCTGAAGCTAATGAGGGAGCAATCAAACTGGCCCGGAAATATGCCAAGAAACATTATGGAGATCACAAATTCGAGATAATTACCCTGGAAAATTCTTTTCATGGCCGGACCCTGGCAACCCTGACGGCAACTGGCCAGAAGAAGTACCAAGAGGGTTATGAACCCCTTCCAACAGGATTTTCCTACGTTAAACTCAATGATATAGCCGCTCTTGAAGGTCGGGTTGACGATCAGACCGCAGCAGTACTGATTGAGCCAATTCAGGGAGAAGGCGGTGTCTATCCCGCAGACAAGGAATATTTGCAGGCCGCTCGCAGGCTTTGTGATAAATATGGTGCTTTGTTAATTTATGATGAGGTTCAATGTGGTCTGGGCCGCTCAGGTAAACTTTTTGCCCATGAATGGAATGGGGTAACCCCGGATATTATGACTTTGGCTAAAGCTTTGGGCGGAGGTATCCCTATCGGGGCTCTGCTGGCTACCGATAAAGCAGCTGCGGCTTTTCAGCCCGGTGACCATGCTTCAACTTTTGGCGGAAATCCCCTGGCAACAGCAGTGGGCTGTACCGTCCTGGATATAATACTTGGTGCCGGCTTTCTGGAAAGTGTCCAGAAAAGATCTGCTTACTTCCGCAAAGGCCTGGAAAAGTTAGCCGAAAAATATCAGACAGGTGGAATGATCCGGGGACAAGGCCTGATTTTAGGCTGGCCGGTTCCTAAATTAGGGCCGGAAATCGTTGGGGTTTGTCGTCAACAAGGTCTTCTCATCAATTGTGTTGGTGGTTTAACCTTGCGTTTCCTTCCCCCGCTGAATATCAGGGAAGATGAGATCGATCAGGCCCTGGAAATTCTGGACAGGGCCTTTAGCCAAGTTTGGACAGGATAAAAAAAGGTTCTCCTGAAGGAATAAATTGAAGCTTCAGTCAAGAACTTGTATAATTATTGAAGGTATCTGTTTGATTCAATAAAAACTTGACAACTATTCAAGAATGGAGGCAGATTACGTTTTGAAAAAAGTAGTTTTAGCTTATTCCGGTGGTTTGGATTCGTCGGTTATTACAGCTTGGCTTAAAGAAACTTATGGTTATGAAGTTATTGCAGTAGCTGTTAATGTGGGACAAGGGGAGGAACTTGACCCGCTTGAGGAAAAGGCCCGCAAGAGTGGAGTTTATAAACTTTATATTGAAGATTTACGGGAAGAGTTTATTACAGACTACATCTACCCCACCCTTAAAGCCGGGGCAGTATATGAAGGAAAATATTTGTTAGGTACTTCCTTCGCAAGGCCTTTGATTGCCAAAAAGCTGGTTGAAATTGCTGAAAAAGAAGGGGCTGTGGCTATTTGTCACGGTGCTACCGGCAAGGGCAACGATCAGGTCCGTTTTGAATTGGGTATTAAGGCTTTAAATCCACATATTCAGATTATTGCACCTTGGAGGATCTGGAATATCAAGTCCCGTGAAGAAGCGCTTGAATACGCCAGGGTCCGGGGTATCGAGATTGCCGCTGTCAGTAAGTCCTATAGTATGGACCGCAACATCTGGCATCTCAGTCATGAGGGCTCTGATTTGGAAGATCCGTGGAATGAACCCCAACGTGAGCTCTTCCTGTTAGGCGTGGCTCCCGAAGATGCTCCCGACAAACCAACCTATGTAGAAGTTGGTTTCGAACAGGGAATTCCTGCAACTGTAGACGGTGTCCAACTTTCGCCGTATAAACTTATGGAAACCTTGAATCAACTGGGTGGACAAAACGGAGTGGGGATAGCAGACATAGTGGAAAACCGTTTGGTGGGGATGAAAGCCCGTGGAGTTTATGAAACCCCAGGCGGAACAATCTTATACGCTGCCCACCAGGCTTTGGAACACTTGACATTAGATAGTATTACCTTGCATTATAAAGAACAAGTTGCTTTAAAATATGCGGAAATGGTCTATAATGGGGTTTGGTTTTCCCCGCTTCGCCAGGCTTTGGATGCTTTTGTTGATGTTACTCAACGCAATGTAACCGGAACTGTACGCCTAAAACTCTACAAAGGAAATTGCATCTTGGCAGGGTCTAAATCCCTTTATTCCCTATATGATGAAGAGTTTGCTACTTTTGGACGGGACGGGGTTTATAATCAGAAAGATGCGGAAGGATTTATTAACCTGTTCGGGCTTCCTTTAAAAGTAAGGGCTCTTATGGAGGAAAAATCCGGTTTGCGTAAAAAGTAACTGAAATATGCACGAATAGTTAAAAGGAATTTTTGAAGTCAGCCCAAATAAACTCAGGCTGGCGCTTGAGTTTAGGCTTGGCGCCAGTCATAGTTTTCTAAAGGAAGGGTTGTTTGTATAACAAGAAAATCCGATAATGTATGAAAGGCGGTTTAATATGAAACTTTGGGGAGGACGTTTTGAAAAAAATACGGACTCACTGGTAGAGGACTTTCATTCTTCTATTTCATTTGATCAGCGTTTATATAAGCAAGATATTCAGGGCAGTATTGCTCATGCCCGGATGTTAGGTTCCATAGGAATATTGACCTCTAAAGAAACCAAAACAATTATCAGGGCTTTACAGGAACTTTTAAGGGAGATTCAGGTAGGCCAGGTTAAGTTTGAAATTGGGGCAGAAGATATCCATCTGAATATAGAAAAGCTACTAACCGGGAAAATTGGGGATTTAGGTAAGAAATTACATACTGCCCGCAGCCGCAATGACCAGGTTGCCTTGGATTTAAGACTGTTTTTGCGGGAAGAAATTGATGTAACAAAAGATCTTTTGCTTAAACTAATCCGGACTCTGCTAAAATTATCTGAGGAGCATCTGGAAACCTGGATGCCAGGTTATACCCATCTGCAGAAAGCGCAGCCAATTACCCTGGCTCATCATTTTATGGCATATGTTCAAATGTTTTTGCGGGATTTGGGGCGTTTGAGAGATACCAGGAAGCGGCTTAATTTATCTCCATTGGGTTCAGGAGCTATGGCAGGGACGACTTTTCCCTTGCAGAGAGAAGAGGTAGCCCAGGAACTGGGTTTTGACGGCATAACCCAGAATAGTTTGGACGGTGTGAGTGACCGGGATTTTGCTTTGGAATTTCTGGCTGCGGTTTCGATTATAATGATGCACCTCAGCCGCTTATGTGAAGAATTAATTCTCTGGTCAAGCAGTGAGTTTCAATTTATTGTTATGGATGATGGTTATTCTACCGGTTCCAGTATTATGCCTCAAAAGAAAAACCCGGATGTAGCTGAGTTAGTCAGAGGCAAAACCGGCAGGGTTTATGGGGACTTAATAGCTCTTTTAACAGTTATGAAAGGTTTGCCTTTAGCCTATAATAAGGATATGCAGGAGGATAAGGAACGGGTATTTGACGCTGTAGATACCGTTCAGAAATCCCTATTGGTCGTGGAGCCGATGTTGTGTACGATGAAAGTAAGGTCTGAGATTATGGCCCTGGGCGCTAAAGGCGGATTTACCAATGCTACGGATTTGGCAGATTATTTGGCCAAAAAAGGTGTACCTTTCCGGGATGCTCATGAAATTGTGGGACGGATCGTTTTATATTGCAGTAAGAGGAATCTGGGATTGGAAGATTTACCTTTGGAGAAATATCAAGAATTAGCGCCGGTTTTCGAGGCTGATCTTTTCGAAGATCTTACAATTGAAAAATGTGTCCGTTCCAGGCAGGTTATAGGGGGACCGGCACCTGAAGCGGTTATGAAGGCTATCGAGTTCAGTCGGAAGGAATTAAATCAATTGGGATGGTAGATGAAATATAAATTTAACAAATAAGGTCCTGGCCTACTTTATAAATATCTCCGGCACCAAGTGTCAGGACAAGGTCCTGAGGAGCAAGAGTTTGTTTTACATAAAATTTAATATCCTCTATTGTTCCGATATAACTTGTCGGTATTCCTTGTTTTTGGATCATTTCAGCTAAGGTTAAAGCAGAGATGGTATTTGAATTGTTTTCCCGGGCAGAGGCGAAGATATCCGCAATTACTACTTCGTCAGCAGATTTAAAGGCGCAGGAAAAGTCATTAAGAAGTTTTTCTGTACGGCTGAATGTATGAGGCTGAAAAATAGCCCTGATACGCCTGTTGGGGAAAGAGAGACGTGCCCCTTCTAAAGTAGTACGAATTTCAGTTGGATGATGGGCATAATCGTCAACAATCAGGGCTCCATCCTTGACTCCCAGGTGTTCAAACCGTCGCTCGGTACCTGAATACAAGCTTAGGCTTTTGAGGATTTCAGGTATCGGTATGCCTATTTCCTGACAGAAAGCTATTGCTGCCAAGGCATTATAAATATTGTGTTTTCCGTAAACATTAAGTACCAAGTCTCCTGCATATCTACCGGAAATTAAGATTTTCATTGTACTCACTTCATCGTGATAGGTTATATCTGTTGCCCGGATATCAGCCTCAGCAGCTAGCCCAAAGGTAGTAATTGGGGCCTGGCTTTTGATAGCATGACGATTGGGGTCATCCGCACAAATAAATATATATCCGCTGGGAGGAATTCTTTGGGTCATTTGCTGGAAGGCCAGAATTACATCCTGAAGATCCCGGAAATAGTCAGGATGGTCAAAATCTATATTGGTAATAATTAAATATTGTGGGGAGTAATTAAGAAAATGCCGCCTGTATTCACATGATTCTGCCAAAAAAAATTCTCCCTGGCCGGAGTGGGCATTGCCCCCCAGGCTGGGGACATTGCTGCCAACAACTATTGTCGGATCAAGTCCGGCCCTCATTAAAATTAAACCAATCATTGCTGTAGTAGTTGTTTTGCCATGTGTACCGGTTACAGCTATGCCTCGTTTTTTTAACATTAAGCGGCCAAGATATTGGGGGTAAGATAGAACAGGAATATTTTGCTCTTTAGCCTTGGCAATCTCCGGGTGCCGGTCGTTATAGGCCGGTGAGGCAACTACCAAATCAGCATTTTCAACGTTTTTGGGCGAAAAAGGAAGAACAGGAATCTGAGCCCGTTCCAGGATTGCGTCTGTAAAAAAACGATCTTCTACATCAGAACCTGTTACTATGGCACCCTCAATTTTAGCACTTACTTGCGCCAATGCACACATGCCCGAACCTTTTACCCCAACGAAATGTATATGTAATGTCAAGAAACATCTTTCCCTTCTAGTACTGGTTTATACTCTATTCTCCATTATACCCAATCCTAAATGAAAAAGTATCATTATCAGGTAGGAATTTTTAAGATTAATAATAAGGAAATTTTCCGGAATGACGATATCAGTTTAGATAATGACTCGAACTGATTTGCTCTCTTTTATCAAGTTTTCCGTTAATCATTACTGTTCGCCAGGTTTCGACAACATTTGAATGATCTGTGCTGGTAGAAATTAAAACCTCCTTTTCGACATTAACTTGCCCATATAAACTGAAGTTGATGGAGTTGTGTTCTGCCGTGCATTTAATAAGAAGATATCTTTCAGTATCGTTTTGAAACTTTAGATCCAGGTTCCCATAATCTACTGTTGCATCTCTTCCCCGGGGAACATATGTTACTGCTAAATCATGGTTTGTTCTTTCGATAATTGGTAAATCAGCTAAAAGCAGGACATTATAGAGGGTTGAAGAAACTTGACACACACCTCCGCCTAAATCGGTGCTCATTTTTTTGTTAATGATAACAGGGGCTTCCTTGTAACCGGCTACAGAGTTGCGGGGACCAACGGTTTCATTAAATGAGAAGGTTTCCCCGGGTTTGACTAATTTACCGTTTAATCTTTGAGCTGCTAACCTGATATTATTGACACGGTTAACCTGGGAGGAGTTATAAGTAGTAGAATAGCGTGCTAACAATCCGGTTAGTTTGTATTTTTCAAGCTGAACCGTACTATTTGTGGGAAAGACTTCTTTAAAAGCTATCGTCAGCGGATCGAGCGCCAAAACATTTAAAACTTTAATTTGAGCAATTAAACCTTCCCAATCGAGAGCCCGGCCTTTTTTCTCAGGCTGAATGGAAATTTGATTATCCTTGGAGATCAGATAAGCGGCATCTATGGCAGCTTGTTCATAGGATGAAAGATTCTCTTTCAGTATATTCGTTAGTTTGTGTTCATCCCACTTATTATTGGGGATTAGATTTATTCCCCCAAAGGCTGCTTGTGTCTTGGCAATTGCTTTCTGAATGAGATTACCGTCTTTGCCGAGTTTATAGGCCTGCTCGATAGTTGCCTCGGCAGCAATAGTTAAGCCAATTTGGTCTAAAGGGAGCAGGACAGTATTTTTTCCTACCTGAAGGGTTAGTGGTAGTTTCAAAAGGGCGGAAACTTCGGGAAGAATTTTAGCAGTGGCTTCTTCCCTTGTCAGGTTGCCAATGTCAATATTGATAACTTTGATTCCCTTGGCGATCACTCCCTGATCCTTGGTATAAAGCTCCAGGAAGATCCCGGAAATCAGGATAATTGCAAAGGATATTCCCAAAACAGTCCGAATAAGTTTTCGGTACTTATCATCCATTAGTTATCCTCCTCCCTGAATATTACTTAATTTAAGTTATATATATTCAGGAAGAAAGCAGAGTTTCTATAATAATTGGGTGGGTAAATCTGGCTGAATTTCAAGAACCATATATTCCCATAAAAAACAGCCCTGAAATTTAGGTCAGGGCTGTTCGATAATAATTCCCAACTTATTAAGCTATGTTGTTTTTATTTTTGATAAATTCCTCGGCAACCTGGGGGAACATCAAATAGGTTAATACGTCTTCATCATTTGAGGTGATATCTTTAAGCTGCTCCTTGGTTGCGTCGAAGACAGGTTCTAAGGTATCGGCATAACGGCCAGGAATGGGAACTTTCTTGCGGAGAGCTTTCTTGGCAACATCCGGATTGATTGGACCGGGAACATGGCCGTATTCGCCCATGAAGTAATTGATAACTTCTTTAATGATCATCTTATATGGTTCACCGCCCAAAATGTTCATAACAGCCTGGGTTCCAACGATTTGGCTGGTTGGGGTTACGAGTGGAGGATATCCTAAGTCTTTGCGAACTCTGGGAACTTCGTTCAGAACCGCATCAAGCTTGTCGATAGCGTTTTGATTCTTAAGCTGTGAAATCAGGTTGGTCAGCATACCGCCGGGAATTTGATACACAAGACCTTCAGGTTGTGGGGTAAGAACGGAAGTGTCAAGTAGTCCGGTGGAGATGAATTCTGCTTTGAGTGGTTTAAAGAAATCATTGACTGCCTTTAATCTTACTGGATCAAGACCGGTCTCATAACCGGCTTCTTTCAAAGCAAAGTTGAAAGCTTCTGTAGGCGGTTGAGAAGAACCGCTGGAGAAAGCGGAAATAGCACAGTCAATTCCGTCTACACCAGCCCTGATTGCTTCCCAATAAGCCATTTCAGCTATGCCATTAGCGCAATGGCAGTGTAATTGGATCGGTATTTTGACAGTTGACTTTAAGTTTTTAACGAGTTCATATGCTACTGAAGGCATGAGTAGGCCAGCCATATCTTTAATACAAATGGAGCTGGCGCCCATTTCTTCGATTTGTTTAGCTAAGCCTTCATAATTTTTAATATCATGGATGGGGCTGACTGTATAAACGATTGTTCCTTGAGCGTGCGCGCCTTGTTTCACAACTTCTTCCATGGCAACCCGTATGTTTTGCAGGTCATTAAGAGCATCGAAAACACGAACGATATCAATACCGGTTTCAATAGCATGGTCGATAAATTTTCTAACGAATTCATCAGGATAATGTTTGTAGCCAAGAACGTTTTGGCCTCTGAGCAGCATCTGTAGTTTGGTATTCTTAACAACTGCTTTAATTCTTCTCAGTCTTTCCCAGGGATCTTCATTGAGGAACCGGATGCAGGAGTCATAAGTTGCTCCGCCCCACATTTCAATAGAGTTGTAACCGACTTTATCGATTTCTTCAAGAATTGGGGCAAACTGTTCGAATTTCATTCTTGTAGCAATCAAGGATTGATTACCGTCTCTTAAGACAGTTTCTGTGAAATTTATTTTTCTCATTTTTTCACCTCATAATATTTAATATCAAGTCACAGGTTAAGCATCATAACAATCTTAGCATAAATCTAAAATAATTCAAGAAGGGCAAAAAAATTTATCTGGCTTCAAAAATCCCAATTTTTAAGTAAATATTTAGTTTGATATATCTTTCGATCTAACTTCATTCTTTGGAGTTTACTCGGCTTTTTTTCAGATATTATGAATTCGGTAATTAATAAAAACTTCATAATTACCAGAGATTAGTTATTGTAAAATATAAGTTTAAACTAAATAAACTGGGCAGGATAAATTCCGGCCCAGTTTACAAAGTATTTTTATTATTATCAGCTACATTATTTTTAGAAATCTCTGTTAAAGTTAATTAGCTTAAAGGTTTATTCATTGGATTATTTTGAGTCACATAGGCTAAACGGCCTTTAAGAATATCAATGTGGTGTTCCATATCGCCGGATAATTCTTGGAACATTTGTTTTGCAGAATCATCCAAGGTTGAAGCAGCAAAGGTTTCATAAGTTCCCAGAGCCGATTGAGCTGCTGCTACTGCTTTTTCTAAATCAGATTGAACAGTCAAAGTAATTCCTCCTTAATATTTTTTAGCGTCTCGAGTATTATGTAACATTAACAAGTTTATTATACGGAGCTGACTTTCTGGGTCTGATGTTCTAAATGTCTGAATTCATGGTCATTTTTGGGTTGATATACATATACTGGTTTAGAGATATAAATATACTCATTAAATTAGGAGGTAAAACCCATGTATGGATTTAGGCCACTTTATCGCCAGAGGACTTTAAGACCATGTGTACACTTACTTCCCTGTCCAGTACCTTGTTTACCTCACAGTGTACACTTACTTCCCTGTCCGGTACCTTGTTTACCTCACAGTGTTCCGAGTTGCGAAGTTCCCAAATACAAGGTTCCCAGACGTGAAGTCCCGAAACGTAAGGAAACTCCCTATGTTCACGGTTTAGGCTAGTTTCTTATTAATCTTATGTATTATTCTTTCTACTTTGTTGAGGAATAGAACGGTCCTGTTTAAAGCTGGACTGTTCTTTTTTTAAGAATAAAAAAAATCCCTGCGTCCAGGGATGAAAAATTGCGCAATGTCCCATCTTCTATTTCTAAATTGGGACACCTTCTGCGGTTTCATGTAGCGGTAAAAAGAATCCCCTTTTGGGGGATTAAAAGAAACCACTACATGAGAAAGACGAAAGGTCTTTCAAACTATAAGTTCGCTAAATAAATCAGAAATACTCTTTTATAGCGAATGTAAATAATGGAAATGAATTTTTTCAATCTTTTGTGTTAAATTGAATTTATTTTTGTCGGCAATTTGGATTCTTCCATCTTGAAAGCAGTGATTGAGTTGTTAAAGAGAAAGGGAATCCGGACAGTGGATTTCTTGACGGTAACAGCATAATACTATTTTCCTTTCTTTCTTAAAATATAAAATCCTAGCTTAACTTAAGATCCGCTTCTTTCCTGCCTATGCTTACTTCTTTCAGGTATTATTCTATATCAAAAAGAGATAAGTAGCCTGGAATTTTCCGGGGAAATTGTGCTGTCCAAATTTGCAGTCCAGGGCGCTATTTCAAGACCATTGATTCCTAAATGATATGAGTCACAAAGAAACATCAATCAAACCTTAAACTGTCAGTTATAAATTTCTGGAATACAATACCAGTAGGCGGGGTGATAAAAGGATGGAACAAGTCAAGAAAGTAGAAGAAATGAACTATTTTGAATTAATAGCCTGGCTGGGTATAGGCAGTTCCCATCCGGGTGGTTTTCCTGCGACCAGACAGAATTTGAATATTTTACAAGTAAAGCCTGAGGAATATATTCTTGATGCCGGCTGCGGCAGCGGGCTCACTGCCTGTTACTTGGCTAAAAATAGTGGCTGCAGGATTATTGGAATAGATATAAATTCTCAAATGATTGATAAAGCACGTTTAAGGGCGGAGCAAGAAGGAGTTGCTCATTTAACAGAGTTCAAGGTAGCAGATGTTTATAATTTACCTTATGCCAATGATTTTTTTGATCTGATAATTGCTGAATCTATAACAGTATTTTTAGATAAGGTAAAAGTGTACCGGGAATTTTATCGTGTACTAAAGCCCAAGGGCAGAGTTGCTGACTTGGAAATGGTCTTGCTGCATGAATTACCTTCTAACCTCAGAAGACAAATGAAGGATTGTTTTGGCCCAGGTACTGACCCGTTGTTCTTTGAGGAATGGCTAAATGTCTTAAAAGAAGCAGGCTTTCAGGATGCGGAGATTAAAAATCCACAAGCCTTAACGAATAAAGCTAATATAATCATGAACGAACTCAAAAATGATTGGCTGCTGATAAAAGACCTGGCCAATAAAATTACCAGCACTCCGGGTTTATTAACAAGACTGCAAAAAAATGCCGGTTTTATGAAGAGAAATCTGGGCTACTTCGGATTTGGCCTTATTTGCGGGCGTAAACCAACTCAGACTTTTCCTGAAAAGTTGGGTTTTAAAGAACGGGTATGGAAGATTTTATTACGGTTGGCTACAAGGCTGACTCTTAGGTTAAAAAACTTAAAGCATGAATACAATCTAAATTAGTATAAAATATGAAAAGAGGAATTCTGTGAAATGGGTAATTATTTTAAAGGAGTACTAGATAAACCGGCAAAATAAAATGCTGCTAAAAATATTTAAAGAAATAAGTATCCCGGTGATTCCGGAGATACTTATTTCTTTCTGCTTGATTGGATTTTAGTCAATATTAAACAATTTAACTCAGAGGGTTGTTAATATCGTTGCCTTGATTGATATAAGATAAGCGACCGGTAAGTAGATCAACATGATGTTCCATATCTGTTACCAGCTCCTTAAATATTTGTTTGGCACCATTATCAATATTCGAATGTGAATAACCTTTAAATGTGTCAAGGGCAGATTGTGCATCTACTATAACTTTTCTTAAGTCTTCTTGGGCATTCAAAGCAATTCCTCCTTAAATAAATTATGGAGTTATTATTTAGCATTATTCTTTAAACTATACTATAGGTACATACTAAATCAAGTATAAAGCCTATAAAGATTTTTAGTCAAGACAAGTCTGGAACCCGGAGAAAGAACCAATCAACTGCAATTATCTTTTATCAACCAGGCTAAATGAGCCCTGGAATTGATTGCAGAATTTATATGAGTTTTCTTCCGACCGTATAAAAGCAGCAGCTTTCTATATAAAATTTCATATTTCAGTTCGTCACAGTAAAGTTCCAGCACAGCAATATCATTGAATTCTTCTTCGGCGTACAGGAAGTTGTTCCTTGACCGCTCTATCTTGTCCAAGACCCGCCGCATTTCCAGTTTTACTATTTCAATCTCATTTGGCGGTTTAGGTTGCTTATAGCCTTTTAGTTTAGATTTGAATAATTGTTCCAGCATAGTAAGCCAGTTATCCTTATTCTTCATTTGGATCACCACATATTTACAGTTTATTAATAAGTAAGCGGAGTGGAGTGCTTTTATGACACAAAGCTAAAATTAACTTCTTACTGCAGTTTCGCAGTCCCTAAAACAGGCAAAATAACGCCTTTAAAAAGGGCGCCGGAACAAGCTGCCTGGATTATTGAAAAAACTATCCTTTTGGACGGGGCGAGAAATAAAATTCTGCTTTATAATTAAGATAAGGCAGGGTTTTTTAAAAGAAAGTATAACTACAAAATATAACACTTTCTAAAGCTAAGTGCCACTAAGACTTCCGCCGGCGCCAGAGGCTGGGCGCAAGCCAAGTTTTCTTTATGAAAAAGGAGGGAGGTGCTTTGATGGAACACCTTCATGCGGTCATTCCTTTGCTGAATTATCGGCTATTAATGGAGTTCGACACCGGCAGCAGCATTACGGTGGACTTATCTTCAAAACTGAAGACTGCCCGCTTTGCAGAGCTTGCCGATGAAAAAGTGTTTAACAATGTCAAGGCTGACAGGGAAGCGGTCATCTGGGGAGACGGGGTGTTGAAAATACCGTTGTTTGAGCTGATTGACGTCGCTGTCGGCAGTATGTAAAAGATAGGAGGCGTATAGATTGAAAAAGCCAGGGGGAGTAGTTTCCAGGTTAAAAAAAGCGTTTTCATACACGCTTAGCTTTATGTTTATGTGCGGCTTGCTGTTTGGCGGGATATGGGCGGATAGTGCCTTTGCCAGTGATGTCGTTCCGCTATCCTGGGAGGGAGTTGGTACTGCGGCTAACCCTTATCAAATATCGTCACCTGAACATCTTGATGGAATGCGTGAAAAGATGGCCGAAAACGGAGGTACTGTCCACTTTATTCAGACAGAAGATATAGACCTGAGCGGATACGATAATTGGACTCCCATCGGAGACAACACTAATCCCTTTAAAGGAACCTACGACGGGAACGGCAAAAGCATATATAATCTTAACATCAATGACGATACCTCAAATTATGTTGGTTTATTCGGATATGTCGGTGCATCTGGAACGCTGAAAGACATCAAGCTGGAGAACGTCAACAGCAGTTCTGCCAAAAGAGATCCTAATGTAGGTTTGGGTGTGAAGATTGGCGGCTTGGTTGGGCAGCTGGACGGTGGAACAATATCCGGTAGCAGCGTTAGTGGTAATGTATCAGGCAGCGAATTATACGCAGAAGCAGGCGGTCTGGCCGGTCATTCAGATAATGGGACAATCAGTGATAGTCACAATGCCGCCAGCGTTAATGGAGAGTATGCGGGCGGTCTGATCGGTCGTACACAAACCGGTTCCATCAACGTTGTCAACAGTTACAATATAGGTGCTATAAGCGGATGTTATGTAGGTGGAATAGTCGGCTATACATATCAAGGACCGGTCACCATAACCGATAGTTGTAACCAGGGGACTGTTCTGGCAAGAACGGACAACGCTATTGCTGGTGGTCTGACAGGGCATTGTTATCAAGGGTCAGTCACCATTAATAGTAGTTATAATGAAGGAACGGTAACCAGTGATAAAAGAGCGGGCGGTTTAGCCGGCCATATGTACAGCGGAGTAATAACTAACAGCTACAATACGGGCACTGTATCCGGAACTAATTATGTGGGTGGCTTGGTCAGCTTTATAGATACAGCCGGAGAAATCATTAACAGTTACAGTACAGGTAGTATAGAAGGCGGTACTACAACAGGGGGATTAGTCGGGCAAGGCGGTACTGTCACCAACAGCTATTATGACCAAGACACCTCCGACCAAAGTGATACAGGTAAGGGAATACCCTTAACCACTGCCGAGATGAAAGCGCAGGCCAGCTTTGCCGGCTGGGACTTTACCCAGGTATGGAAGATTGCCGAAGATATATCCTATCCAACTTTGCGGTGGCAGCCCTGGACAGATGATGAAACCATTTTTGCAGATGCTTATGCTCTCACCTGGAATACGATCAAAGGCGAAAATACTGACCAGGATAATATCGAAAAAGACCTTGAGCTTCCGACAACCGGTGCACAAGGCTCAACCATTACCTGGAGCACTGATCATCCTAACCTGATAAATACCGATACCGGTGTCGTTACAATGCCGGATGGAGATACAGCCATTACATTGACAGCCACCGTAAGCCTGGGGGAAGGCATGTCGGTACAGAAAGATTTTAATCTATTAATAATAGGAATATTCAAAGGCGAGGGAAGCGAGGCAACTCCTTACCAGGTTGAAAATGCTGTCCAACTAGCAGAGATAGGGTATTTACTTAATAGCGAAGATATTCACTTTATTCAGGCAGAAGATATAGACCTGATTGGATATGAAAACTGGATTCCCATCGGAGACAGCAGTAATCCGTTCGAGGGAACCTACAATGGGAATGGTAAGACCATATTCAATTTGACCATTGATGACAATACTCTGACGGATGTGGGATTATTCAGTTTTGTAGGTTCTTCCGGGAAACTGGAGAATATTACCTTAGAGAATGTGAGCATTGATTCAAGCAAAGAAGATGCACATGTGGGTGGTCTGGTTGGTACGAACCATGGTGCTGTAAGTGGTTGCAGCAGTGCCGGAAACGTATTTGCTAACGCGGATAATACTTTGACAGCCTATGTAGGGGGACTGGTTGGTCTTAATATTTCTGGAGGAGTTGTAACCAACAGCAGCAGTAGTGGCAGCGTAAAAAGCAACAGGAGCAACGGTTCTGCCGGCGGTCTTGTGGGAACATGTAATGGGATTATAAAAGATAGCCATAACATAGCTAAGGTACTCGATGGTAAATTCACCGGTGGTCTGGCCGGTCTTGCGGATAACGGTACAATCAGCGATAGTTACAATATCGGTGATATCAGTGGTCTTTATGCAGGTGGCTTAACCGGTTATATAGATAACGGAGAACTTATCATTGTCAATAGTTATAATACAGGTGAAATAAATGGAACTAATGTTGCAGGTGGATTAAATGCCTACAATGTTGATGGTCATATCTCCATCACTGATAGCCATAATACAGGTAGTGTTACCAGCACAATTTATTCCGGTGGTCTGCTCGGTTATACCAAAGAGTCTGGAACTCTCCACATCACCGGTAGCTACAATACCGGCAACATAAGGGCGAGTAGATATGTGTCCAACCTTACTGCGGAACTGGCTGCCGGCGGCCTGGTAGGATGTACCAAACAGGGCGCATCCGCTGAGATTAAAAACAGCTATAACGAGGGGTCTGTAACCTGTCGAAACGAAAGTTCTAGTTACAGAAATTTGTGTTATGCCGGCGGCTTGGCGGGCTATTTGGGTAGTGAAAACTCAATAGATAACTGTCACAATAAAGGCAATGTATGGGGCACCAAAATAGCAGGTGGTCTAGTCGGCCAAGGCATAGTGTCCATCACCAAAAGCTACAATACAGGGGTTGTTGAAGCATGGGATGCAGGTGGTTTACTTGGTGACTGTTTTTATGAGAATAATTCTGTCTTAAGAACCGTCATAAACCAAAGCTTCAATACAGGTACCATAAAAGGTGGAATAATGGCAGGAGGCCTAGGAGCCTGTTTCATAACACCAGAAATCAATTTTGCACGTCTTAAAAGCCACGATATATAGTGTTATAAATATGCCATTTGTACTAAATACGGACATCAACTTTCAGTGAAACTACTTTTGCAACAGTCTCCTAGTGGCATATGCCCGTAATTCAGTAGATGTTACCGATAGTTATAATAGAGGTGGAACAAGTGTTATCTTCACATCAGACTATACCTGGGAGGGTGGTCTGGTTGCTCATATGACGGATAGATCTACAGTCACCAACAGTTATAGCGCAGCTACGCTAATTAAGCGAAATGGATCTAATTTTGGTGGATTGTTTGGTTATGGTGCATTTGCAAGTTTTAGTCATATCTACTTTGATAAGGATGTCGCCGGAACATCAAATCCGGGATATGCTGGTGGTGGAACGGCATTATCTACCACTGTAATGAAAACGATGGTATCCTATACCAATTGGGACTTTGACAATACGTGGAAGATTATTGAAGGTGAGACATATCCCATCCTTCAGTGGCAGCCATGGAATGACCAAGAAAAGACAGTAATAGATGCCAGGGCTTTGGACTGGGACAGTATAAAGGGTGAGAATCGTACCCTCGACAATGTCATAACCCACCTTAATCTTCCGACAAGCGGAACAGAAGGGTCGACCATTGCTTGGAGCACTGCTAGTGAGTTGATAGATGTCCAAACAGGATGGATTACAAGGCCGGATGAAGACACAAATATTACTTTGACAGCAACGATAAGCTGTGGAGAAGCAGTACCGGAGCTGGTGGAGTTTGTCCTGACCATAAGGTCAAGTACCGCAACCTACTCCGTAACCTATGATGCTAATGGCGCTGCAGGAACGCCGCCGGAAATAGGCGACATGGAGGCAGACGAAGAATTTGAAGTTGCTGATAATCCCTTTACATACACCTATAAAGATTTTAAAGAATGGAATACGGAGCCGGACGGTACCGGCACAGTCTATGCAGCAGGCGAAACTATTGCCATGCCGCCTTATAATCTGACCTTATATGCCATTTGGGAAGTGGTTTGGGAAGGATATGGCAGCAGTGAGCAGCCATATCGGGTTGTTTCGCCTGCCCACCTCGATGCTCTGCGGGATAAAATGAACGAAAATGGCGGCGCTGTATACTTTATTCAGACAGAAGATATGGACCTGACCGGATACGATAATTGGACTCCCATAGGAAGTAGCGACAATCTCTTTAGGGGAACCTACGACGGGGATGGCAAGACCATCTCCAACCTGACCATCAATAACAGCACACTTCCAGAGGTGGGGCTTTTCGGGCATGTGGGTGCTGCCGGAAAGCTGGAGAATATGGTTTTGCAGAACGTGAGCATCATTTCAAACAAGGCAGGTTCATATGCCGGCGGACTGGTTGGCAGGAATCAAGGTGCCATAAGTAATTGCAGTAGCAGCGGGCAAATTTCCGCTAATGCGAATAATACACAGTTAGCGTATGCTGGCGGATTGGTCGGGCAAAACGTAGCAGGGGGAAGCATAACCGGCTGCAGTAGCAGTGGTAGTGTAAAAAGCAACAGAAGCAACGGCGCAGCCGGAGGCCTGGTGGGCACTTGCAATGGAACTATTGAAGATAGTCATAATACAGCTGAGGTACTTGATGGAAGACATGCCGGAGGCCTGGTCGGTTATACATCAACCGATGGTCTCACGATCAGCAGCAGTGACAATACAGCTAACATTAACGGACTCTATGGCGGCGGTCTGGTGGGTTACACTCAATCCGGGGATGTCTTGATTTCCGATAGTTGCAAAACTGGTGAAATCAACGGAACCAATGTTGCCGGGGGCTTAAACGGATACAATGTCACCGGGGACATCACCATTACCGAGAGCTTCAATACCGGCAATTGTACCACTAATATTTATGGCGGCGGCTTGGTTGCTTATATTTTAGATAACGGATCTGTCACTATTACCGGGAACTATAATACGGGAAACATAAATGCAAATGATCACGGTGGCGGTTTAGTAGGGTTCACTCGGCAAGACAATTCGATTACCATCACCGACAGCTATAACGAAGGTGAGGTAATCTGCACTAATCGTGCAGGGGGTTTAGTTAGCTATCTACGTAATGGCGACGAAATTGGGAATAGCTACAATAGAGGTAGCGTCCAAGGAGGAACTAGCGGCGGATTGATTGCTGATAATAATGGCGGTACTGTCTGGGGCAGCTATTATGACCAAGAAACCTCCGGCCAAAGTGATGAGGGTAGGGGAACACCTTTAACCACTGCCCAGATGAAGAAGCAGGCAAGCTTTGGGGACTGGGATTTTGCAGAAACCTGGAAAATCGTCGAAGATGGAACCTATCCAATTCTCAAGTGGCGTTCTTTCACCGACGATGAAATCATTGATGCATTCCATTCGTTGACAGATTGGGACTATATTAAGATTAATAATTATGCACCCGATAATATAACGGGGGAATTTAGGCTTCGTCAGGCTATAGCTGATGAAGTATCAATTACTTGGAGTGTCGAGCCTGTCGACCTAATAAATACCGAGACGGGAGAGGTTACAAGACCTGCAACGGATGATACACGGGTCACTTTGACAGCCAGCATAAGTCTGGGAGAAGACAGAATAGAACGAACAGATTTTGAGCTTCTAATTAAGTCCAGTTTACTGTTCTACACATTAACCTTTGATGGTAACGGAGCAGAAGAAGAATCACAGACGCAAGATGTAGCCCCTGATGAAGTAATTGACATTCCATATAGTGAATTTTCTATACCTCACATGAGAATCAAGGAGTGGAATACCAAATCGGATGGTACTGGCGAAAGCTATACCGGAGAAACGCTAACCATGCCGTCCTATGACTTAACTCTATATGCCATCTGGGAGTTGGTCTGGGAAGGTGATGGCAGCTCCGGGCAACCGTATAAAGTCATTTTGCCCGAACACCTTGATGCTGTGCGGGACAAGATGAACGAAAACGAAGTTGTTCACTTTATCCAGATAGTGGATATCGCCCTTACCGGCTACGAAAACTGGATTCCCGTAGGAAACAACAATAAACCATTTACCGGTGTTTACGATGGTGATGGTTATAGCATAACAGATCTGGTTATAAATCTATCCGGACAGGATAATGTGGGTCTGTTTGGCATTGTTAGCGGTGGAACGCTGAAGAATGTGCATATAAAAAATGCCCAAGTTACCGGAAAGACCAAAGTGGGAATTCTGGTCGGATTTCTTAAGGGCGGTGGTCGCCTTGCCAATTGTACAGTGATTGGAACGGTAGACGGCGCAAGCCACGCGGGGGGCTTAGTTGGGGATGTAGAGAATAATTTAAGCAATATTATAGAAGATTGCGGAGCCGCAGTCCAGGTCACCGCCCCGGGCGACTATGTAGGCGGATTGGTGGGAAATAACCGGGGCACAATGAATCGCTGTTACAGTACCGGCGATGTCTATAGTAGTAATGGCGCATACATTGGCGGTCTGGCCGGTGATAACTGGGACGGCCACATTAAGGACAGCTATGCCACAGGTAACGTCACCGGCAGAAGTAATGTTGGCGGTTTGGTTGGCTGGCATGGCTACAGCGGAACTGAAATCAGGAATTGCTATTCAACCGGTCAGGTAAGGGGAGCTTCTGCGGGAGGACTAATCGGTGTCAATAGCTCAGGGTCAGTACTTAACAGCTATTATAACCAAGAAACCTCCGGCCAAAGTGATACGGTTAAAGGAACACCTTTAACCACTGCCCAGATGAAAGCGCAAACCAGCTTTGTTGACTGGGACTTTGTAGATACATGGAGAATCACCGAAGGTTTTTCCTACCCCAGCCTGCAGTGGCAGCTTTTGACAGACGATGAAAAAATAACTTCAGATGCCAAAGCGATCAGCTGGGACAGCATAAAAGGGGCCAATGGTGAAATGGACAAAGTGACGGAAAACCTCAATCTTCCGCATACTGGAGCGGAAGGCTCAACCATCACTTGGAGTGCCAACCCTAGCGGATTTATAAACACCGACAGCGGAGAAGTCACAAGGCCAACCGGTGCAAGTGAAACCGTGACCTTGACAGCAACCATCAGTAAAGACGGGGGAACAAGTCAGACAAAAACTTTTGAACTTACAATAGTGTCCACCAACTTTGAAGAGGATGGTTGTCTGGTGACCTATCAAGGTGCCCAAAAAAGATTTAACGATGATAGCAATACTTATGACATTCGCTTTATTGCCACCATAGACACCTTAGATGCAAAAGAAGTCGGTTTTGTTTTCTCGAAATCAGAGCAGACGCCGACCAGAGAGAATGCTGCTGTGCAGGCAACAACTACAGTATATACCTCTGTAACAGCGGCAGGTTTAACGGTTACGGCTGAAAGCCTGGGGGGGACGTATATCGTTGCCTGCACGGTTACCGAAATTCCGGAATCTGACATTGAGATCCAACTCTATGTGAGAGCTTTTTCAACAGTGGGAACGGAAACAAAATACACACCAGTGACGATGGTCACTGTTAACAGCTTGCCTTAAGGGAAAGGGGGGTTAGCATATGAAAAAAACATAAGAAAAACCGACAATTGAAATTATAGAATTCGAAGTGGAAGATATCATGGCCAGTGGTTTATATGACGGAGGCGATGGTACTGGTGATGAAATGGGCTGGGGTGAAATAAGGTAAAAAGTATTCAAGACTTTGGACAGGCGGATCAAATCCGCCTGTCGTCTTTAACCTGGGTTTGACAGCTAGACCACTAAAAATCGTCTATCGAGAACCTGGGAACCGCGTGGTTACGCGGTTTTTTGCTGACACCATTGAAGACATAATCGCGGGATTATTAGCGTGTAGTGCAAACTTATACTCACAAGCCCTTGGTATTACTGGGGTGCGAAACTTCAGTTATTTGAATAGAAAAGCAGAAAAAAAGAAATGGACAATCTTCAATTCAATTAAAGGTGGAATATAATACCATTAAAGACACGTAAAAGGAGTCAGAAAAATGGAAGAAAAGATGTGTAAATGTAAATCATCGAATTTTACGGCAACACCATCGTTTTTGGGAGGTTTAATAGCTTACCAACTGGCCGTGATTATCATATTATTATTGTTTCTGCATATTGATTTCAACGATATTAAAGAAAATTTGAAGCAGGAGTCTCTAAAAAAGGAATCCTGTCCTGAAGAATAAAATTAGTACTGAAATAATTTTAGTACTAAAAAAGAAAAGTGATTTTCAGGAAGCAGCCGGCTCTCACAGGGGAGCCGGTTAAGGCTATTATACTACTACATAAAACTGAACCTTTAATGTTATAAATAAAATATCCTTCCAAAAGGAAGGACAAAAATTATGCGCTCTGGGCGTAAGCCTGAGGTTTTTCAGTAAAGATGAAGCTGATAATTGATTTAATAATTTCAGTACAGATGCTTGATGCATAGGTAAGATTATTAAGATGGTTCTCATTTAAAGCATGCTCACAAAACATATTTTCGATGAAAGATTCTAAACTGTCAGATTCAAAATCTCTTATCGGTTGAAGAGACAAGGATGGAATAATACTGATATTTTTAGCTGTAATGTTTAACCCTTTCTCAAATTTTATATGTGACAAGATCATGGAAGATTTATAACGCCAATCTTTATAATGCGGATAACATGAGAAATCAGATAAAAAATGAGAAATGACTCCAATATTCATACTAAAATTATTGCGCACATGTTTATTTTTTAACATTGAAGGCTGAATGTTGCTCAATTTTTGAATTTCTTTGATGACAAAATTCAGACTGTCACCTTTATAGTGTGATTTTAAGGCTAACCCTGGAATAATATCGGGCCGAACATTGCCCCAAAGGAAATATTTATAATCCAATAATTGGAAGCTTAAGTTTTCCTGTGCTCTGTCATAAATGATGGAAGATAAAATTTTATGAGTATTAATAACCACTTATTTACACTCCTAATTTTAGAATTACAACATTATATAGTATATCATTTTTCTTGATATTAATCATAATTCAACTAAATGAAATTCCTATAAATTTTCTAAATCTAACCGTAAATTGTTGCTAGTATAGGAAAAGATCAACAGGATAAAAAATGTGAAAGTTGCATTTTCACGGATAAAAATAGCACAAGGCAAATATTATTATATGGATAATTATAATTGATGTGATAGTATTATCCTTTGATAAAAAGCTATAAGTATTGTTTGCTTTTTAATAACGCTTAAGGAAGTAAGGATTATTCGGGATCAGGGTGGGCAAGTTATTAAATTTTATTATTAAATTGTTTAGGTTGGCAGGACATAGGTTTTCTGGATTAACATTATTAGCAAAAACTGTTTTTGGAGGTATAGTTTTTGGAAGCATTGGTTTATTCGGTAATATTTGTAGTATTGGCAGAAATGGGTGACAAGACTCAGTTATTAGGCATGGCATTTGCGACGCGTTACAAAGCCAGAGTTGTTCTGGCTGGGGTATTGGTTGCCACACTTTTGAACCATTTATTAGCAGTAGTGCTTGGTGATTATCTTACAAACTTTATTCCTTTGAGTCAGATACAGTTAATTGCAGCTTTTTCATTTATAATTTTCGGATTATGGACTTTACGCGGGGATACTTTGAAAGGTGAAGACCAAAAAGTTTATTATACTCCTTTTTGGACTGTTACAATAGCTTTTTTCATAGCTGAGATGGGTGATAAGACCCAGTTAGCTGCAATAGCTTTAGCAGCAAAATTCGAATCTATTTTACACGTTTGGATTGGGACTACGATAGGCATGATGATATCTAATATTATTGGGATAACAATCGGGGTTGTATTAGGTAAAAAGATACCCGAGAGAGCTGTGAAAATTGTTTCGGCCAGTGTCTTTATACTTTTTGGTTATCTGGGAATTTGGCAGAGTTCCTCAGGTGATTTTAGAATCAGGCTTATTTTATTCAGTACCTTAATTGTTTTAGGCTATATTTACTTTCTGCGCCGTAATATGAGGTGATAACTTATTAAAATTCTCAATTATACCGGCAATACTGCCGCGCAGAATAAAGTCCATTTCAAGACCGCGTATACTACTACTACGGCCTATCTAATTTTAGGCTGAATTTATTTATATCTGAAAATATTTATTTTCATTAGGTATATAATCCTTGTAATATGTCGGCTTTATCCGGCATATATTGTAATGGCTGCACGCAACCTTTCTATATCTAAGTTTCTAGCCCTCTCCTAGCCAGAGAGGGCATTTTTGGTTTGCGAGGTATGTTGCCGAGCCGATGGTTTGAAAGAGAACCTGTCACCTGGCTAAGGGGAAGACAAGCTATAAGCAAGGGCGTTTTCGGTGACGAAAAGGTCTGAAGGAAGCCGATGGCGCTTGTTGGAACGGAACGTAAGTAAACCAATGTTGGCATATGTAGTGGATAACCCCCCCAAAAAGTGGGAACAGCCAAAAATTAGTTTGGCTGCATGTGGCACACTTTCTGCCTTTTGCCGAAGAAGATCATCTTCAAGCCAATCAGTGTACCAGAGCTTCCATCCTGCGCCAGCTTGCCATCTCTATAGAGAATACTGGCGCCTTTGCCTATGTAGTGCCCAAAGGCTACTACCCGACAGAAGAACAGTATGTTCGGACAAGTAACTTTAAATTGGATGCAGGATCCCGGTCCTAGTCGGCCATCGTCAGGTGGGGGTCCGAAGTAACGAAAGTAGATTTTTATGAGGTATTTATTGCTTGTCATTTTAAGGAGGGCTGCAATCAATACCCCTATCAGGGGCCCGGAGATAAGATTAGCTATTGTCCCAAGAGCCAAAGGTAGTGCGGTTAAATTTATTCCAAATGCCTTTCTCAGTTTACCATCTCGCAGTATGGCAGAGTATTGAAGCTGGCCGGCGCGAAAATCTACCCCTTGCTTACATTGACGCTATCAAGTTCCTGGAAAGAGCTATTGAGAACATCTCCAGAAGCTGTTTTCTTTATCCTCTGCTCCGACAGAGGCTTTTTTGTCTTTTATATTAATTCAATCTTCTCATATTTGATAAATATCCATGCACTAATTGAGTACCATATAATAAAAGTTATAGGACTTAGATATTTATAAATTCCGATATGTTCGAATAACCCGAAATTTTCCATAACGAAACCTACTGCGTAATTCAACGCTGAGAATATTAGAATATAGGCGATCAGAAAGCCTTTTCTAACTGGTAGGAAATAAAAATAGATCATAAAAATAAAAGCCCAGGTTATGGGTGTCCATAGGGAAAATATATCGAAAACACTAAATGGCCCCATGTCTTTATAGTTAATTAAACCTATTGCAGTTAAGAAGATGGCAATTACAGAATCTGCAACACCTCCAAACATTAAGCCATATAGAAAATACTTCTTGTAAGAATTTTTGGGAATAAGTAATAAGGCTCCTGTAATTACCAGGAAACAGAATGCCGGATAAATCATCCAATTACTAAGCAAACAAAATCACCTCCTGATATTTTGTTTTAGTTTAAGGATGTGTTTAATTATTCTCTATTATACATACAGTTCTGTTGGCATTATCGCAAACAAAAAGGTTTAATGCTAAAAGAACTAGCTACCTTGACCGGGATTCAGCGATATTGAAACCGGGAAAAGAGCTGTAGGGGTACCCAGATTGACGAGAATTACCCTGTTACGAAGAAGACTTACCGTTTATTGTCCAGTCTGCGGGCATAAAGTTCAGAGTCTATATGAAAAGCCCCCTCACCTTAAGTGGTGGGAGGGCTTTTTTGTGTATGACGGGCATGCTGTCAATCTGGCACGAGAGGTTCACCCTGATGTCTGGTCTGTATTGTCCGTTTTGTCCGTTTGTCCGTTCTGTCCGTTCGAGGGAATAGGTCAATAGTGGATTTTATGGAAGTTTTCTGTTCGAGGAAACAGTTCAACGGTTTTTGTCTGTTCGAGGGAACAAGTCAGTGTCTATAACTGTTCAAGTCCTGCACATCATTTATTTTAGCGGTTCCTTATAAAGGCTGCCCACCGTTCATAAACTTCAGTCAGTGGCTTGTCAAGGAATGACAACGACTTTTCCTTTATCTCATCAGGCACACCATAGGCGGCTTCCGCAATACTTCCAGTGATTGCTGCGAGCGTATCGCTGTCACCTCCGAGGGAGATCGCATTTCGGATAGCATCCTCAAAGTCGGTACTTTCAAGGAATGCAATAATAGCCTGTGGCACAGTATCCTGACAACTTTCATTGAATTGGTAAGTCGGACGGATTTCATCAAGGGTGCCGGTCAGGTCATAACCAAACAAAAGGGGAACATCCTTACGGATATGTTTTTTTGCGGCTTCCAATCCATAACCATAAGCCATCATTATACAGTAAACCGTCGATTCCGCGCCCTTTATGCCTTCAGGATGATTATGGGTGACACCTGCTGAAATTTTCGCCAGTTGCCCTGCATGAACAATACTGTTTTCAGGTCGATCACCAGGGTACAGGCTTTTAAATGCATATTCAGCACAAGGTAAAACCCTCATCGCCGAGCCATTGCCCCAAGAGTTGTAAGGCTTACGGTCATCTGAGTGTATCCAACTGCCAAACCGACCGCCGTACCCTGCGTCTGGATAGAGGTGCCCCCACTTCTTATATGCATTAATGAAATCGTCGGCTTTACCACCGTTCATTAGGGCGTCTGCTGTAGCGACGGTCATCACTGTGTCATCCGTGAAAAAGCAGTCGTCACGGAACAGGGAAAATTCTTTTGTTTTGATGTTATGCCACTCATAGACTGAACCGACAATATCACCTGTTATCGCTCCCAGCATTATTTCCGACCTCCCCGCCGTTTCACATCCTTACGGATTTCCTCAAAGCAAGCCTCGTCAACAGTCCCCGCCTCGCGGAATGTCGCTACTGCCTGCGCCATCACTATATAGTTTAATTGTGTTCCTTCGCTGTCGGCGAGATAGTCAATCGCTCTGTCGGGTGCAATCCCAAAACGTCCTGCGGTTTCTACTGCGTCGATATTTGCACCAAGAAAAATAAACTCCGTTAATTCTTTTTTCATTGCCATGTCCTCCTAAGAATTATTTAATGGTCTTAGGATACTACTTTGCAAGGGAAGGAAGGTCGCTTTAGAAACGATAATTATTTACCAATATCTTTTGTTCAGGTATTCTAAAAACTTGTCATATTCCTTTCCTTGGACCTTTGATAACAATTGTTTAGGTGTCACAATCAAATATTTGCCTTGATTGTTTATGCAAGAACGCCATGTATCTTCCATTGGTTTTTCACTGCATTTATAGATTCTCGTTAACAATTCATTATTGTCAGCCGGGATTACGTGGATATGTAAATACTTATCTGCACTTATAATTTCCGAGTTGTTATGTATAACCATTTGCTCTGCCCATAACGTTTGTCGCATAAGCTGATAAAACGGCTCAAAATAATATATAGCATGGTTTTCTGACTTTAATTGTGCAGAATTGTTTATCAGCTCGGTGTATCTTCTTTTTCGTGTAATTCCTTTGTCTCCGGCGGCTTTATCATCATTATAATATGCTTCAACATACTTCCATTCAATCGGGAAAATGATTTTTCGCCCATCATTAAGCAAACCATAAATTAAAGCATCCACGGATGTGCAGTTGCTTCCTCGTGTAGAAGATAATTCATTAAGATAATCTTTATTACTAACTGCCTCAAACTGAATAAAGGCAGGTTCATAATTGTCTGTAGTGATTGGTAACACTTCAATAAGGTTAGGTTCAATCAGGCGCAGAAGCATCTGGGAGAAAGGCTCATCAAGGTTTCCGACCAAATCATCAAGTGGGACAGGCGCTCCCACGGATGGGGCGAGCATCTCTTCAAAAATAGGTTCATTGTAATTAGTAACATCCTCATCAGCTTCGTATAAGGCATCTCGCTCCACATTAAGAAGTTGTCTTCGCCTAATTTCGTGAGTCTCAATGTAATGTTCATCAATGTAGCTTTCGACTGCTCCGAGTAGTTCGCAGCTGATAGTGAACGCTGACTTGTCAAACACCACAAGTGTCACGTCAAGATCATGGTCTGTAAGGAAACCTTGAATAGCTGAGGTCGCAACTTGCAGAGCCTCATCTTTAGGGTAGCCGTATATGCCGCTTGAAATCAGCGGAAACGCTATGGTTTCACAATTGTTTTCAACGGCCCTTTTCAGCGAGTTTGTATAGGCGGCACGGAGGTGCTGCTCGTTTTGCTCCTTATTCCATTGCCGATAGACGGGTCCTGCTGCGTGGATAATGAACTTAGCAGGCAGACCGAATCCCGGCGTGATAACCGCTTCGCCTGTCTTAATGGGGGCAAGTTTATCACAGGCAGCTTGAAGCTCAGGCGCTCCCGCCGCTTTAAATATGGCTCCACAAACCCCACCGCCCATCTGCAGGTCGGTGTTTGCAGCGTTAACAATGGCGTCAACTTTCAGTTTTGTGATGTCCTGCCGGACGATGGTAAAAGGCATAGCTTAATCCCTCCGTTCAATTGATATTAAATACGTTTCAGCATACCATCGCTATCAAATTGGCGATGCTATTATCTGCATTTCTCAGGTCGATGAAAGAAAGCGGCGGATATTACCCAAGTTGCTGAACTTCTTGGCCATGCGAGTTTGGATACGACTAATCGTCCATCTCTCCAGCAGAAGGAAGTAAAATATAAAGGCAAAACGGTGACCTACTGTAGAGAAATAGGTATTTGTACTGATGCTTACATCGTAGTATACTATAAGTAAAGGAAGTAAGGAAGTAAAGATGGTGAAGGGTGGTTATTTTATGGAGGTTTCAAGGATCAGTTCAAAGGGACAAGTGACTATTCCGAAAAGCATACGAGAGTTATTAAATTTAAACGAAGGGGATCGGGTTGCCTTTATCGAAGATAATGGCAAGGTTGTAATCACTAAGGCCAGCTTAATCGCTTTGCGTGATTTACAGAATTCCTTAAGTAAAGAAGCACAAGAAAAAGGCATTACCGAAGAAGATCTTCTAAAAGAATTAGAAGTGGTTCGGGAGGAAATGTGGAATGAACAGAAAAGGTAATGCCTTGCGGGTATTTATTGACTCAAACATCCTTGTGTCGGCAGTGTTGTCCGAATCATCTTTGTCAAGTAAGCTATTAACCTTACTCATATAGAAAGAGAAACACTGCTTTTAGGGCAAGATACCCCAACTATTGAAAATATAGTTTTAGTAACCGTTCGGGATGATGCAATTAATAATCCAGCCGGCGGTAATAGATATACAAGACTTGCTGCTTTAACCTGGGTAGATACTCCTCCGGCCGGGATTATAACCTATACCTTCAGGGTAATTGGAGCATCAAGTTCTAATATTGAGGAGGTAACCTATTCCAATAGTGCGTTAAATGCCGTCATTTTCCCGATTGGCAGTTCCTTAAGTTAATCTAAGTATTAATATCTGGATTCCTCCTAGCTTTATTAAAAAGGACTTCGTCCTTAATTATTTCCAAAAAGAAACTGCCCATCGCTCAAAACGATAGGTAGTTTCTGCTTCCCATCATTCTTAATCAAGCTCAATTAAATCCTTTTCAGGATCAAAATGCATCTCTACGCAAAAACCTTCGTTAATAATAGTTAATTGTATTCATATATAAGTAGCCATCTCTTAACGACTCTAACGTCCATAGTTCATTTGAGAATCTCATAAAAAAGATTAACCTACTTTTGAGTTCTGGAGCAAATTCATACATGATTATATCCCCTAAATATTATCTTTACAATTCGCGCTGCGCTATTTGCATACCATAGGCACATATTCAAAAAGAAAGCCTCCGAGGAAAATCCCCGGAGGCCTTGATACTACTGGAGCCGATGGTCGGAATCGAACCGACGACCTGCTCATTACGAGTGAGCTGCTCTACCTCTGAGCCACATCGGCATTTATGAACAAATGACATTCTACTTTATTTTAATCATTTAGTCAATAAGTTCCTAAATAATTCCTGGGAGTTTTGTTGCCTTTTTGCTTTTAATCAGCGAAAACTTATACTATTATTTAGAGTATCGTTATAAAGAATCGATCGGAGGCTGAACTGTTATAAAATTACAAGTAAAATCTGCCGATTTAAAAACCAGACTGGAAAAATTGAAGAGTATAGCAATTGGTTTTTCAGGCGGGGTTGACAGTACTTTTCTGTTGAAAGCAGCTCAGGACGTTTTAAAGGATAAGGTCCTGGCGGTAATCGCTAAATCGCCGCTTCATCCCCTAAGAGAGTTTAGAGAAGCGATGGACATTGTAAACAAATGGAACATAAACTATATAGTTATTAACCCTGCGGAACTTAATATTGAAGGCTTTTCCGCTAATCCTGTAAATAGATGTTATTTCTGCAAAAAAGAAATTTTTACAAAGATTAGGAAAGCAGCCAGGGACAACGGCATTCAATATATAGCCGATGGTTCAAATTTTGATGACCTCAGCGATTATCGTCCGGGAATGATAGCAATCAGGGAACTACAGGTTATCAGCCCGCTTATGGACTCCGGTTTGACTAAGGATGATATAAGGAGCTTATCCAGGGAAATTGGCTTGCCGACCTGGAATAAACCGGCTTTTGCCTGTTTGGCTACAAGATTTCCTTATGGCCAGAAAATCACAGCTGAAAGACTGGCTATGGTAGATAAAGCAGAACAATACTTGTTGGATTTGGGCTTCAGGCAGGTTAGGGTACGATATCATGGCGAAATAGCCCGGATTGAAGTTGACTATAATGAAAGACAGAAGTTTTTTAATGAAAGAATCCTGGATGAAACATATACTGAATTAAAAGCTATCGGCTTTACTTACATAGCCCTTGATTTAAAAGGCTATAGGATGGGAAGCATGAACGAAAATGTTATCAGTTAAATATTTTTAGTGATAACTAAAATAATGCGATAGGAAAATTAAATTTGATTTTAATCTATAACTATATCATAATAAAAGAATAATCACTTAATGCTAGCGGTTATTCTAAATAATTTGTTGATTAATTAATATTATTCGTGGGAAGCAGGGGGAAAAATATAGTGGCAGAAAAGACTTTACCTTTTACCAAGGAACAGATACAATCCATTATTGAAGAATACGGTTCACCATTTCATATTTATGATGAAGCAGCTATCCGGAACAATGCACGCCAATTAATAGAAGCTTTTAATTGGGCCCCTGAATTCAAGGAATATTTTGCTGTTAAAGCAACACCTAACCCATTTATACTTAAGATTTTGCGTGAGGAAGGTTTCGGAGCAGATTGCAGTTCAATGGCAGAACTTGTCTTGGCTGAAAAGGCCGGGATTGTGGGCGAGGAAATTATATTCTCGTCAAATAATACTCCTGCCCACGAATATAAGAAAGCCAAAGAGTTAGGTGCCATCATTAATCTTGATGATATCACACACATTGATTATCTGGAGAAATATGTTGATATCCCGAAGTTAATATCATTCCGTTTTAATCCAGGCCGTTTACGTGATGGGGGAAATGCTATTATCGGTAAACCGTACGATGCCAAATACGGTTTGACCAAAGAGCAGATTTTAGAAGCATATAAAATTATTAGTGAAAAAGGTACCGAACGTTTTGGTATCCATACGATGATTATTTCTAATGAACTTGATCCCCGATATTTTGTTGAGACTGCCAGTATGATGTTTAAACTGGTAGTTGAGATTTATCAGAAATTAGGTATTAAAATTGAGTTTGTCAATTTGGGCGGCGGTATTGGAATCCCTTACCGGCCAGAGCAGGAACCGGTTAACTTGAAAGGTATCAGCGAGGGTATTAAGGATGCTTATGAAAAGATAATTGTGGCTAATAATTTGGGTCCTTTAAAGATTACCATTGAAAGTGGTCGGATGATCCTTGGTCCTTATGGTTATCTGGTAACTACTGTTTTGCATAAGAAAGAAATCTATAAAAATTATATTGGTTTAGATGCCTGTATGGCTCACCTGATGCGTCCCGCCTTGTATGGGGCCTATCACCATATAACTGTTATAGGTAAGGAGGAATGGCCATGTGATTATATTTATGATATAACTGGTGGATTATGCGAAAATAATGATAAATTTGCGATTGACCGTGCTTTGCCACGAATCGATATTGGTGATATTGTCGTTATCCATGATGCGGGAGCACATGGACATGCTATGGGTTTTAATTATAATGGAAAATTACGCTCGGCGGAGTTGCTTCTTAGGCCGGATGGGAGTGTTAAACAGATCCGGCGGTCAGAGACGTTGGACGACCTTTTTGCAACCCTGGACTTTTCAGAATTAGATGATTAATTGTCTCAATAGAAGAAGGGCTGGTTTTTCCTTTGTCAGGAGAAACCGGCCTTTTGGATTTAACATAATCTGGCCTTAGCTGGAAGATTATCTTCATAGAGGATGCCCTTGGTAAAAGTCAATGATTAATTCGACACAACAGCTCTTGTCAAAGATCACTTTTATTAAAATCGGTACGGATAATTGCCATTTGGATCGATTGAACTAGAGAAGCAGTGTTTACATGATAGCGCTCAGCGACTTGTTCAATGGTCATATTAAGTAAAACCTTTGATCCGCAACCGGAAAAAGGAATACCGAATTTTTGGAGCGTTTTATTGAGTTGAGGATATGAGGATAAAATTTGACCGAAATTGGTTGTGTTAGTTATTTGAACCATCTTGCCCAAAATCCTTTCTTTCGCCCTTTTTGTTCTTCAGCTTTTTCCGCTTCTTTTGCCTGTTGAATAGCAGAGACAATCTCCTCAATTCTGGTTTCCAAATAAGGTTCGAGCAAACTGATAATTAACGGAACGAGGGCTTGGTTCAGATCCTTTGCCTTGTCTGAAAGTATATTTTCAAGATCGGGCTCAGATTTATGCGTAGGAACTTTTAGTGATGCAAAAACCGGCTGATCAATCTTGGTTGCCAGGCAACCTGGAGTTATTGTATCGGAGATAACAGGGACAGGCGGGATAAGATCATCGGGATAGTCATCAATATTGGGAATTGCCTTGGCTTGTGTACTTTTCTCAGGTTGTAAATTTTTTTCGACTTGTGCAATTGCCTTAGGCTCCGGCGTTATACCAGTCTCCGGAACTCCGGATTGGTTCGGTGATGGTTCTGTTCGGGCACTGAAATTCAGGCCCAAATATTGATAAAAAGCAGGTATTCTGGAATCACGGCTGTCTTCCAGCCAATAGGTGTTGTATAAGCTTAAATTATTTCTCCTTAGATAATGCAGATGGCAATGGGTTGGGGTATTATTGACAACTTGCTTCCAGCTTTCCCCTTTATAGAGAAGCAGGGTTTCAACTTCGGCATTTACAAGGAGCCAGAGGCTGCCATTAACTTCGACCGCTCCTAAACCCTTTAGCGGTCCATTTAGTGTCTGGATAGCTGCCGGTGGTTTAAGCCAGTTGCCGGTAAATTCCTGTATATCATTTCGATAGGCCCAACCAAGTTCAAACTTGGAGTTAACGGTTTTAGCAAGCCAGAAAATGTGGTGGACATTATCAGGCGTTATTATTGAAGTCATCTCTGAAACTTCCTGTACTGTCTGAAAGGCTTGGGAAGTATTGCCCCAGAGATAAAAAGTGCCATTGAAACGATTGCTTAAAATTAGTGTTTGCCGGGCTTGATAAGTTAACATTATAAGATGAAGGTTTCCTTTTCTGTCCAGAACAACATCATATAATGGTTTGCGGGGGTAGACTATTTCTCCAAGATTAACACTGTGCCAATTTTTCCCGTTCCAAAATCTGTGTTCAATATGCCATAAATCGGGAATAGCCTGATGGGCATAGGCATAGAAAATATGTACCGTTTTGCCCAATGGGAAAAGCAGCAGGCGATTATAGCGGGTTGAACGCACATCAAGCTTGGCCAATGTGGTGGTTTGCACTTGTTCACTGCCGTTAATTAGGGTATAACATAGTTCTCCATTGGCTTTAATCATTACCAGATGTATTTGTTGAGTACTTGCTGCCACACCTTGAACCAGAAGCAGTGGTTCATGTAATTGATAGAGTGGAACTGAGGAATGTTCATTATAAAGAACACAGCCTAATGAATTTATTTGCAAAAAATATCGGGTGTCTTCATAGCAAATAAGTTGGTGTGGCAAATAAACCGTTTTATTAAGAATAGCCATTTAATCACACCCTTTCCAGGATAACGGGCTGTCGTTTGACAGCCCGTTAAGTCGTTCATCGGCTGAGTTAATTGTCATTAGTTGCTTCTAACTGTGGTGGGAAGAAGTCACTGGGGAAAGGTGTCAGTGTGGTGTCCACAAATGTCAGGCAGGGATTTAATTCGTGGGTTTGGAATTCCTCGCAAAGCGGCGGTTCCGGGCAGAAGCCGAAGGCTGGGACCATCAACTGGACTAAGCCGGTAACCTTCGTAATGACAAAGCTGCCGATCGCCATTTGGATTGTTGTATTTGTCAGGATCGGATCAACTAAAACTTCACTTCTGGTTTCAACCCGCAAATTAAGATCAAATTCCGATCTGGTTGGCGGGAAGTAAAGAACGATGTCCTTTAAAATATCGGGTAATTTACCAGTTAGGACCTCTACATGTCCACGGGAATCCATCACGGTCAAAGTATAGGAGATTTGAATGGTAAACTGTACTCTAGAGAAGTTTGGCCGGGAAGGAATGGGAGTAATTGCAATAGAATCTGGTAAGATTATGCCATTGGCAAAGGCCATACTGACAAAAGTAAATGGTCCGTGACCGCAAGGAAGCTCAACCGGGAAGGTTGGGAAGCATTCTCTTTGCTGGCAGCTGGCATATACTTTTTCAACGATTATACAAACGCGTTCGGTTTCGTCATTGTAGGGGTCAGTCAGATTAACTGGGGCATCAGACTGTAAGGTTGAACCAGCTTTGCCTACGGTAACACCGGTGGGTGCCGAGGTAGTCGGAATCGTTGCAGAAACAGTGTTAGTTGAAGTATTCATAATGCTCATTGAACTATCCCCCTGATTTGCTACCCATACTTGGGTGCCGTCACCGGTAACATCCAGACCCAGAGGATTCTGGCCAACCGGCAAAGTTGCTGTTACAGTATTGGTTACCACAGAGATAACGCTGACATCGTTTGAAGCGCTGTTGCTTACATAGAGGAAAGGATTCACAGGGTTGGCCGTAATCCTTACCGGGCTGGTACCGACGCCAATAGTTGTCAGGATTTCGTTTGTGGCAATATTGATTACCGAAACATTATTGCTGCCGCGATTAATAACATATAGTTTGGTATTATCAAGGCTTGTTACTAAACCATGAGGTGATGTTTCTACAGGAATTGTAGAAATAACTGAATTAGTGGCCGGATTAATAACTGAGACGGTATTATCAAGGCTGTTGCTAACGTAAACACGGCTGCCATCTCTGGCGACTGCAGCATCTTCAGGACCATTTCCAACCGTAATTATTGCTACTACCGTATCTGTTGGGATATTAATTACTGAGACAGTACCACTTCCTGAGTTAGTGACATAAGCGGTTATACTTGTGGGGTCAATTCTTACTGCTGTAGGAGCTATACCTACCGGTATGGTAGCAATGACCTGGTTTTTGTTTGTACATATGACTGAGACAGTATTACTGCTGTAGTTAGGGACATAGACCTTGGAACCATCAAGTATGCATTTTGGGAACAAAGGAGAAACACCCACAGGAATGGTAGCAATTAACTCATCGCTATAAACATTGTAGATTGCGACAGAGTTATTAAGACTAACCCAGGCGTGGGTTTCGAATGACATGTTGCTATTCCCCTCCTTATTTATGAGATAACAAGAGTTTATGGACTATATTTTTATCATTTTATTCATAGGGGCAAGAGTTTGTTACTATAGGAATTTTATGGCTATTTCAATTTGCTCGCATATTTGTTGGGTATGTTCTGACCAGTCATTTATTTGGGCGAAGGCTATCCGGCCACTTTTCCATAAGTCTCCTTTCTTAATGATTTATTTAAGGCACAGGGAAAAACGCGTTGGATCATTTTCCAAATATATCTTTGGAACAGAGATCAGTTCTGGTAAAGGTGTGGCTGTGACTGGCAGACCTGTAGCATAATATTCATAAAGTTTCACAGGGTTACAGTCTTTGGAGAGAATAGAGGGCGGATAAATAATTGTGGGCATAATTTCCTCCCGGGAATATGTATTAGCCAAGAATTTTGATTATATATTTATTGTATGTAGAAGCTTAAATAAAAGGGAAATATGCAATTGAAAAAAGAAGGATTAATGAAGAATTTAGGCATGTTGTTTAGGAGGAAATTATTACCTTAACCGAGAAAATATAGTATAACGTTTTCATTAAATGAGTGGGGGAGTTTTATGAGGGCTGAGGAAACTGGGTTTGGAGAAGTATCTGTACCTTTATCACAAGAACTTTTTTCGACTATGTTTGAGAAGAGTCCGCTTTTAATGATATTGGAAGATTTCAAAACCGGAAAACTAATTAAGGTAAACAGGACGTTTGAACTGCTGACCGGCTATACGAGCAGTGAAATAATAGGTAAAACTGCAATCGAAAATAATCTTTTACCTGAGAATAATGCCCGGAGATTGGCAACAATGTTTTTGCACAAGGGTAAACTAAAAAATGAGGAAATGTGTTTCAGGACTAAGTCAGGTGAAGTTCGGACAGGGATATTTTCAACCGATTTTATCAAGGTTAATAATGCTGAATACCTTTTGGCAGTGATTATGGATATAACCGAATTAAAGCATTACAGGAAAGAGTTTGGCCGTCTGGACCGGCTTGATCTGCTTGGTCAAATGGCTGCTGCCGTCAGTCACGAGGTTCGTAATCCTTTGACAGTTGTAAAAGGATTTTTGCAGATGTTTAGTAATAAACCAAAATATCTTGAAGAAATTGAGTATTTTCAGTTAATGATTAGTGAACTTGATCGCGCAAACAGTATCATTACCAGCTTTCTCTCGATGTCAAGCATAAAGGATACAAATACAGAGAACGTTAGTTTAAATGAGATTGTCGATTTTATCTATCCTTTAATTAAGGCCGAGGCACTCAAAGGCGAAAAGGAGGTTGTTTTAAATCTTAACCCGGTCCCGGTTTTGCAACTGAATATAGAGGAGATTAAACAATTACTGTTAAATCTTGTCCGGAATGGCCTGGAGGCGATGACGGCAGGAGGCAGTCTGACAATAAGTACCTTTGTTCAAAATAATGAAGTTATTCTAACTGTAATAGATGAGGGCTGTGGGCTTCCACAGATGGTTTATGAACATCTGGGCAAGCCATTTCTTACAACAAAGGAAAACGGGACAGGGTTGGGATTATCAGTTTGTTATCAGATTGTATCCAGGCATAAAGGTAAAATAGATGTTAAAACGGGTTCAAATGGAACAACTTTTAACATTAAGTTTCCACTAATCAATAAATTGCTGTCTGTCAATTGAATTGCAGACAGCAATTTATTAAATCATTATGCTCTATAAGATGATTAAGGGACGGATACAAATTATTAACCGTCCCCTTATTTTTTGTTCACTTGCTTTGTTATGAGGATTGTTTTCTATATTACCAAAAGAGGGTATAATTATATGGATAATATTAAAGTAAGAGGTGTAATCATGATTTGATTTTTGTCCAGCGTCCATAGTCGCGCTTGCGATATTTTTCCATCATGCGGGAGAAAGCGTCTTCCAGGTTAATTCCCAGGGAATTAGCCATGCAGATGATCACAAACAGGATATCAGCCATTTCTAAAGCAAGATCTCCCTCAGGTTCAGTTGGTTTTTTGGGTTTTTGACCATAATGATGATTGATTTCGCGAGCAAGTTCTCCCACTTCCTCAGTTAATCTGAGCATCATGGAACCAGGCTGCCAATAACCTTCTTCAAATTGTGATATCCACTGATCAACTTGCTGTTGCCAATCTTTAATTTCCATGATTTATTCCTCCCTAAACTTCTCAACGGTTTTTTCCAAGTATGTAACTTTTTAATGTAATTTGGGAAAAAAGGCGGAGAGTAAATAAAAAGTTCTTTTTATGCAAGGTTTTTTCGATTCATATGTAGAATTTTAGAATGATTACCTTTTATACAAGTATACCAAGTATACAGGGTTAAAAATTAAGAGAGGACGACAGCCGTGTCAGAGTTTTTACTCCAAATTCGATATTTTGATTGGCGCAGTGCACTTGACATTGCTGTAGTTGCAATTGTGTTCTATCAATTACTTATGCTTATTAAAGGCACAAGGGCAGTCCAACTCTTAAAAGGTCTTTTCGTTCTTCTTGTAGCTTCTTATTTTTCCCGTTATTTACAGCTGAATACGATCAGTTGGTTGCTTGAGCAGGTTTGGAAAATGTTATTTGTAGCCATCCCTGTAATTTTTCAGCCGGAATTACGCCGGGCTTTGGAACAATTGGGGAGAGGCCGATTCTTTAAAATACATCCCTTGACCATGGGCTCGGAAGCTTTTCTGCTATTGATTGAGGAACTGGTACGTTGTACTCAGGTCTTGTCCAAGAATCGAATTGGAGCCTTGATTGTTCTCGAGCGAGAAACAGGAATTCAGGATTACATAGAAACGGGTATTAAAATTGACGGGGTAGTTTCTTCTGAGTTTTTAGTTAACATCTTTATACCCAATACTCCTTTACACGATGGTGCGGTTATTTTGCGCGGAGACAGGGTAGCGGCTGCAGGTTGTTTTTTGCCGCTTTCAGAAAGCATGAATATTGAAACGGAACTAGGTACCAGGCATAGGGCAGCAATAGGTTTAAGTGAGGTTTCCGATGCCGTGGTTATTGTTGTTTCAGAAGAAACCGGGGCTATTTCAGTAGCAATAAACGGAAAGTTAGCTCGTTTTCTTGATGATAAAATGTTGCGGGAGTTATTGATGAGCGAATTACAGGGAAATTCAAGTTCCCCTATTACTATTCCGTTTGGAGGTGGTAAGTAATGGGTGTACTTAGGAATTTAGGCCATATTTTCAAGCGGAATCTTGGATATAAAATAGCTTCAGTGTTCTTTGGTTTGCTTTTCTGGCTTTGGGTCAGTTATCAGGGAATCTATGGTTCCTCAAGTGAAGGTCAGCCAATTACTATGCAGTTGGTAACAAAAGGCTTGTCCCGCGATTTGGTTGTAATGTCAAAACTGCCTTCAATAAAGGTATATTTACGGGGTAATACGGCCTTAAATGTTAAAGATTTATCAGCTTATGTTGATCTCTCAGGTGGAACTGTCGGGGAACATAACTATCGGGTTGAAATGGATATTTTATCAACTGGGATAGAGGTTTCGAAAATACAACCGGCCAATGTTTCTATAAAACTTGACCTTGTTGAGGAAAAGGTTGTACCTGTGGCAGTTAACATTTCCGGCAGTCCCGGAGACGGATTTAGCGCTGGTGATCCAATTGTTAAACCTTCGGCAGTTAATGTACGCGGGCCTTCAACCCTACTAAGTCTCCTGGAAAAAGCAACTATCGAATTGAGTGTAGCAGGCGTAACTGAAACCATGCAAATTAATCGTCCGGTATTATTTCGGGATAAAGCAGGAAAGCCGGTTTATGGGCCTGACCCTTCAGTGGATATCATACTGGCTTCTCCTAATAATGTCGAGGTAATTGTGCCTATGCAGCCAGCGGGCTTGGCCAGTAAAAAGATACCTCTGCAAGTGACAAGTACCGGTACCCCGGCTAAGGACAGGGTTTTACGTTCACTGTCTGCAGTGCCTGGCAGCATTCAAATCTGGGGGCCTGCAGAGTCTTTGCAAGATATTGAGTTTATTTTAATTGAACCGGTGGATATTACCGATCTTCAGGAAGATAGGGCTTTTCCGGTAACAGCGGATATGCTGTCTTTACCAAAGGGGGTTTCCGTGGCAACAGGGACTAAGCTTACGGTTTTGGCCCAAATCGGTTCCGGTTTAAACCAGAAGACCATCAGCGAAGTTGTTATTTTTGTTAAAAATATCTCAACCGGCCTGGATGTTGACCCTGCCCTTCCGTCTGTTGATGTTAGTGTGCAGGGTACATCTGAGGTCCTTAATTTCCTTACAGCAGAGCAACTACAACTATGGATCGACGCAACAGGTTTAACGGCAGGTAATTATCCTAACTGCAAAGTTTACTGGCAGCTTCCGCCTGGGGTGGAAATCGTATCGGTTCCACAGGTTAATTTAAATTTAAAGCCCCGTACGACTTAGTTAGACAGCAGCATGGATATTATCACATTATCATTGGCTGCCTTGGAACAAATATTAGAGAGTAATTAATTAAATGGGAATTTCGAGAGTGAGAGGAGTCGAATAATTTGGGCCGATTGTTTGGTACTGATGGAGTACGCGGAATTGCTAACCAGGAATTGCCCCCTGATTTAGCATTTCGTTTGGGACAGGCCGGTGCTTATGTGTTAAGCAAGGAACATCCCCATCCACGTATTGTCATCGGTAAAGACACCAGGATTTCGGGGGATATGTTGGAGGCTGCATTAATTGCCGGGATATGTTCGGTGGGGGCTGATGTTTTGCAGGTAGGAGTATTGCCAACCCCTGGAATAGCCTTATTGACCCGCCAGTTGACAGCTAACGCCGGAGTTGTTATTTCTGCATCGCATAATCCTTTTGGGGATAATGGAATTAAATTTTTCTCTATGAACGGTCATAAATTGCCCGATTCTTTGGAAGAAGAGATAGAAAAGATAGTTCTGGATAATGACAAGCCCTGGAAGATTGTAGTTGGAAAAGAGGTCGGCAGGGTAATCAGGGTTACTGATGCCGAGCGTCGTTATATAAACTTTTTGAAGAATACCTGTGGAGACCTTAGTGGTCTGAAAGTAGTTTTGGACTGTGCAAACGGGGCGGCTTTCTCGGTAGGTCCGCTTGTCTTCAAGGAACTTGGCATTGAAGTAATCCCTCTCTTTAATGATCCTGATGGCTATAATATTAATGCCAATTGCGGTTCTACCCACCCCGGGATTTTGCAGCAGGCTGTACTGGAGCATAAGGCAGATTTGGGCTTGGCATGTGACGGAGATGCCGACCGCTTAATTGCTGTTGACGAAAAAGGACAACTTGTTGACGGGGATTTCATCATGGTTATCTGTGCTTTAAACATGCAAGCTAAAGGTAAACTGGCCCGCAATGCTGTTGTTGTGACGGTGATGAGCAATTTGGGCCTTCATCTGGCCTTAAAAGAGGCAGGAATCAGAATTTATGAAACTCAGGTCGGTGACCGTTATGTAATGGAAGAGCTATTGAATACCGGAGCTAAATTAGGTGGGGAACAGTCCGGGCATATTATACTATTGGATCACAATACTACCGGAGATGGTTTGTTGACTGCTTTACAATTACTAACCGTAGTTAAAGATCAAAATCAAACCCTGTCGATTTTAGCAGCCCAGATGAAGCGGTTACCGCAAGTACTTATTAATACGAAAGTTACTGATAAGAATAAGATCATGGCCGATAGTGAAGTTCTGGACAAAGTTGCAGAAGTTAAAAGTATTTTGGGTGACAATGGCCGGATTTTAGTACGTCCTTCCGGGACCGAGCCTTTGCTGCGGGTTATGGTTGAGGGACCTGATGAAGTTCAATTAAGAGAATTGGCTCAAAAGGTAATTGAGACTATTAAGTGTTGTGATAATAAATAGGGGAGAAGGTTAAAAGCTTCTCCTTTTATAGATGTAAAGGTTTAATTAGCCCAACTAAGGTAGAGTTTTGTAAAAAAGCTGGAAATTTTATCAGAAATAGAGTATAATTATTTGTAACATTTTGGGTTGAAGTGTAATATAATTAAGAGCATAAAGGTAGAATTTCTGTAGACGGTTGATCAGTTTTAAGCAAATTAATAAAGCGCCAGGGCCATTTGCGATATTCGAAATCGAACATCGAAGATCGGAGAAAAATGGTTGACGAGGAAGAGGGTTATCGAAAGATTCGGCGGATCCCTCTCGGTGTTTTGCCATCGTAGGCTTGTCACAAAACCGGGGAGTAATTTCTGGGACAAAAGCAAGCTGCAAGACAAGGGACAAGTATGTCTACATACTAAGTTAAATTCCTTGGTAAAGAGTGCTTAAAATGTGGTCGACCGGACAAGATTAGTCTGCCGGGCGATTTTTTTATTGTGTGTATGAGAGGAGATTTTTATATGTGTGGAATTGTTGGCTATATTGGTAAGCAAGCAGTAATTCCAGTTCTGGTTGAAGGGCTGAAAAAGTTAGAATATCGGGGATATGATTCGGCAGGAGTAGCAGTTTTGGAAGAAAAGGGGATCGAGGTTTATAAAAGTGCAGGCAGATTGGCTAACCTTGTTGAAAAGCTGGGTGATGGCTATTCAGATGCAACAATTGGAATCGGACATACTCGCTGGGCGACTCATGGACGTCCATCGGATCTTAATGCCCATCCTCATTCGGATTGCAGTGGGGATTTTGCCATTGTTCATAATGGAATCATTGAAAATTACCTGGAATTAAAAGAATGGTTAATCAAGCAGGGTCATCAGATTGTTTCGGAGACAGATACGGAGGTGCTTCCTCATTTAGTCGAACATTTTTACAAAGGAGATACGGCAGAAGCTATTCGCCAGGTTTTGATAAAGGTTCATGGTTCATTCGCCATGGTAGCACTAAGCAGAAATCATAAGGAACAAATGGTAGTGGCCCGTAAAGACAGTCCTTTGGTAATTGGCCTGGGAGAAGGAGAGTATTTTGTTGCCAGTGATATTCCGGCAATTTTAAACTATACCCGGCAAATCTATATTTTAGCTGACGGTGAGATAGCAGTGATTGACAGGGATGGAGTTCGGGTTACGGATTTTCAGGGGAATCCAATTCAAAAGGAAGTTTTCGAAGTGAAGTGGGATACAGTAGCGGCTGAAAAAGACGGTTACGAGCACTTTATGCTCAAAGAGATTTTTGAACAACCCCGGGCTTTAAAAGACACGCTGACCGGACGTTTAAATCATAATGGAGTAATTCTACCAGAAGTTGCTTTAACTGCGGAAGAAGTCGCCAATATTAACAAGATTTTTATTGTGGCCTGCGGTACCGCCTGGCATGCCGGATTAGTTGGTAAAACTTTGATCGAACGCTGGGCCAGGATACCGGTTGAAGTTGATATCGCTTCTGAATTTCGTTATCGTTCCCCCTTGATTGATGAGCATACTTTAGTCGTTGTTATTAGTCAATCCGGTGAAACTGCGGATACCCTGGCAGCTCTGAGGGAAGCAAGAAGGCTGAGTGCCAGGGTAATTGCCGTAACAAACGTGGTTTCAAGTTCAGTTGCCCGTGAAGCAAATGATGTGATCTATACTTGCGCCGGTCCGGAAATTGCTGTAGCATCGACGAAGGCTTATACTACTCAATTGGAAGGCATGGTTTTGCTTGCTTTATATTTGGCCGAGGCCAGAGACAGCCTGTCATTAGAGAAAATTAGTGAGATTATTTCAGCCCTCAAAGAAATTCCTGCTCAAGCCCAGGAAATCCTGAATCAATCGAGTGCCATCAAGGATTTAGCGCGAAGCTTTATTGTTGTTGATGATGTATTTTTCATCGGTCGCAGCCTGGATTGGTCTGTCTCAATGGAAGGATCGCTGAAGTTAAAAGAAATTTCCTATATTCATGCTGAAGCTTATGCTGCAGGGGAATTGAAACATGGCACACTGGCTTTAATAACGGATAATACACCTGTAATTGCCTTAGCAACCCAGATGGAAGTCTATGAAAAGACAGTGTCCAATATAAAAGAAGTCAAGGCGCGTGATGCTAAAGTAATTGGCCTTACCTTTAAAGGAAACGATGATTTAGCTAAATCGGTAGATCAGGTTATCTATATTCCTCAGACTATCGCTGAACTTTCACCAATTCTGTCAGTGATACCTCTGCAATTGTTGGCATATTATGCATCAGTTGCCAGGGGGTGTGATGTTGATAAACCGAGAAATTTAGCAAAGAGCGTGACTGTGGAATAGATAGTCGATTAATTATGGAATGGTTGTGGCTTTGAAATATAGCGCACTGTTTTACCCCTTTGGATATGTTGATCTAAGGGGTATTTTTTATGGCGAAAAGGAAAAGAACATTGACCATTATATTAACCGTTTCCTAAGATTTGATTTAATGTTTTAAGAGATTCCGCGATTAAATCTGCATTGAAAATCAAATAAGATATATTATAATAAGATATAATATAATAAATCAGTAGCTATGATAAATAAATGCAGGAGATGTTAAATTTTGTATTCGGAAAAAGTAATGGACCATTTTTCCAATCCGAGAAATTCCGGAAAAATGATTTCGGCAGATGGCGAAGGAGTAATCGGAGATGTAAGATGTGGAGACAGCCTCACTATTTATATTAAAGTTAAAGAAAATCGGATTACTGATATCCGATTTCTTGTCTTCGGTTGTGCAGCTTCAATTGCGACAAGTAGTATGACAACTGTCCTTGCCAAAGGTAAAACCCTTGAAGAAGCCTTAAAAATTACAGAACAGGATATTATTAAGGCCTTAGATGGTTTACCTAAAATAAAATATCATTGTTCAAACTTAGGTATTACTGCCTTAAGAAAGGCTATTCAAGATTATTATGAAAAGCATAATAAATCGGTTTGCCAAAAGGTATTTTTGTTCATTTCTAAATACTTTTATTCTCTTAAAAAAAGAATAATATTTTACTTGATGTATCATTTCAATAAAAAATGATGCTTCTGAATGATCCGAAGCAATAAGGTTCTATTTTTACATTCATAGCTGTGAGGAGTGAGATAAATGAAGGATAATGAAATGGAAGGAATAGTGTTAGAAATAAAAGGAGAATTAGCTTTAGTCAGACCTATAGGACATACCAGTTGTAACAGTAGTTATTGCTGTCAGGGTGAGGGAGTTAAAAAAATTGATCTGGAAGCAAGGAATGAGATAAATGCTGTTGTTGGCGATAAAGTGATTTTTGAAGCTAAGGAAGCTGGTTTACTGCTGGCAGCATTTATTACTTTTATCTTGCCGTTTATTCTGGTGTTTTTTGGGGGATTCTTAGGAAATTATATTTCGGGATTAATGAGGATTAATACAACAGCAACTGTAATTTCAGGTGGAACAATCTTCCTGATAATTTCATTATTAATCATTAAACTTCATGATAAATCTGTTGAAAAAAATATCAATCTGAAACCAGTAATTGTAAGAAAGGCTTAAACCTTCCCGGGACAAAAAATACCTCTTGCGGGATTGCTGTATCTGCAAGGGGTATTTTCTATTTAAGAAGGTCATGCTAAAGAAGAAAGGTATTGAAATATGTTATAATTAATAAGTTATGTTAAATTTCTGTAGGAAGAAGATTAAACATTTATTTTTATCATTTTAGATATATACAATTAGGAAGTTGTGGTAGAAAGTGGATTACCTACATGTTTGGTTAGCACTAGGCCTTACAATCTTTGCGGGATTTGGTACCGGAATTGGTGGCTTGCTAATCCTTTTTTTCCGAAAACCAAATCCCAAACTCTTGTCTGTGGTCCTTGGTTTTTCCGCAGGGGTTATGATATATGTATCATTTGTCGAACTGTTTACTCAATCAAGGGAACTTTTACTTGGCAATATGGGAAAGATAGCCGGATCGTGGGTGAATGTGCTCTCTTTTTTTGGCGGAATGCTCTTTATTGCAATTATAGATAAATTAATACCTTCCTATGAAAATCCCCATGAATCACATAAAATAGAAGAAATAAGCAACTACCCAGATTCCGATTGTAATTCAAGGCTTGTCAGGACTGGAATGTTCACAGCCCTGGCTATTACTATCCACAATTTTCCTGAAGGGATGGCTACCTTAGTAGCCTCGATTCAACAGCCATCACTTGGGATAGCAATAGCTATAGCAATTGCTATCCACAACATTCCTGAAGGGATGGCTGTGGCAATACCCATCTATTGTGCTACCGGCAACAGGAAAAGGGCGTTATTGATATCAATGCTTGCCGGTTTGGCCGAACCGGCAGGAGCAATAATCGGTTATATAATCTTGATGCCAATTCTTAATGACATAGTATTTGGCATATTATTTGCGGCTATTGCCGGAATTATGGTATTCATATCCCTTGATAAGCTTCTTCCTACGGCAAGGGAATATGGTGAACATCATCTTTCTATCTATGGCCTTATTATCGGGATGATGGTAATGGCTCTGAGCATGTTAATGTTTATCTCATGATTCTTAACTAAATAATCCTTCCCGCCGGAGGTTTTATCAAGCCTATGGCGGGAAGGATTATTTGCTTAATTCTTTATATCTTTAATCCAAGTTCTGTAGATCTGTATGATATTCCTGCAAAGATTTTAGACTCATTTCCTCAAAATTATTTTCTATATATGCTGCGATGCCTTTGGCACTGGCTAAAGCTGCTGCCATAGTAGTAATATAAGGAACTTTATTTTTGATGGCAGTCTTGCGTATATAGGAGTCTTCATATTGGCTTAGTTTCCCGAGTGGGGTATTAATTACTAGGTCAAATTCCTTATTGGTAATACCATCAGCAATATTGGGACGGCCTTGATGTAATTTTTTAACCTCCCGGGATTTGATTCTGTTCTCTTTCAGGAAATTGTGGGTTCCTTCCGTTGCTTTGATATTAAATCCCAGGTTGGCAAATTCCCTGGCTATCTCCAGTGATGCCGGTTTATCCAGATTGTTGACACTGATCAGGACACTGCCGTAAGTGGGCAGGGGAGACTGGGTAGCTTCCTGAGCTTTATAGTAAGCCAGCCCAAATGAATCTGCTATTCCCAGAACTTCACCGGTGGAACGCATTTCAGGTCCCAATAACGGGTCGACTTCCTGGAACATATTAAAGGGGAAGACTGCCTCTTTTACTCCGAAATAAGGAATATCTTTTCGGATTAGGTTTTTGAAAGAAGTTTTTTTGCCGGTTTCAGCAGCTAACATAATCTCTGTGGCTATACGGGCCATTGAGATATTACAGACCTTGGAGACCAGGGGAACGGTCCGTGATGCTCTGGGGTTGGCTTCCAGGACATAAACTTTATCATCAGAGATAGCATATTGCATATTCATAAGGCCGACTACATTTAGTTCCAGGGCAATCTTGCGGGTATATTCTATAATGGTTTCAATGTGTTGGGCCGAAATGCTGATAGGTGGAATAACACAGGCTGAATCTCCGGAGTGAATCCCGGCCAATTCAATATGCTCCATGACTGTTGGGACAAAAGCGTCGCTTCCATCAGCAATTGCGTCTGCTTCGGCCTCAATTGCGTTCTCCAGGAATCTGTCGATAAGAATCGGTCTTTCCGGGGTAACCCCCACTGCAGAAGTTACATATTGACTAAGCATTTTCTCATCGCGGACAATTTTCATCCCGCGGCCTCCCAGAACATATGAAGGCCTGACCATTAAAGGATAGCCGATCCGGCCGGCGATTGCCAGGGCTTCCTCAAGATTGACTGCCATATCGGATTCAGGCATGGGTATATTAAGTTTCTCCATTATCTTACGGAACCGGTCGCGGTCTTCGGCCAGGTCGATAGTTTCGGGAGTAGTACCGAGAATCTTGACTCCTGCTTCAGCCAGTTCACCTGCAATATTCAAGGGAGTCTGACCACCGAATTGCACAATTACCCCC
>JAQVLN010000003.1:0-46061 GCA_028704155.1 Desulfitobacteriaceae bacterium
TACGATTTCGCTATTGCTTCTTCTCTCCCACACCTCGCGATGTGAAACTTGCAAGTCCCTCTGGGGTTCGTCGGCAACTACGCCCCTTGTGGACTTTCACCACAGATTGACGGCATGCCCGTCATACGTAAAAGAGATCCCTGCTGCTGACAGGGATCTCTTTCTATATGTTAACTTTAATTACCAGAAAAATTGGGGCTTCGTTTATTTGCAAAAGCATCCAACCCCTCTTTATGGTCATTAGTTTGTTTGCATATGCCCTGAATGTAGGCTTCATAAGCCAAAGTTTCATTTAAATCAAGCGCAAAACTTCTGTTTAAGAGCAGTTTGGTGAAACCTAAGGCCCGGGGAGCACTGGCTGCTAATTGTCCGGCAATCTCCATAACAGCATTTTCCAGTTCCTCCATCCTGACTACTTTAGTAATCAAACCAATCTTCTCTGCTTCTTCAGCACTGAGCATTTTTCCGGTCAGGATTATTTCCTGAGCTTTGCGCAGGCCAATCAAACGAGGCATTAGGTAAGTACCGCCGCCGTCATTTACAAAAGCAAGAGGTAAAAATCCCTGACCAAAGCGAGCTTTTTCTCCTGCAATAACTATATCTGCCGCTATAGCCAAATTACAGCCTGATCCAACCGCAACTCCACTGACTTCAGCGATTACCGGTTTTTCCAAAGAAGTCACCAGCTTAATAATCCCGCCGATTTTTTCTACATAATCACGTAAGCTCAGGGCATCAGAATTTTTGATAGTTTCAAGATCACCGCCGGCAGAAAAGGCTCTGCCTGCGCCGGCTAAAACAATTACTCTGATACCCTTGCAGTCAGCAGCATAATTCAGGGCGCTCTTCAATTCGTCAATAATTAAGTTAGATAATGAATTCAGCGACTCCGGCCTGTTAAGCACGATACGGTAAGTTCCTTCTTTTTCTGTACACAGAATTTCTTTATAATCCATTATACAGTCCTCCCCCTAAAATCAGAATTACTTTTTTTGACCAAGCAGAAGCCAGTTGCCCAAAATTCCTCCTTTCATTAAAATTTTCTTAATCCTGAATAGATTATTTACTAACTCAAGTTTAACAGTTCAAACAATAAAAGGAAAGCTGCCAGAGGTCTATGCAAGAGACTTTAGTAAGAATACTTTGAATATTCAACAATTTCCTGGAATAATACTTCCGATCCCAGTATTATTCCTATTAAGATTTTCTCTATGAGATGATGTATACTATAAAAGGCTTGCTATTAACCAATGATGATTCAATCTCTGGATACATAAAAACAATGATATCTAAGGCATGTAATAATTACCTGATTTAATCTTTGGAGGTGCTAAAATCTTGAAACTGTTTAACCGGAGCAAGTTCATCAGCGGCAAGGAAATTGAAAGGTTTATTGTTAAAATTGAGGCCGAACTCATTGACACAGTTCATGAAATGGACTTGTCAATTACAATTGATGTAAGAAAGATGGAGATTATCGATGCCCATTCCAGTATGCTTAGGGTTCCTTATGCTCATTGTCATGAGGTAGCTGATTTGGCCAAAAAACTTATAGGCCTGAAAGTAATCAGCGGCGGACAAGCTAAAAATGTATCCAAGCTGATGGGAGGAAGATGCGGCTGTCTGGTACTGGAAGAGTTAGCACAGGATGCTGTCAGGGCAGTCAGTCAGACCTCGGCTACAATCATACCACCCGAACAGCATGAACAAATCATTCACAAATTTTCGGACGGTACCTGCTATACTCATTGCATGCCAATAAAAGAAAAGACCGAAGCAGCCTACCCCCGATCCTATCACAAAGATATCTATGAAAAATTGAAAACCCGCTTCTAACATTGAAGTAAAAAACTTAATTAATATAAAGGCATTTATATATTCTGCTATTGTAAAGGTATCGACACAATTTTATTGAAGTGTATAATATTAATAATAGACTATTGTGACAAAAATATGTTCGGGATAAACTTCCTGATCAATCACAAAAATTATAGGAGGAACAAAATGAAACCATTAACATTAGCAGAATGGAATGAAATGCAAGGAACTCTGGCAGAACCGTTTGACATCGAAGATTTTAAGTGTTACTATGGGATATCTGATATAGAATTTAAATTTGCTATGGAGACAACAGCAAAATTAACCGAAAATGGAGGAACAGAGATTACCATCATCGGTGATGATGGGGATGGTATTGTTATTCAAATAAATAATAATCAAATCACTTATATTAATGCGATATAAGATGAAAAAACAAACAAACTTTTAAAGATACAAAAACCCCTGCAGCCATAAAAATGGCGACAGGGGTTTCTTCTATTTATCACGCTGACTCCATGAAATTCCAGGTTTCTTTACTGACTTTTAGAACATAATTTATATTAAGAAATTTTAATATAGGAGGATTTTATAATGTCGATTAAAGCATTAAAGACATTTCATAAATTATACTTATTAGTCAAGCAAGGAAAATGTATTAAAGATTCAGTTGCCTTAGGAGCAATTGGTGGATTCCTCGGTTCTGTCGTAATGGCTCTCTCAAATTACATTATATATCGAGCCCACAAAACCGAAATTCTCTATGGACATATTGCCGGTTCGATATTTATGAGACCTTTTAAAACCAACGCACGTAAAAATTATATTCTCGGTCAAATATTTCACCTGGTTTCCGGAAGCGGCGCCGGGCTCCTTATGATACAAATCTTTAAGATTTTTGGTACTGATTTTGCTCTTCTAAAAGGAACTATGGTAGGAATGTTTACCTGGCAAGGTCTATATAACGTTGGTCAAAGACTCAAAATTTATACGGCAAGTCCTCATCTCACTAAAACAGGTTACTCATCTCTCTGGAATAATTTCGTCTATGGAACTGTATGCGCCTATTCAATCAAGTGGTTGGCTCATCCTTCCGTATTTTTATCTGCCGAACACCGTACTAAATCACATAATTATAACAAACCTTAATTACAGTCAAACATACCGGGAACCAAATTCCGAGAATCTGAAGGAGGCTTGTAAGACTGGGTTTAGATACCATAACAATAAAACATTACCTTAATTTAAAAAGAGTTTATGTGTAATACTATTATTGTTTAAAAAATATTTTTCAGGAGGTAGAAATCATGGCCGGAGAAAGAAATACAAATGAACCTGCACTTCAAGGGGCAAGCCAAAGCTTAGATCAATTCAAGTATGAAATCGCCAATGAATTCGGAATTCAGCTTGGCGGCGACCGCACCAGCCGTGAAAATGGCCGTGTTGGCGGAGAAATGACCAAGAGAATGATTCAGTTTGCCGAACAACAACTCAAATCAGGGAACATGACTTCTGTAGTTAATCAACCCGGTGGTTTAAAACAACAAAATAATAATCAAGGTTCATGGTCCTAGATCATATTTAAGCCAGGTCAAGTACCTGGCTTAATATTTTAGTTTATGGCAATATCTTATTCATAGAGTTCTTTCGACAGTTTTTCCCCGTTGTCATGGAAGTTAATAGAGCGTATTCTATAAATACCATGCGTAGTCTCCTCCACTTCCGCCTTGATTGGCGGTTTTTTTCGTAATGATATTGAGTGATACATCATAATATATGCTATGATGTATTCTTGTCGCTATAGAAATATGATTTCGCAGGGAGTGAAGAACTTTGATAGATGTAGATTTTTTTGAACAAATTTGTGAAGAATGTCATGGCAGCGGTAAACTTACAAATAAATCCTGGGAAAAATACTTTTTAATAAAGAGTAATTTCGCTAATAAAAATATTAAATATAAAAAGCCGGAAAAACCAATTTTTTATTTATGTAAAAAATGCAGAGGCAGAGGCAGGGTTCTGTTTGAATATGAGGTATAAATACGACCATGAACATTTACGCCCACATGACTAAAAACAGGAAAGAAGAGGCCTCTCCCTCTCTAAGTTTTCCATTTGCATTTATTAACAGAATAGGGTGATGGTCAATTGTAGATACTAAATAAAGAAAAATGCAAGATTCGTCTATAATTATACATACATAAGGGGGGAGTTAAAATGTTATCTCTTTCTTCTTTTTTATCACCAAATCGTTCAGATGGTTTAAACTGTCAAGAAGCATATAGTACATGGGATTTACTAGCAGCAAAATATCAATTTGCAGAAAAACTTCACTTTTGGCAAAATTTCGCACACGATAGAGATTTTGCAGATTTGCTTGATGATATTGAAAAAGGCACGGCAAAAATAATACATTCGCTTGAAAAAATCTGTATTAAATATAATTTACCTGGTCCTGAAGTTGGAGTTACAGATGTCAAAACAAGTGCAAATACTGAAGCCATCCGTGATGAATTAATAGCCCAAGATATTTTCTTGTGGCTTCAAGGTGTAATAGAATTGCTTTTAAGAGCTATTAGAACCACAACAACGAGTGACGATATCAGGAAGGAATTTATAGATCTTATTAAATTAGATTTAGGTTATATGGATAAAATGGTTCCGTTTAAAAGGAATAAAGGATGGGTTAATCCTCCATTACTATATCCAAATATACCTCCCGAAACAGACGAAAAACTCGATGCCGGTGAGGCATTCCATTTGTGGGATCACTTAACTTTTAGATATGATAACATCCACCAAACACAAATTTATAACGAATTAGCCAATGATTCAGAATTTAAAGTGTTACTTAATCTGGGGGTGCAACAGGTATTAAAGGGTCAAGTTAAAAAATTAGAAAACGGATGTTTAAAATTTGGAATATCTTTGCCGAAAAAGCCTGCTTAAGTTATTTCAGTACCTGCTACTACTCCCGGTTATATTAATGATGATTACCTATACCGAGTACTTTATGTTGGGATTATTGGTGCCACTTTAATACATGCTGCTGCCGTAAAACAATCTTTAACGAATGATCGTATTCGCAAATATTTTATACATCTTTTATTTGAAGAAATTGATATTCAAAATATTTTGATAAAATATGGTAAAAATAAAAGGTTATTTAAATATTACACCACGATTTGGTTTGCTTCAAACGACAAAATAATAAAGAATACCCGGGTTTTATATGATTTACCGGACATAAAGTATGCTTTTGACAAGCCTGTGCTTAAAGCTATAGATGGAGATAAATTGGTTATAGCAGAAGATGCTGGAACAGCAATGGGATAAGGAATGATAAAAGAAATAGTCGGTACAACGATATGCTCCCCTTAAGTATAGACAGGTTAATAATAATCTGCCTGCCTTAAGGGGAGCATATTTTATGTCTAAAAGATGTAGGTACACACCCAAGTAAAAGTATGAAATATTTCCATAAAAATCCTAATAACGGGAAAGAAAAGGCCTCTCCAGCGTTCAGCGAACGAATGAAAGGCCTTACCGAAAAGCTTATTTTGTAATTCTAAAATAATAAATTGAATTTCGATGTCAACAAAATGTCAACAAATCAATAGTTACTCATTCTTAAGCCCTTAAGCAACAAGGATTTTTTTTTTACATCATGCCGCCCATGCCACCCATGCCGCCCATGCCACCCATGCCGCCACCAGGCATACCAGGCATACCGCCATCCTTAGATGGGATATCTGAAACGAGACATTCCGTAGTCAGAAGCATAGCAGAAATGGAAGCTGCATTTTGGAGTGCAGACCTTGCAACTTTAGCAGGATCAACAATACCGGCAGCAATCATATCTTCATATACAATAGTTAAAGCATTGAAGCCAATACCCTTGCCTTGGGTACGAACCTTTTCCACAATGACTGAACCTTCGAAACCGGCATTATTGGCGATTTGACGGAGAGGCTCTTCCAGTGCCCGGCGCACAATATTCAAACCTGTCTGTTCGTCGTCGGTTAACTCAATCTTATCAAGGGCTGCTGCTGCATCAATCAGAACAGTACCGCCGCCGGATACAATTCCTTCTTCAACAGCGGCCCTGGTGGCAGCCAAAGCATCTTCAATGCGAAGCTTTTTCTCTTTCATTTCGGTCTCGGTTGCAGCACCGACTTGAATAACTGCTACCCCACCGGCTAATTTTGCTAAACGCTCCTGGAGTTTTTCACGATCAAAGTCAGATGTAGTCTCTTCGATTTGTTTTTTGATACCATCAATACGTTTTTTGATTTCATCCGAGCTTCCGGATCCTTCAACAATTGTGGTTTCTTCTTTAGTTACACGAATTTGGCGGGCCCGGCCAAGCATCTCAAGGCTGGTGTTCTCAAGTTTAAGGCCCAAATCTTCGGTAATTACTGTCCCACCGGTGAGAACTGCAATATCTTCGAGCATAGACTTACGACGGTCACCAAAGCCAGGAGCCTTAACACCAACACAAGTAAAGGTTCCACGGAGCTTATTGACAACCAAGGTAGCTAAGGCTTCTCCTTCGATATCTTCAGAGATGATTAATAATTGACGTCCTGCCTGGACTACTTTTTCCAATACCGGCAATATATCCTGAATCGCACTAATTTTCTTATCAGTGATTAAAATATATGCATCACTAAGTACTGCTTCCATTTTATCTGTATCCGTAATCATATAAGCGGAAAGATAACCACGGTCGAATTGCATACCTTCAACCACTTCAAGATCAGTAGTCATTCCTTTTGCTTCTTCAACAGTAATAACCCCGTCTTTGCCAACTTTCTCCATAGCTTCAGCGATCAGGACACCAATCGTTTCGTCGCTTGCTGAAATTGAAGCTACCTGGGCAATGGCCTCTTTACTCTCAATAGTTTTGGCAGTAGCCTGAATCTCATCAATAACAGTTGCTACAGCTTTCTCAATCCCGCGTTTGATACCCATTGGATTTGCGCCTGCGGCAACATTTTTCAAGCCTTCACGGATAATTGCCTGAGCCAGAAGAGTTGCTGTAGTAGTTCCGTCGCCGGCTACGTCATTAGTCTTTGTTGCTACTTCTTTAACTAATTGAGCACCCATATTTTCGAAAGGATCTTCAAGTTCCACTTCCCGGGCAATAGTCACGCCGTCATTGGTAATTAATGGTGAACCAAATTTTTTATCCAGAACAACATTGCGTCCTTTTGGTCCTAAAGTAATACGTACAGTATCGGCTAAAGCATTGACGCCGCGTTCCAGGGCACGGCGGGCTTCTTCGTTAAAAATAATCTGTTTTGCCACCTTTATACCTCCTTATTTCATATGAAAGATATTAGCCAATTATCGCCAGGATATCCATCTCTTTAAGAATCAGATATTCCACACCATCAAGCTTGATTTCGGTACCGGCATATTTTGAATAGATTACACGATCTCCCACTTTAACATCCATGGCAATACGTTCACCTTTGTCTACTTTTCCCGGTCCAACTGCGACAACTTCGCCTTCCTGTGGTTTTTCCTTGGCAGTGTCAGGCATAATAATTCCGCTTTTAGTCTTTTCTTCTGTCGGGATCGCTTTAATAATAACCCGATCTGCAAGAGGTTTAATATTCATGTGGAAAGGTCCCTCCTTAAAATATTTTACTTATTCATGTTGTTAGCACTCATCTCACTCGAGTGCTAACATCTAGGTATAATAATATTCAAGAGGCGCGGGGAAAGCAAACCTCTTAAAAGCCCTAAAATTATAATTAAATCAAATTTTCTCTACCTATCTAGCGTTTGCTTAATATTATTCTTTCTTAGGTCCTTTCGGATTCCTGTTCCTCCTTTCCATGCCCAAAATCCAGCAATCCCCAAAAAGTATCGTTGCCAATCTTTGATATTTTTATTCACACTTGTTCTTAGAATTTATCTCCTACGGACAGGGTTTAATCCAGTGTCTGAAAAAGTTAACTTCCCCGAATCAACTTAAGATTTCGTTGATATACTTCGTCATACATTGCACCTAAAACATCCTTCACCTTGGAGTTTTCAAGATTAAGCAAATAGATTTTAGTCCGGCCAATCTTCAAACTTGCATCCGGGTGTTCACGTTCAAAGAGCATATCCTCCTTGAGCAACAACTTGATAAGTTCCTTGACCTGAGAAATTGAACGGCCAAGTTGTGTACTTAAGGCTGCCCTTGCTTTAGTTGAGGCCACATAAGGTAATCTGGTTTGTAAATGGCCGATAATCCCGATTCCCTGTTCCAGGTCCTGTCCAGCCTGATACCCGGTTTCTGAACAAGAAGCAATCAACTGATTAAAGACCTTCAAGTCAGAGCAATAAGGCTGCAGGGTTTGACTAATACTGCCTTCCACTCCAATGACCTGAACTTCTTTTCCCCAGGAACGGATTTTACGGATTAAGGACAAAAAATCACCATCACCTGTGAGTAAAAGGAATAAATCGACTGTTGCCGGTCGAGTCAGTAATATCTCCTGCGCCTCAAGCATAAGTTCAATATCTGTAGCATTATGGCGCAAATCTGTCTTTGAAAAGTTGCTTTTGCCATAAATATGCCTGGTAAAAACATTAGTTCTTTCAAAGGCAGTTTGCATATGCCGGAATTCTTCCCTGTCAAAGTTGGCAAACAAATAAATAGCCGAAAGATCATTGTCAAAATAATCGGCATATTGCTGTAATATATACACCAGCTGTTCCGGATTCAAAAATAATCCGCGTTCGGCTAATCCAGTCCAAATATTTTCATAATCCACAAAAGCTATGGTTTTCAAACTGTCTCAGCCCCCTTTCTATCGTCTGCTCGTATAATATATTACGTAAAAAACGGACAGGGGTGACAAGCCAGGACCGCAGTTATCATTAAAATCGATATGCTTTTTCCTCAGTAATCAGCAAGGACATCTTTTTATCATGTTCAACAACCGGAACCCCAGCTATTATCTGACAATTAAATGCTACAGCCACCCGGGGGACTGACGGTGAAAGGAGTCGGAAAAAACGATCATAATAACCCATACCATAGCCCAAACGGTTACCTGCCAGGTCAAAAGCTGCTCCCGGGACAAGCACAAAGTCAATCTCCGAAATTTCAGCCTTAACCAATCTCTCCCCGGCAGGTTCCCTGATACCCCACATTCCGGTCACAAGTTCACCCAAATCTTTAATTACTGCCGGAATTATAATTCCTCCGGGTTCACAAAAAGGTAAGACCAACTGTTTACCACCAGCCAAAATATCTTCAGCCAATCCTTTTGTTTCAACCTCATCCCGGAAATTCATAAATAGCATTAAAGTCCGGGCTATCCGGTATTCAGCTAGAGCCATAACCTTTTTCTGAATAAGCAAACTTTTTTCTGTTCTTGCTGTCTCTCCCAGGCTTGCTCTTTTAGCCAAGACCTGCTTGCGTATTTCTTTTTTATCTTTCATAATTATTCTCTTTTCAATAACCACTGTAATGTTTTCTTTTTACACTTCAGTCAAGCTAAATTAATAATGGTTAGCAAGCTTAAAAATAACCACACAATTATCCCCAAAAAGAAAGTATTATTTAAGCCAAGTACCACACTTATCCACATTATCCACAAAGGCCTGTGGGTAACTTTCGACATCGAGCACAATTATACCCGGATTCTGTTAGTTAACAGTTATTTATTAACACCCTGCTTATCCACATCATCCACAAAAAAACAGGGGTTAAGTTAGATTAAGCCTAACCCCGGTACAGCATTAAGTGTCCAGGGAGCAAAGTCTCCCTCCAAGTAGCGATAATATCCGGCGGTAGCTATCATCGCCCCATTATCTGTACAAAAAAGGGGAGGAGGAAATACCAGGCGCACCTGTTGATAAACTAATTCCCGGGCGAGTGTTTCCCTGAGTAATTCATTAGCTGCAACACCACCGGCCAGTACAAGGGTTTTTACTCTTGTTTGGTTTAAGGCAATTTTAGTTTTGCGAACCAGCACATCAACAATTGCTTCCTGAAAGGAAGCCGCGATATCTGCCGCATTCAATTCCTGCCCTTTCATACGGGCAGAATTCAGAGTATTCAGGACTGAAGATTTTACTCCACTGAAACTAAAATCCAAACTCCCGGGTTCCAGCATTGCCCGCGGGAAATCAAAAGCTTTGGCATCTCCTTCCCTTGCCTTGCTTTGAATCTGCGGCCCACCGGGATAACCTAAACCAAGAACCCGGGCAATTTTATCCAAAGCTTCACCAGCTGCATCATCTCTGGTTTTTCCTAAAACCTGATAATCTCCGTGTCCCCTGAAAAGAATTAGATGAGTATGTCCGCCGGAAACCAACAAGGCTAACAGAGGAAACTCCAAATCAGGGTTGTGCAAAAAGTTAGCATAAATATGGCCTTCCAGATGATTAATGCCCAGCAAAGGTATATCCAAAGCGTAAGCCAGGGCCTTTGCTGCCGAAACTCCAACCAAAAGTGAACCTACCAATCCCGGCCCATATGTAACTGCAACTGCTGAAAGATCACTAAACTCAAGTTTGGCTTTCTCAAGAGCTTGTTGGACTACAGCCTGCCAATGCAGGGAATGCTCCCTCGAAGCAATTTCCGGAACAACCCCCCCGTATTTTTGGTGAGTTGCCGTTTGTGAAGTAATAATATGACTTAAAAGAGCAGTGCCATTTAACAACACTGCTGCCGAAGTATCATCACAGCTTGTTTCTATTCCTAATATACAGATTTTATTTTCAGTTTCGGTACTCACTAGATGTTCACTTCCAGACTTTGATTTATATCAAGCTCCGCCCACATTATCAAAGCATCTTCGTGGTTATCGTTGTAATAGCCTTTGCGGACTCCTACTGCGACAAAACCAAGGCGTTCATAAAGCTTCCTTGCCGTCAGGTTAGATACCCGCACTTCCAGGGTCATCCGCTTAATACCCTTATCGGATATAATCCTCATCACCGAACCTATCAGAAATTCCCCGTAACCACGGCAGCGGTATTCGGGGGAGACAGCTAAATTTGTTACATGTCCTTCATTCAAAATTTCCCACAATCCCATGTACCCGACTACTTGTCCATCTGACATAAGACAAAAATAGCGAGCAAATTGATTATTTTCTAATTCATTTCTGAAAGACTCAAGCGACCAGGGAAGAGGAAACGACTGTTGTTCAATGACATATACAGCCTTCAAGTCCCCGACTTGCATTGCACGAATACTCTTAGCCCCCATTAATCTCGTTCCTCCGCCCTTGTTGTCTTTTTCTCCAGTTGACCTCAGCTTCCGAAAGACGGATGTAATAAGGCTTAACCACTTCTCCTTCAGATTCAGTAAGCCATTTTTCCCATACTACCCTGGCAACATAAGCGCCACGGGGCAAACTTTCGAATTCAGGTAAAAAATTGGCTCTGTTTCCCAAAATACTGCATATCATCTCCCGGGCTTTGGCAACTGCATCACCGGAAAACCAGATTGGTTTCTGCAACCGGGCTAACCTTTCCAGCCACTCGCCTGGTTTCGCTGCACAAGGCCGGTCAAGACAAATTGCTTTACCTTGCTCCATATTCCAGGAATATCTGGCAGTATACCATTCATTTTTACGGGCATCCAGAATAGGAACGATATCCCCATTATGCCCATAACCGGCCCAGGCCAAAGCATCAAGAGATAATACACCAAGGACGGGTAGTTTTAAGACCAGGGCTAAACCCTGAGCGGTAGCAATGCCAATCCTGATACCAGTAAATGAACCGGGTCCGCGGACAACGCCAATCATATCCAAATCATTGAGACCCCAGGCAGCAGCATCTACAAGCTGTTTTAACATTGGAATTAACCGCTCAGAATGATTTAAGTTAGTATGCAGAAATCCTTCAGCCACCACCTGATCATCCTCGGCCAGAGCCAAAGCTGTCACTTTGGTAGTAGTATCAATACAGAGATATTTCATCATTTGTATCTCCTAAAATATAAAAATTTTAAGTTTCAATTTTTAAACCCCGGAAACGCTCTCCCCAATCTCCCCCCCAGGACCGGAAAGTAATCTTGCGCGGCATCTCACCATTACCTTCAATCCTTACTTCCAGGATATCATCCGGCAGATAATCCAGGGCTATTTCCGGCCATTCAATCAGGCAGATCGTTTCCTCGCGGAAGTAGTCCATAACCCCGATTACTTCAATCTCCTCAGGCTCCTGCAAACGATATAAATCCATATGAACAAGATGCAGTTCCTTTCCTCCGGACTCACAGTAGTATTCCTGGATCAAAGTAAAAGTCGGGCTGGTCATGGGAACTGTAACTTTTAAAGCCCGGCCCGCCCCTTGGGCTAAAGCCGTTTTGCCGGAACCTAAATCACCCGCTAAACATACTACATCCCCGCCACACAAAAGGGAACCCAGTCTTTGCCCCCACAAATTAGTTTCTTGGGCACTCTTGCTCCAGACGGTTAATTCCATAACAAACATCCCCCTTTGTTTAATGATTAATCATTAATCATCTCTCCGTCAATCAAGACCTTTAGCGGTCGGGCTGTCAGAGAAAACGGATGTTCACTCCAAATAACCAGGTCAGCATCTTTACCAATCTCCAGGGACCCGATTCGATCAGTAACACCCAAAATTTCAGCGGCATTAATCGTGATCGCCTTTAAAGCTTCTTCTTCATTCATACCCTCCTTGACCGCTAAAGCTGCGCATAAAGGCAGCTTTTCGATCGGGGTTACAGAATGATCAGTCATAATAGCAACTTTTACTCCTGCCTTTGCCAAAATTCCGGGAGTTTTAAATGTCTTATCTTTTAACTCAACCTTAGACCTGTTTATCAAAGAGGGGCCAACAACAGCCGGATAGCCATATTCACTTAGCTCTTCGGCAATCTTATGCCCCTCTGTGCAATGTTCTATAACTAAATCCACTTTAAATTCCCGGGCAATTCGGATCGCAGTCATTATATCGTCAGCACGATGTGCATGAGCACGCAGAGGAATCTTGCCCTTTAGTACTAAATTTAGATTATCAAGCCCTAAATCACGTTCAGGTTTTTTATCTGGATCATTTTTCCCGAGTGCCAGCTTCTCCTGGTATGTCAGAGCATTAACCAGAGCTTGTCTTAAAAGTGAGGCCACGGCCATTCGGGTAATAGGCATCTTCTTTTGTTCCCCATAGACAAATTTAGGATTTTCTCCAAAAGCTACTTTCAATCCGGCTGGATTACGTAAAACCATTTTGTCAACTACTTTTCCTGCTGTTTTAAGAACAACACCCGTTCCCCCGATCACATTACCGCTACCCGGAACACTGAAAACCGCAGTCACACCTCCAAGGCGTGCATCCCTGAATCCTTCATCTTCAGGGTTGATTCCGTCAATAACTCTTAGTTCCGGTGTTAATGGATCGGAGGTTTCATTGAGGTCGTCCCCTTCCAAACGATAGATCTCTTCCCCAATCCCAACATGACAATGGGCATCAATAAATCCCGGCAAAACCAGGCAGCCTGAAGCATCGATAACCTCAGCTTCCAGCGGGATTTCAAGTTCTTCAGCCAAAGCAGCAATTTTTGTTCCTTCAATCAGGATACAGCCGCTAAATTCCTTACCGGCCATTGTTTTAATCCAGCCATTTTTAATGAAAACTCGTCCAATGTGTTTAGTTTGTTTCTGTTTCGCCACTGCTACACCTCCAGTTTAAAAGAATAATCCCTGCCAAAACCGAGCCGCCACCCACCCACTGTTTCCATTTTGGTAATTCAAATGTGCTTAATCCAGAATATCACGCATTGACAAGCTTAAACGCTCACGGCCCCTGTCAATACCGATAACCCTCACTTTAACTATATCTCCGACTGCAGCAATCTCCATTGGGTGTTTAACAAATTTTTGGCATAATTGAGAGATATGCACCAGGCCGTCATGTTTAACTCCAACATCTACAAAAGCACCGAAATCAACAACATTGCGGATTGTTCCTTCCAATATCATTCCTTCACTGATTTCTTCCAAGCGGGTTATATCTTTTCGCAGTACCGGCTTGGGCAAATCTTCTCTTGGATCACGGCCGGGACGCTGCAAGGAATCAAGGATGTCACGTATTGTTGGCAGTCCGGCTGCAAATTCGAGTGCCAGTTGTTCCGGTTCAAGCAGAGATAAAGCCTTTTGGATTTCTGCCGTACGAGTCCGCAAATCTTCAGGTTTATAACCTGCTTTTTGGAGGATCTTTCCGGCCAGTTCATAGGATTCCGGATGGACAGACGTATTTTCTATAGGATTTTCTCCCTCCGGCAAACGAATAAAGCCGGCACATTGAATATAAGTTTGTTCACCCAGTCGAGATACTTTTTTTAATTGTCTCCGCTGTTGGAATTTACCATTTTGCCTGCGCCAGGCAATAATATTTTTCGCTATTGCCGGTTTTATACCGGCAACATATTGCAGAAGCGATGCCGAAGCAGTATTAAGGTCTACTCCAACAGTATTTACACATGATTCAACCACCCCATACAGGGATTCTTCCAAGCGTTTAGGCTGAACATCATGCTGATATTGCCCCACTCCGACAGACTTGGGTTCAATCTTGACCAGTTCTGCCAAAGGATCCTGCAAACGCCTGGCAATGGAAACTGCGCTGCGTAGGGAGAGGTCGAAATCAGGAAACTCTTCACCTGCCAGTTTTGAAGCAGAATATACTGAAGCCCCAGCTTCGCTGACAATAATATATTCTACAGCCAGATTCTTCGCATTAATTAATTCGGCAACTAGTTCTTCACTTTCCCTGGAAGCAGTGCCATTACCAATGGCAATTATGTTTACCTTATGAACCTTAATCGCTTTTTCCAGGCTCTCCTTGGCTTCAATTCTTTTATTCTGCGGCAGATGAGGATAAATTACCCCAACCTCAAGCAGATTACCTGTATCATCAACTGCTGCCCATTTACACCCCGTACGGAAACCCGGATCCAAACCTAAAACAATTTTACCACGTACTGGCGGCTGAAGGAGTAGCTGACGCAAATTTACGGCAAAAACCCTAATTGCCTGTTCTTCCGCCCGGCTTGTAAGCTCACCGCGTACTTCACGCTCCAGCGAGGCAGCTAGCAAACGTTTATAAGCATCTTCAATAGCTTTGCGTACTAAAACAGCACAAGGCCCGATTTTAAGGTAATGCTGCTCGATTACTTTAAGCATTTCCGCTGTCGGGACTTCTATCTTAATACCAAGCACTTCCTCTTTTTCGCCTCTGTTAAGCGCTAAAATCCGGTGCGGCGGTATCTGACGCAGGGGTTCCCTATAATCATAATACATCTCATAAGGAGAACGTTCTTCAGTTTTCTTTCCTGTCGCTGCGATATCTGCCAAACGTATCATCAATGCTCGTAGTTGTTTGCGAAGAGCCGCATCATCAGAAATCATTTCAGCAATTATATCATTTGCTCCGGCCAAAACTTCCTCAATTGATTCTACGCCCAGCTCAGGAGAAAGATATTTTTCGGCTTCTCTATCAGGATTTTTGTCAAGAGACTGAGACAGGATCCACAAGGCAAAAGGCTCAAGCCCTTTTTCCTTAGCTATTGTTGCCCGCGTACGGCGCTTTTGTTTATAAGGACGATAAAGATCTTCCACCTCTTGTAAAACAGTTGCTGCCGTTATCTTAGCCTGCAAATCGTCAGTAAGTTTACCCTGTTCCTCGATTAAGCGCAGGACCTCGGTTTTGCGCTGTTCAATATTTCGCAGGTACTCTAACCTCTCAACCAAACTTCTTAAAACATTCTCATCCAGTTCACCGGTAACCTCCTTACGGTAGCGGGCAATAAAAGGTATGGTATTACCGGCATCCAATAAGACAATAGTTTCGGTTACCTGACTTTTTTTCAATCCAAATTCCCCGGCAATAACTCCAGGAATATCTAATACTTTCGGAAATGTCAAAAAAGCGCCCCCTTATTCAAAAAAAAGAATCCTTCATTTCGGGCCTATGACCCTAAGTTAGGATGCTTTTTTATTATAACATTTTTATGAAATAAAGAAAAACTCTTGCCCTAACCAAGCAATTTCAAAGTAGTGTGGACAAATATCCTGACTCCATTTATCATTCCTTCTTCATCTATATTAAACCGAGGGTGGTGATGAGGATAAGACAGCCCTTTTTCCTTGTTTCCTGCTCCCACAAAAAAGAATGTTCCCGGGGTTTTCTGCAGATAGGCCGAAAAATCTTCTCCTCCCATGCTGGGCCTGACAAAGATCAAAGCCTCTTCACCTAAAACCTCTTTGACTGTATCGGCAATTACTTTAGTAACCTCCTGAGAATTAATAACAGTCCGATAACCCTCGTAATAATTATAAATACAGGTTGCCCCATGCGCTTCAGTTATCCCTTTTGCGATCCGCTCGATCAGTTGGGAAATCTTCCGGCGTATTTTTGGATCAAAAGTCCTGACAGTACCGCTAAGTTCAGCTGAACCGGAAATTATATTATCTGTATTACCAGCCTTGAACTGGGTAACTGAAACAACAACATTTTCTAAAGGATCTATGTTCCTGGCCACTATATGCTGTAAATTAGTAACAATCTGGGCCCCGATCGCTATGGGATCATTTGTTTGATGCGGCAGGGCAGCATGCCCTCCCCGACCTTTGATAGTTATCCGAAAGCCGTCCGGTGAAGCCATTATCGAACCATAACCGATACCGATTGTACCTACTTTTAATGAAGCCCAAAGATGAGCCCCAATTACCCAATCGGCCTTTTCCATTACGCCGGCCTGTACTAGTTCCTCTGCACCGCCCGGATATTTTTCTTCGGCATGCTGAAAGATAAAGCGTACTTCTCCCTTGATTTGATCCCGGAGAGAAGCAAGCACTTCTGCAGTCGCCATTAACATGGCAATATGGCCATCATGGCCGCAGGCATGCATTATTCCGGGTTTCCGGGAAGCATACTCCAGGTCATTTTCTTCCTGAACCGGCAAAGCATCCGTATCAGCCCGGATAACCAGAACCCTGCCAGGCTCACAGCCATGCAAACGGGCCATTACACTGGTTGGTGTCGGTCTGCTAAGTTCAATATTTTCCAGTTTCTCCAAAGTTCTGTACACAAACCGGGCAGTTTCATGCTCTTGATAAGACAATTCGGGAAATTTATGAAGATGTCGTCTCCAGTCAATCATTGTAGATTTATATTTTTCTATCAGGTTGTCTATATCTCTTGCTGCCATATTCGGAAAACCCCCAATTCACTTATATTTTTCCCGAGGAAAATTAAGGAGATCACGGATAACCTCACCTGCTATAAGCAACCCCACTACGGAAGGTACAAACGAAATACTGCCGGGAATTGACCTGTTTTTATCACTGCAATGACTGGAATGGTTGGGTATTCCCAAAAGTTTCAGCGGAAGATCCGGTGAGAAAACAACTTTAATACCCTTGGAAATCCCTTGCTGACGAAGCAATTTGCGCATTGCTTTTGCTAAAGGGCAGCCGCTGGTTTTCGAAATATCCGCTACCCGAAAATTTGCTACTGTCAGGCGATTGCCGGCTCCCATACTCGAGATAAAAGGTATGTTTCGCTGCAGGCACTCCTTAGCCAGGCTCACTTTGCCGGCAACTGTATCTATAGCATCGACAACATAGTCCATTTTTCTATTTAGGAATTTATCGGCATCGTTTTCTGTGTAGTAACTTTTAAACACTTCAATTTCGATAGCCGGATTTATATCTAAAATCCTTTGTTTCATAACCTCAACCTTGGATTTTCCAAGAGTTGAATGTAAAGCATGCAACTGACGGTTAAGGTTAGTCAAACAAATGTGGTCATTATCAACCATAATCAGGCGGCCCACTCCGGCACGCGCCAAGGCCTCCACCGTAAATGAGCCAACCCCGCCTATGCCAAAAACCAAAACAGTACTGGATTTTAATCTATTCAAACCATCCTGCTCGATTAGTATTTCAGTTCTGGAAAATTGTTTTTGCATATTCACCCCTGCTTAAAACAGATAATAAAAATGCCCCCACGGGCAAACTACTGCTTTCGAGGGGGACAAAATACCTAACTTAGAGTCAGATCAATATCAAGAAACTACTCTAAAACTACCAAAACCTGGTTCTCTTTAACACTATCTCCTTCTTTGCATTGTATGCTAGCTACTTTGCCTCCTTCGGCAGCATAAATTGGAGTTTCCATTTTTAAAGCTTCAACGACAACAACTTCATCGTCCTCTTCTATTACGTCTCCAACATTTACACTAATGCCGACAACTTTACCATCTAACGGGGAAACGATATCTGCCATGTAATTACACCTCCTCTCCCTACTATCAAATAACATTTCCAATAATTTTGTAAAAATACATTATATTGATTTGCATACGCATAATCCATACTGAATGTATTTTCATTTTTTCACCTTATCAATATTAACTTGTTTTAGGTAAAGATTCAAGCAAGTTCTCCGCAAGCAGTTAATAAATAGGATTAATCTGTTATATATTGATCCTGAACAGTATTTTTTATTCGCAGCCAAAATAACTGCATGCGGTTACCAAGCCTTTAAAGAGAGCCATGCTGTGTTCTGCTTCGGGCATACTTTCCGGGTGCCATTGAACACCCAGACAGAATTCAGCGCCAATTTTCTCAATCCCCTCAATTATTCCATCTCCGGCTAAGGCATTGACCCGAAAACCCTCAGGCACCTTTTCTACAGCCTGATGATGCAGACTGTTGACACCTATACTTTCCGCCGTTAAAACCTGTATCAACCTGGATTCCAATATTTCTACATCATGCCAGGGATATTGACGAGGAGCTGTTTGTTTATGCAGAAATGACCGGGGAAATTGCCTTTTAATATCCTGGAAGATTCTTCCCCCCGCAGCCACTGCCAAAATCTGAATTCCGCGGCAAATCCCCAAAATCGGGATGTTTTTCCGTAAAGCCAATCTTGTTAATCGCAGTTCGCTCAAATCTCGTGCCGGTAGACAGCCGCCGATACGCCGTTCCGGATTTTCTCCCATCACAAAAGGAGAAATATCACCACCTCCGCTTAATAACAAACCATCAATCAGATCCAGTGTTTCCAGGGCCGTACCCGGATCATCAAGCGGCGGTATAAGTATGGGAAATCCTCCTGCTCTTTTAATACAATAAACATAGTTTTCCCGTGGAAAAGTATTTAATTCTTCCTGACAATGAGCCACTGTTATTCCAATAACAGGCTTTTTCAACACCCTTGGCCACCTCCTTCTCTCATAACTCAACTATGCACCTTTCAGTAATTTTAGTACGGGTTTATTCGTAAAAACCCGGCTTTCAACTTCTACGATACTTGGCCAATCCATAGCCTGCGTCGGCCTAAAACAGAAAAACAGCGTTAGCTTCATAAAGCAACGCTGTACAATTTTCGAAAATTCTTTATAAATCTGTCAAACCTAAACTAATTTCAATGGCTTGATCAACCCGGTTCATTATTTCTTCATCCAAAATGGCAACTTTTTCTTTCAATCTGCTTTTATCAATTGTGCGTATCTGTTCAGTGAGAATAACCGAGTCTCGGTCCAGGCCACTGCGTTTAGCACGAACTTCAACATGAGTAGGCAATTTAGCTTTCGCAATTTGAGATGTAATAGCGACTATAATTGTTGTTGGACTAAATTGATTCCCAATATTATTTTGTATCACCAGGACAGGCCTTGTCCCGCCCTGTTCGGAGCCTATGACGGGGTTTAATTCCGCATAATAAATTTCCCCGCGCTTAATTATCATCTCCGCCACTCCACATTACTTTCTTCATAATATAAAAAAACCTCTTGTTCAACATTAAATAATTCCCTGCTTATAGCTAAATTCAACTGAGCCATTTCCAAGTAACCGTTGCGCATCTGCTCACGGATCCCCTTCTTCCGGCGCTCCTGGAGAATACTGATAATAGCTTCCCGGATAAATTCACTGCGGTTTCTATTTTCAATAGTTACTATACCATCTACTTCTGCAAGCAAACTTTCAGGTAAACTGATAATAATCCGCTTACTCTCTGTCACATCAGCACCCCCAAGTCATTTAGCTAAAGCTATACTTTATTATAGACAAAACCGTTTAAAAGTGTCAATTAAGGCAGTGGAACAGACAAGCAAAATAGTGTTGCAGATAAGCTATTCCGGACATGTAAATAATGGAAAGGCTCTTTATATAGCTACAACCCTTCCTTAAAATATATATATTATAGCACTTATTAAAATACTATTCATTAAATAATAAAAATATTTTCTAATTCTTGATCAGTTTTTTGAGCATAGCCTGGTGAGCTAATCTCTCAATATTATCGTCAAGCAACCCCAGTTGCTCTATATATCCTCGCCTTTTCAAAGCCAGTTGCAAAAGCAAATCAGCAAAATCAGGGTTTTTCGGTAAAAGAGGCCCATGCAAATAAGTGCCGAAGATATTTTTACACCTGACACCCTCTGTCTTATCCTGCCCGTTATTTCCATAACCGACAAGCACCTTCCCCAGTGATTCCAGACCGGAACCAAGATAGGTTTTTCCGGAATGATTTTCAAACCCGACCAAAGTACCCAACGGGGTTTCCACAACAACATTACCGATCATCCGTTTAGGACCGGCTATGGTCCATAAGTCTAAGATTCCCAGACCTGGAATCTTCTTTCCTTCTGCAGTCTGATAATATTGGCCCAATAATTGATAGCCTTCACAGATTGTCAACATAACCAGACCATCCTCTATTGCTGCCTGCAAATCAGTTTTTCGCCGCATCAGGTCTTGGACAAGCAGGTTTTGTTCTCGGTTAGATCCTCCGCCTATAAAGAGGATATCTATATTATGAAAATCAAGCTTATCCCCCAGGGAGGCACGCTGGACTACAGTTTCTATCCCCCGCCAGCAACTACGTGCCGATAAGGCCAGAATATTGCCCCGGTCTCCATATAAATCCAGTAGGTCAGGATATAAGTGACAAATATTCAGATTCATTCCTCAGATGACACCACCTTATTGCCAGAATGGGATATTTTTACGGATTCTGCCCGTGATTGCAAAAGCTTGCGCATAGGAAATAAGTTGGTATAGGTAGGCAAAACAAAAACGTTTTCATCAATTTTTCTGTTACCTAACAGAATCCCCACAGCATTCTCCAGAGAATGTTCTATAACTAATTTTTCCGAATTAATACCAGCATATTTTAACCGTAGAGCTATTTCCTCCGCTCTTAGCCCTGAACAAACCACCTGATAAACCATTCTTTCATTATTTCCCAAATATTCAAAGTCAACATCCCAGAGCCAGGAAATATCCCTTCCGTCTGCTGCTAAATCATTAATGGCAATCAGAAGCCTGACATTTTTACTGTAGGCGAGAATTGTTCGAATGACCTGATTAAATCCGGCAGGATTTTTAACCAGGATTAGAATTAAATCACCTTCCGGCAGATTAAAGCGTTCCATTCTCCCTGCTTGAGGAATAAACTCCCGCAAACCCACTTCAATATCTTTCTGTGAAATATTTAATTGCCGGGCAACAGTGATGGCTGCCAGTGAATTATATAAATTATAATAACCTTGAAGTACTGTAAGATAGGTGTCTGAAGCAATCGAAAATTTCAGGCAATCAGGTTCCTGACTGACCCGATTAACCAAGACGTTGGGTTGAGGCCGTTTAAAGCTGCAATTATGACAATAATAAAAACCTAATTGACCATAATGAAAAAACTCATATTCCAGGGTTTGTCCGCAATTGGGACAAAATTTTGCTTCTCTTATCTCCCGGCTCTCTGTTTGGCTGTCCGGTGTGCGGTCTACCCCATAATATTGAACCCGGGAACGTTCAAAACCAAAATAGGCTACTAAGGGATCGTCAGCATTCAGTATCAAGAGAGTTTTTTCAGGTAAAGCATCCTTAACTAATCGTATCGTTGTATCCAGCTCACCATAACGGTCTAATTGATCACGAAAAAAATTTGTTACAACAGCAATATCCGGATTGGCTTCAGTACAAAATTTAGGTACTGTAGCTTCATCAACTTCGAGCAGTGCCAGTCTTACCCCGGATTTTCCCTTCCAGTTACAGCTTTGCAGGAGAGCCCCGGCAATTCCGGTTACAAGATTAGCGCCGGCTTGATTAAAAGCAAACTTTTTTCCTGCTGTTTTCAAAATATTAGCCAGTAAATTTGCCGTAGTTGTCTTACCGTTCGTACCTGTAATCATGATAATCCCATCACTGAAGGATGGGATAAGATGTTTAATGATGTCCCTGTCCAGACGGTAAGCAAGAAATCCCGGTAGTGTCGTACCGCTTTTACCCAATAATTTCAGTGTGAATGCCGCAATCTTACCCGTCCATAAAGCCAGCCAAAAATTCCATGTCCGCACGCCCATAACTCCTTATATGAATATTTAACCCCTGATTATATAACTGATTTATCATTTATCCTTATTCTTGTATTATCAACCATAATCACACTCAGGTAAACTATTTTTATTATTTTTTTCTTTTCAGGATAAATTCAAAAATTATTCAATAAAATTATAAAGTACCCTTATTGCCTCGGAAGAAGGCAAAGAGTACTTCTTTCTGCTCATGTTAAAATGTCTTATATCCGGCAATACTCTGAAATACCAAACTGTCTAGCAAGGGTCCTATAATATAGCTTAGAAACACTCTGAATCCTTCTGCTAAAATCAGGATTACTGCAAAGCGTAGAAGGAGGCGGCCCCAACGAGAAGTTGAGCGTCGCAAGATTCCATCATAATCCAACACTGAAGCAGCGCACCATCCCAGTACGAGGCAAAATATGAAATAGCCGTAACTTAACCAATCAGCCAGATTTGACATAGGCCGCCCCCCTCTACTGCTATTTTATGAATAGGGGAGGCGCTTTAGAACACAATTCACGGCTTTCAATTGTGGATGTAGTTGCCAAAACATATTTTACCCCCTTTTATCCAATCGTAAGACTCCTACTTGAAGTGGGAGTGGGGCCTCTGTACTCTCTCTATTACTTTTTACTTGTATTTTTCCCGTTATATTTATAGGATATTTATATCATCTATTCTCCGGCAAATTCCCTTTCCATCTCGGCTGCCCGTTTGGCCGCCGAGATGGCTGCCGTCAGTACGATATCCTTTAAGTTAGCTTGTTCAAATTGTTGTATTGCTGCATAGGTTGTCCCGTTAGGTGAGGTTACATCCTCCCGCAAGCGATTTGGGCTTTTCCTGCTGCTGATAAGCAGCTGACTGGCTCCGACAAAAGTTTCCTGAGCCAATAGTCTTGCTTCCTCTGCCGTTAAGCCCAGTTCTGCCCCAGCCGCAGCCAGGCACTCAGTGAAAAGATAATAATAAGCCGGACCACTGCCGCTGACAGCTGTAACAGCATTAATCTTGTCCTCGGCAACCCACAGAACCTTGCCAACTCTACAGAAAATATCCTCAGCCAATAACTTATCCTCGTCAGATGCCAAACTTCCAAGTACCATTCCTGTCATGGAAAGCAGCACTGCACAAGAGGTATTAGGCATCACCCTCACAACTGCAACTCCGGGTAAACCTTTTTCCAGCATTTTCAGTGGAATCCCAGCAGCTGCGCTGATCACCAGTTTACCCTGCAAAAAAAATCCTGCCAGGGATTTCAACAGTGCTGCAATATCTTTTGGTTTCACAGCTAAGATAAGAACGTCAGACTCTTCAACAACCTGCGCTAATCCTCCGGTGAATACACCGTATTTTTCTTTAAGTACATTTAAACGTTCTTCCAATAAATCTGTAACTATAATCGAGGTCTTTTCCTTTCCCAAACTAAGCCCTTTTATAATTGCTTCCGCCAGATTGCCTGCACCAATAAACCCTACTTTTTTTAACATTAACCCGGAATCCTCCTTACTTTTTTGCTTTATTTTATTTTTTATATTAAATTCGATGGTGTTTTTCATGATTATGCCAAGTAAACACAGGTTTTGTTGCCTTTTTGTCGAATAGTTTATCCAATCGTAAGACTCCCCCACCGAAGTCTCGATGTTCAGCTTAAGCTGAACGAGTTCACTTTAACTTTATATAAATCAATTAACAAAATAACTAAAATTTATGCGAGGTGTAAAATATGACAGACAGAAACAGTCCGTGCCCATGTATGAGTGGATTAAAATATAAAAAGTGCTGTTTAAAAAGAGAATTTATTTTGAAACATATCCCCTGTCAAACATATATTGAGAGTTATGCACTTCAAAATCTGCTTGCATCTTCTCCTGAGTTTAAATCTTTCTATAATACTGAAAGGTCTAAAATAAGAAGAAATATTATTTGGGCCCATGACCCGGAGCTTAATTCAAATGTGCGGGCAACTTATCTTTTTAAACCAAAAGAGCATTTGCTGGCTTTTAGTACCCTTCCCATACCTCCTGATGATGGCTTTGATACAGCCCATGAATTACAACATTTTATCTGTTCTGAAGAAGGATACCCTTCTGTCGGTATCTCGGATATCTTAATGCAAACAAGCACAAATTTAGCCTCAGCCCTCAGCAGCGCCCTGAATGATCCAATCGCCAATAAACGTCTGGTTCCTTTTGGCTTTGATCTCTGGGCACAGTATGATCAAGCCAGTACTAATGAGAAAAAATACTTCGAAAGTACAGATGAACCACAAGCACCAACTGAAAAACTTTATTCCACTGCTTTTTATATCTCCAAAACACTTAATTGGGATGTCAGCTGTTTGTTTTCACCCAGGAAAAAAAATGATTTTCTGGAATGGTATGATGCCAAATTCCCTAATTTTTCGAAAGAGGCCAAAGAGTCCCTTGCTTTAGTGAGAAAAATCGGCTATGAAACCCCGGAGGAAGCTACTGCTGTTTTTACAGAGTTGATTGCCAGATTTGAGTTGGATAAATCACTGAAAATCATCACTTATCCTTTTGATGAATAATTCAAAATAATAGACCCCTGCATAAATATGTAATATGCAGGGGTTGCACACAAAACTTAGTGATGATTATTCGGCAATTATTCCTTTTCAGCAGGTTCCTCATCCTCTAATTTCGTATGATCAAACACCCAGGACCCTCCCCAGAGATCTGATATAGCTACTTCGTGTTTTGGACATATGTGAAAAGTCTTTGAACCTATTGTTTTATTCACCTTCAGCTCAAACCAATTAACGGGCAACCCACCATCATCGTTGAGGCCTTTATTTCCACAATACTCATAATCACAAATATAGATTTCCCTTTTTGCCACCTTTACCCCCCCTTGGACCCGCAATCTTCTTTAAAACACTCTGTAATTATAACACAAGCAGGCCTGCTTCACTACCTTCAATCATAACCAACAACAGACCAAATGCCTGACTCGTCCTGACGGATCAACCGTTTCAGGTAAACCTGTTTAATCGGGCTGTCGGCAACCGCCACTACAGCCTCAATGCCATTGCTTGCTGCCAGTTTAAATGAAGTCATCGGCACCTTCGGTTCGCCAAAAATTCCCTCCGGCGATACTTTCAGGTTTACAAAAGTTAGAGATACCTGCAGAGAGTCAAGCTGCCAAGGACTGCTTCCCTGATCCACCTGCTGCTGATCAGCCCTGGCAGTGTCCATATCTACAGCAACCTTTACCCGGGCTTTATTCGTCAAACCGGCATCCATATCCGGAAGAGTAAGATCAGTGGCAATCTGTTCAGCCAATTCTAACCGGCGTGACCCTTCAACCTTAATTTCCAGCCCATTTTGGTGCCAGCGCAAGTGTTGTCCCCCTACTTTTAATTGACCGCCGCCAGCAATGCCAAGCGCAAAATTAGCAGCCGGTTCAAATGGCCTCTCAGAGGATTTTTCTACAATTGTTGTATCTCCATAATCCAAAACGATACGGGCCTTCATAAGCAAAAATACGGACTGGCGCTTCTTTCGCTAACAACGGGTTATCTGACTCAGAGCGGCAGCTTCCTCCACAGTAGCTACCAATTGCCCAGGATTCTCTTCAGTCACCTTGGGTAATATCCTCCGCTTCCTCACGATTTTGTACTTTAAAATAGATAAACCTGTAAAGAGGTTCCCAGGTAGCTAAGCATATCTATTCTATAGCCTTACGATCACCTTTTTTAGCTTTTTTAAGTTCATCAATCGTAAACACTAATCCTTACACCTTCTTTCCCGGCCGGTACTTTCACTAATAATGACGATTGATTCAAGCAAAATGTTACATAGAAAATTCCCTTTATGTGAATAAATTCCTTTCCATTTTTTATTATTTTCTCAAGTAAATCGTTATTGTAACTTAAATATATGGATGTTCATGGTATAATCGACATATAAAAGTTGAAGTTCCACTTGCTTTATAGCGGACCTTTTGATGAAACTCACTTTTACAGACGAGAGTTATTTCGGCATTATTTCTTAAGTGTGAAACTTCACTAAACAACACATAATGAAAGGATGGAGACTTCTGAAAAAGATTTTATTGTTAATAATTACAGCATTTCTATTAATGTCAGGTATCCCATTAATATCAAATGCAAGTCCATTAGCATACCCGACAGAACGCCTATCCGGTCAAGACCGTGTAGAAACAGCACTCAGCATAGCCCAAAAAGGCTGGAACTCAGCTCAAACGGTTATTTTATGTGAATACTCCGATTACCCGGATTCGATTGCCTCAACACCTTTTGCTGCCAGTTTAGATGCCCCTTTGCTGCTTACCCAAGGTGACTCTATCGACTCGCGTGTCGTTGCAGAATTAAAAAGATTGAAACCACAAAAGGTTATTCTTCTTGGCGGCACCGGTTGTCTTAAACCGGCAATTGAAAAACAGCTTGACCAATTATTCATAAAGTGGGAACGAATCGGCGGAGCAGATCGCTATGAAACTTCAATCCTGCTTGCCAAACATATAAACAGTGATTTTATGATTCTTGCTAATGGTGATGATTTTCCGGATGCTTTGTCCGCCGCAAGCTTTGCAGGAGTCAGACAGATCCCCATTGTCCTGACATCAAAAAAAACTCCCGATTGTGTACTTCAATACTATAAAGAAATCCAACCCCGGCATTTAATTGTTATCGGTGGAGAAGGTATCATACCTTCCGCCGAGTTGCTTAAAAACAATTTTAAAATTGAAACACGTTTGGGAGGCAAAGACCGTTACGAAACAAATGCCAAGGTTATTTCCTATGCAAAAGATATTTATAAATCAAATGATCTCTTCCTGGCATCAGGTCTTACTTTTCCGGATGCTGTAGCCGGTACTGCCCTTGCTTCCAAGATTAAGGCTCCCCTTTTACTTACGGAAAAAGATGATATCCCGCCAGCCGTTTATACTCTAATGCGTGAACATATGATAATTGAACCACCGCTTGAAAATGATCCCAATGAACCTGGCGAGGACCTTAAGAAGGGAAAAATTACTGCATTCGGAGGTCTAAATCTTAGGGAAACACCCTCCTTGACTGGAAAAATCCTTTTGACAATACCCAATGGCACAACAATTAATTTTATAGATCAACAAAATGATTGGCTAAAAACAACATACCAAGCAACAACAGGCTGGGTTGCGGATAACTATGTTATTCCTTCATATCCTGACTCCGTTGATTTGAGTATAAACGGCACTGTATATATATTAGGTGGAACAGGTACTATCAGTTCCAATACCCAAAAAATAATTGAGGGAAAAACTTCTACAAAATATCCTGATAATCAAAGAGACTTTCCTCCGCTTCCCCCAAAGATTAAGCATACCGATTCTCCATCAAGAGGCGAGGATATTATAATTGATGTTCCTGCTGATGGCACTGAAAACCAGGCAGATACCATTGCTTATGATCCTGCAACCGAAATCCTGATTGACCCTTATCAGGGAATCCCGGCCAACGCTTTATTAGGTAAAAGCATTTTATTAGACCCCGGACATGGCGGAAAGGACCCCGGAGCAATAGGTCAAACTGGCAGTTATGAAAAAATCAATAATTTGGCCATTGCTCTTGTATTAAGAGAAATTTTAACAAAAGCAGGAGCGGAGGTAATCCTGACCCGGGAAAAGGACATCTCTCCAGCCATAAATTACTCTGTAACAGCAGATCTGCAAGCCCGGGTAGACTTAGCCGCTGAATATAATCCTGATTTATTTATAAGTATTCATAATAATGCTGCTTTAAATAGTGAGCTTAAAGGCACTTCAGTCTATTATTCCCTTGCTAATTCCCAGTATAGTGAAAGTCAAAAACTTGCTGACAAAATCCTGTCTTCCGTAATAAAAATAGTTGGAACCAGTGATCTGGGTGTTAGAACAGCAAATTTCTACGTAATTGCTAATACTAGCATGCCGGCAGTCCTGATTGAAGCAGCCTTCATCTCAAATCCTTATGAAGAAGCCAGATTACAAAACGACACTTTCCGAAAAAATTTAGCCGCTGCAATTTTCCATGGCATCTACAATTATTGTAAATAGGAAAGATACTTTAAGCGCTTTCTTAAAATAAAAATACCGATTGGGGCTGTGGCAGCCCCAATCGGTATTTTTATTTTGGACTGTTCAAAAACAACTATGATCTCTTAATAAAGCTTGTTTTTTTTGACCTTGAAGATAGAATATCGGAAATCAGTTTTTGGCACCCAGATTCAAGAGGACACTCCTCGCAAAGCGGTATTTTTTTGCAGAAGCATTTGGAATGCTCGACAATAAGGGCATGGAACTCATTATAAACTGCCAAATTTCTTGGTATATTCCTTTCAATACAGAGACGCAAATCGTCATATGTTTGAGGTATCTCAAAGCCTAATCTGACCAGCAAACGTTTAGTATAAGAATCAACAACAAAAAAAGGTTTGTTTAAAGCATAAGTAAGAATCGAATCAGCAGTTTCCCGCCCTACGCCTTTGATTGACAATAATTCACTACGTAATAAAGCCCCATTTACTTTCCTTGCTTTTTCGATATCATAGGCATACCTTTCAAACCACTTCGTAACTTCTTTTAACTTAATTGCTTTTTGATTATGATACCCACTGGAGCGGATTATAAGAGCAAGTTCTCCATTTGGAACAGAAGCAATAAACTCCGGAGATAAGTTTTCACCAAAATTAACTATAGATTTTTCAACATTTGTCCAGGCGGTATTTTGAGTAAGGATTGCTCCAACAATCATTTCAAAAGGTGTTTTCGCAGGCCACCAGTTTCTTGGGCCGTAGGTTTCCAGTAGTGTCTTATAAATCTGATTTAATTGTTCCATAAAAACTTGCTCCTTTAGGAATCACAATGTTCACTTCAGATAAAATATTCCAGGGAAATTCCGAATCGTTTATTTCCTTATGGAATTTACATAAAATATTGTATTATCATACTGGATAATTATCAAATTCTTAAGAAAAACTTGGCTTGCGCCGAGTCTTAAACTATTATAATTTTTTGTGTCTGCTCATTAAGCATATAATAGTTAAACAAATTTATAATATAGACAAAGTTTGAGAAATAAGATACAATGTCGGTAATAATTAGTATTAGAACCTTCACAATATGAACCTTCACAAATGGTTAATTTTAATAAGATCTTAGAAATTTTAAAAGATATAAAAAAGAATCCAAAACATACTCTTTAAATTTGCCCTATCACCTTAAACGGAAGCCAAAATTCAAGAAAAAAACATTTAACTGCAGTAAAAATAAAACTGCAGAAATTTTAATTTCTTTTTTTAAGATAACATGGATATCTTAATATAGTCAATGAATTGTTTAAAAATAACAAATGATAAATTTCCAAGGTTTAAACATTAATTGAGAATTGAATTCTTGCAAGGGATTCCTCTATGGTTTTTAATGTATATATTGCCGAAAACACTGCATGGAAATAGATGTTATTCGTAATTGACACTATATTTGATTAGATGATATATTGATAGATATGCAAGATCCCACTAACATTCGAAAAGAGGTGTTTGTTTATGGCTCTGATTGATAAGTTGTCAAAAATCGCCAAATCATTCAGCGATGAAGCAGCAAACGCAGCAAAGAAATCCGGAGAGTTAATTGAAATAACAAAACTTAACCATACAATATCAAATGAAGAAGATAAGATTAATGCCATACTGCCGAAAATGGGAAATATCTCTTATCAGAAATTTAAAAACGGCGAAAATATTGACCCTGATCTGTTAAATTACTGTAATAGGATTGAAGAAATAAAATCTACTATAGCTAGTCTTAAGCAAAAGATTTTAGAAATTAAGAATGTCAGGATCTGTCAGCCCTGTGGAAGCGAATTAGGCCTCGACATTACTTTTTGTCCTAAATGCGGGGCCAAACAAGATACCCCGGAAACAACAATAATCGAAGATATGAAAACTTGTCCCAATTGTGCCGCTCGTGTTCCCTTGGGTTCTGCTTTTTGCACATCATGCGGAGCTAAAATTTTACTATTAAAAAGCTTAAATATACCTGCAAGGGAACTATGATTCAAACTCCTTCTAATTTGGTGAGAAGGAGTTTATTATGGACAAAGAGTGAACTCGTTCAGCTTAAAAGGACCCACTCCCACTTGTAGAAGTGAGAATCTTACGATTGTGTAAAACAGCCAAATCAAGTAAGTAGGAGAAAAAAGATAAAATATAAATAAAATCAGCTGATATTAATTTTGAAGCGCTATTATTGACATATTAGCCGATTTTCACATATAATAAATTGTCTTTGAAATGAATAAAATTCTCTGTTAGGTGAGGCTCCTGCATAAACATAGGCCACTGCCCAGAAATGTCGAGAGACGCCAATTGGGTAGAACAGGTACTACCGGCATAAGGTTTTACTTAATGTGGCTGAGAAAACTCTACGGTATGCAGTGCTAAAACTCAACGAATAGGGAGGTTCTGGTTAGTGTTTATCGACCTCCTATTTTTCCTATGGAGGTCTTTTTATTTTACAATTTTCCAATCCGAACAAACAAGTAAATTGGCTGTTTGCGGGAACTTTAATTAAAAAAGGAGGTGGTTTTATGGATTCCGGCCCTGGTTATTTGTGTTTTTATCAAATATATAATCATATCGGAGTTATCTGTACAGCAGGTGCCGGACTCCAAAACGGATAAAGGAGAGGCGTAAATGAATAGCTTAAAAGTCTTGGGAGAATTTTATTTTAGCCAGTTATTAAATAAACCAATCTGGAATAACAATGGAAAGCGGATTGGTCGGTTAAAGGATATGACCATGCGCTGGGACAGTGTCTCTCCACACGTTACCGCCATTAGATATGCCAAAGAAGTTAATGCTTTAATCCCTTTTGAATGGGTTGATTCCCTGGATGATAAAGGGATGCTTCTTAATTCCGCATTTAATCCCCTACAGACATACCCGCTGCATGAAGACGAAACATTTATTGGCAAATGGCTCCTGGATAAACAAATTATTGATATGAAAGGTTCCAAACTTGTCAGAGTAAATGATATATCCTTTTCATGGATATCCCATGATGACAAAAATTATCTCGTAATGATTGCGGTTGATATAGGTATACGCGGTTTATTCCGCCGCTTGGGCATAGAATTTTTCTTAAGTCGTCATATCTCCAATAATTTTGTTGGATGTCAGTATATAAAACCTTTGGAAAGCCGGACCTCTGACCTTCAGCTTACCAGAGAAAAGGAACAGCTGCGCCAACTTCATCCGGCAGATATCGCAGATATTATTGAAACTATGGACTATAAACAAAGGGCTGTTTTCCTGAATACCCTCGATTCTCAACAAGCAATCGATGCCTTGGCCGAAATGGAATTGGATGCCCAGGTTGAAATGATTAAGCAAATGGACGAAAACAGGGCTTCCGACATTCTGGAAGAAATGCCGCCAGATGATGCAGCAGACATTTTAAGTGAATTACCGCAGGAGAAATCTGAAGAACTTTTGCGTTTAATGGAATCAGATGATGCCAAAGATGTACGGGAATTAATGCAATATGAAGAAGACTCAGCCGGCTCCCTGATGACTACGGAATATATTAGTTTATCACTCAGGCTTACTGCTGAACAAGCTATTAATGAACTAAGATGCTTAGCCCCGGAAGCAGAAACAATCTATTATCTTTATGTGGTCAATGAACGCAAGGCCCTGGAAGGTGTCCTTTCCTTGCGCGAACTGATTATTGCTTCGCCTGATACTCAACTTAAGGACATAATGCATACCAAGATTGTTAAAATCTCCGCCTATGACGATCACGAAAAGGTAGCCGAAGTCTTTCACAAATACGGGTTGCTGGCTCTTCCCGTTGTCAATGATCAGAATGAAATCCTGGGAATCATCACAGTTGACGATGTTTTAGAATTATTAATGCCGGAACGCTCACGTGGTGAGATCTATTCCAGCCTCCTTATCCGTCGGCATCAGTCGAAAGGAGGGCAAGGTGAATGATTAAAAAAAGACATCTGACCCTTTTTCTGGCCATTATGGGCCCGGGAATAATCACTGCCTTTGCCGACAATGATGCGGGGGGAATTGCAACTTATTCTGCGGCAGGTGCCAAATATGGCTATTCCCTTATTTCTACCTTGTTCCTCAGTGTTGCCCTTCTGGCTATTGCCCAGGAGACCTCTGCACGTACTGGAGCCGTAACTGGACGGGGACTCTCTGACCTGATCCGGGAGCATTATGGTGTTAAGTGGACTTTTTTTGCCATGAGTGTCCTTCTGATTGCAAACCTTGGGACAACCGTTTCCGAGTTTTCCGGAATTGCCGCCAGCTTTGAAATTTTCGGGATCAGTAAATATATCTCTGTCCCGCTGATAGCATTCATTATCTGGTGGCTGGTTATCAGAACAGACTATGGCAAAATTGAAAAAATCCTCCTGCTCCTGTGTTTGACTTTTTTTAGCTATGTAATTTCTGCTATAATAATTCACCCACCCTGGCCTCAGGTCCTGACCGAATCTGTTACCCCCGTATTTTCTGGAACACCTGATTTTCTGCTAATGGCTATCGGAGTAATCGGCACAACAATTGCCCCTTGGGGACAGTTCTATATTCAGTCTTCAGTAGTTGATAAAGGAATTACCGCCAAGGATTATCGTTATACCCGCTGGGATGTCCTGATTGGTACCTTTTTTACCGGATTTATCGCCTTCTTTATCATTGTTGCTACAGCCGCAACACTCTATGTCAATAAAATCCCTATTGAAACAGTTAAAGATGTTGCCCTCGCCTTAAAACCATTAGCAGGAGAATATGCCAGTTTTCTGTTTGGCTTCGGTTTACTCGGTGCTTCAATGCTGGCAGCCTTTGTTCTGCCCCTGAGCACTGCTTATGCTATCTGCGAAGCGTTCGGTTTCGAGCGTGGAATCAGCAAACCTTATAAAGAAGCACGCATATTCTTCGGACTGTATACTGTTATCATTGTGTTAGGGGCTGCTATAGTTTTGTGGCCAAAATTGTCTTTATACCATGTTATGTTGATAACTCAAGTTGTCAACGGTATACTGTTGCCGCCTATCCTTATCTTTATGGTTCTGATTGCCAGTAAGAAAAGCATTATGGGCGAATATGCCAACACAAAATTCTTCAATATTATCTCCTGGTTGTTTACATTTATCTTGATTTTCCTCACTATATTATTGCTTATTGCCACCCTGTTTCCATAATTTACAAAATGATAAGAACAATTCCCGTAATCCACCAACCATATTTAATTCCTGACCTCAATATAAAAAGCAAGGATTAACCTTGCTTTTGTGTTTTTATGCATCATTATTAAGAAATATATCCGAATATTAAATTAGGGTTAAAATTGCTTTCAATAAAAAACTGCCGCCAAAGAAAATTAATAACCCACCAAGTAATATAATGATAATACGATAAAGGTTTTCTTTAATGAATTTACGAGTTTTACCAACAATCATGGAAATCGACCCATACCAGGCAAAATCAGCTAGAATATGACCGGTATAGAAGACTAATACACCTGCAGTACCAAGTAATTTATAAGCCTGTATAAGAAATCCCAAACCGATAATTGCCCACCATAATAAAAAGTAAGGATTAACCGCACTAATCACAATCCCGGAAAGGAACATATTTTTGGAATTGGCTTTAGTAAAATCAAGTTCAATTTTGATTTTATTTTTTAAAGACCCTAAGACCATATCTAAACCCATATATATTAACAATACTCCACCTATAAGGCCAATACTAATTTGGGCAAAGTTGGATTGCAAAATAGTATTAAATCCCAAGAATATTAAGACAATTAAAATGAGTTCCAATACAGCATGTCCGGCTATAATAATGAATCCGGAATAAGGACCGGAATTTAGTGCTTGCTTAATAGTGTATGTAAGGACCGGCCCAGGCATCATAGCACCTGAAAAAGCTAATGTGAACGCAGATAAAAAAATCACAAACATGAAACAGACACCTTCCTGATCTTATGTCTAATGTTCATTTGGGGGACTTTTGTTTTTAATGTTTAAAACCGGCAGCAACTTCCCTTAAGGGCTTTTATCCATTTACAGTGGCCTTCCTGCCACTTTTGTACATAATGCCGCCAGCTTACCTGGTGGTGAATATTAAATAATTTACGCTGCAAAGAATCGTATATCTTAGTAGAAGCACCGGCCCCCAAACCCAGGATGTTTTCTTTCCTCAATAATAGAGATATTATACAAGCACTCTTGGCCCGCTTTGGCATAGCCGATATTTTCCAGATTCCCGGCTATTCGTTTTTGGCGATAGAGATAAAAGGCTTAAGCCCCCATAAATCTGCTGTCCCGGCAGCCAACTCCTGCATTTTTTCCATTTCTGAAGCTGCCTTATGTTTAAAACCTGTCTCAAATTCCTGTGATCCTCTTTTTATGGCCAGGATATGAACGGTTAAATTATCCGGCTGTAAGTTTGCAACTTGGTCTAAGGTATCCTGTACATCCCCTAAACTCTCACCAGGCAATCCCAGAATCAGATCCATATTAATAATCCAGTCAGAAAATTTTCTGGCCAACTGATAAATATGTTGCACTTCGGCCGCGCTGTGAGACCGCCCAATACGGGCTAGGGTACTATCCTGCATAGTCTGGGGATTAATACTGAGACGATTTACCCCACACTTCCGCAATACTTCAAACATCTCCCGAGATAATGTGTCCACTCGTCCGGCTTCTACGGTAAATTCGCGGCACTCCTGCCAGGGAAAGCTATTTTTGATCTCTTCAATCAGATTATTCATTTCCTGCGGCATCAAGATTGTTAGTGTCCCCCCGCCAATATAAACAATTTCCGGAACCAGAGCAAACTTATCCATCAGTCGGCCTGCTGCACGGATTTCAAACTGTAATGTCTGCAAATATGAAGCAAGTTCTCCACGATCCTTGCTTAAACGATTGGCTGGGAATGAACAATAAGTACAGTGGGTCGGACAAAAAGGAATACTGAACAAACACCACAAATTTGGGACAGCAATTTGTGTATCCCATGTTTCAGAAGCAACTTGGATAGTGCTTCGGTATTGATTACAGGTTGGACCAGGATATTCTCTATTTCACTACTTGTTAAATCAACTCGAAAATAATGAGGGAGGGATTGAGACAGCCCAGTCTCCCGATCCCTGTCAAATCCTTTCGTTAATCTCCAGAAAAGTTCTAATTAAGTTGTTATTCCCAGTTGGGCTTCGATAAAGATTACTGCCTGGATTTCTCCTTCGGTATTTTCAACTTGTCCCGGAATCAAATCCCCTGCCTGCCCGTTCCTGTCCATCCTTACCTCAGCCCCAATAAAAAAGGCTCTTATCAGATCAAAAGCAGATTTTAATACGTCCTCAGAAATTGTATTGCTGCTTAATATGAGCTTAATCAAAATCACCCCCAAAAAATCAGAATAGCAACCGTAAAGCCATGGCTGATCCAAAGTAAAGGGGGGCCCAGTTATCAACTTTATCATACAAGACACCGGCTGTAGTAATGGCAGAAAAATCCTTAATGAAGTTTTTATCCGAGAGTTGATCCAGGTACTATTTTCTCGATATTCAAATAATTAACTACTTTATATATTTCAGAATTCTTAATATACACCCGAGGAATTCTCCGACCAACAATACAGCACAGCTCATAATTTATCTGACCTGCTTTTCGGGCAACATCATCGATACCTATCGAATTTTCTCCTTGGGAACCATAGATAGCCACTTCATCGCCTACATTAACTTCTCCCTTGATATTGGTAATGTCAATCATACATTGGTCCATACAGATTCGCCCGATAATATCTGCTTTTTGACCGGCAACCAATACTTGTCCCTTATTACTTAAATTTCTGGTCAAACCATCTGCATAACCGACCGAAAGAGTTGCAATAATAGTTTCTTTATCAGTCACATAAGTTCTATTATAACTTATCCCTGTCCCGGGTGGGACTGCCTTAATCTGAATAATATTTGCTTTGAAAGTCATTGCCGGTTTGATATCAATTTTGCTTTGTTTGCGGACTATCTCTGACGGATACATTCCGTACAAAATCAGGCCGGCACGGACCATATTTAAATGAGTATTGGGATAACAAATAATTGCAGCGCTATTAGCCGCATGCAATATTGGAATATGAATTCCAATTCTGTTCAATTCATTATTTAAACTTATAAAATATTCAAACTGTTCATTAGTAAAATCACGCGTTTCTTCATCTGCGGACGAGAAATGAGTAAACATTCCTTCAATAATAATGTTTTTTAGTGTTAAAATCTGCTTGAGCTCTTTTACCGCCCTATAACCCGGAAGAAACCCTATGCGAGACATTCCGGTATCGACTTTGACATGAACTTTGGCAATTTTATTTAATTTTACTGCCGCGTTAGAAATACTTAAAGCTAACTCTTGCTCAAATATACTTTGGGTTATACCAAAACGTACTATTTCTTCAGAACGGCGGGGATCAGTATAACCTAAGATAAGAATAGGTACTTTAATACCTAATTTTCGTAATTCAATCGCTTCATCAAGCATTGAAACAGCAAATCTATCGATAAATTTTGTTTCCAGGATAGCCTGAGCAACCTCTTTGACACCATGACCATAAGCATCAGCTTTGACTACAGCCATAATTTTGGTATTCTTATCGGTTACTTCCCTGATTTTCCTGACATTATGAATAATATTATCCAGGTTTATCTCTACCCAGGCCCTGTTTAACTTAAATTCCATGAATACCTCCATTTGATATCTATCAAATGTCTCCAGAACCAATTAATGTCAAGGCTAACTCCTGAAAGTTACTTATTAAAGTACTCCTCTACTGTTTCCCGGTCATTAAAGTGTTTGATATGATTCATGAATACCTGATAGGTTTCTTGTCCTTTACCCGATATTACCAAAGCATCGTCGTCTGTCAACCTAGCCAGAGCTTTGAAAATTGCCATCCTCCTGTCTTCAACCTTCTCATAAGCACAGCCTGTCTCCTTTAATCCCTCTTCAATGTCATTAATAATAGTGATCGGTTCCTCGGTCCGGGGATTGTCAGTTGTAATCAGGCAATAGTCTGCATGTTCCCCGGCAGCTATCCCCAGCTCCCGTCTGCGTTTCTTATCCCTGTCACCGCCACAGCCGAATACAGTAATAATCTTTCCCGGAATAATATCCTTGACCGTTAATAACAAGTTTTTTAAGGCACACGGAGAATAGGCACTATCTATTATTATCAAATGGCCCCGGGGATTTTTTACGGTTTCAAATCTTCCCTTTATACAATTAATGTCAGCAATTGCCGCCGCTATTTTTTTTCGGCTAATACCCAACTTATAACAACCGGCTATTGAGGCCAGTAAATTCTCCAGAAAACTTTTACCGGGGATTTGATAACTGATCATTTTATAAGTGCCGTCCGGAAAACAAAGATCGAAAACAGTACCCTCTTTTTTGTATATAATATTGTCTGCCGATACATCTTGATCTTTATTCAGTTTGATCCCATATGTTACAAAATCCAGGGCTTGCGATTGCCTGCTTAAATTGATGCTCAGCATATTCAATGTACTTGTCACAAAACTCTCTGTCGCCTGGATTAGATCAGAAAACTGTTTTATAGAGTTTCCTTGCCGGAACAAGTTGTTATCCGGATCTTCATTGGAGTTAAGGATAATACATAATTTAAATTTACAACCATAATATTTATATTCCAAAAGAGCTGACGGGGATATCTCTGTAATTATTTCGGTAACTCCGCTGTTAAGTAGTTCATTTATGTCATTATTTAATTTAATTGAATCAGGTACATTAGGGTGAGACTTAATGAAAACTATCTTTTCATTATTTTCCGAAGAATTCAGATTATCGATAATGCCTGTTTTTCTCCCACAAGAACTCAGTAGTATTCCTAATAACCAGGCAACAGATGATTTGCCTGACGAACCTATGACACCTATTAAATTACACTTCGCCGTTGGATTATTATAGTAAGTTCTTGCTATACAGGCCATTGCCAATTTTGTATCCTGAACTTTAATAATCGTAACATCCGGAGAAATATTGTCTATATCATGCTCGACAACTAAAGCTACTGCTCCCGCTTGTATAGCAAGCCGAGCATAATCATGCCTGTCAACAGTTTTCCCTTTTACACAAATAAAGAGTGATTGATTCTCAACATTTCTTGAATCCCAGGCAATTGAAACTATTTCTGTATTATCATCCCCTTGGATCAGCGTATAAGTTATATTATTTAAAAGTTCTTTTAACTTCATCCTGAAATCACCTTGTCTTCTGCTCTGAAAATTATTTTTTAGAAAATATTTAAGATTCAATTTGCCGCCGCGCTTTAGGTAAAGTATCGGCAAGCTCTGAAGCGGTAAATCCGGACCAGCCATATTCTTTCGCCAGTATTTCAGCAGCTTTGCCATGTAAATATACTGCCAGGCAAGCAGCTTCCAGCGGCTGCACTCCTTGCGCCAGCCAACTGAGGATACTGCCTGTCAAAACATCTCCTGTGCCCCCGGTTCCCAATCCGGGATTTCCGGTTGGATTTAGAAAAGCCCGACCGTCAGGGGCTGCTACAACAGTGATGCTCCCTTTCAAAACAACAACAGCCCCCCATTCTACAGCCTTGTTAACTGCCAATTCCAGACGGTTTTCTTGTACTTCGGGAGTGGTTAGATTACATAAACGGGCCATTTCTCCGGGGTGCGGTGTAAGAATCAACGGACCGCGGCCTTTACGACTTTGTAAGATTTCCGGTTTTAAGGCAACAAGATTTAAGGCATCGGCATCCAGGATTACAGGTAAGGCAATATTTTGAAAGACTTTCTCCAGAACAAAGTAAAATTGGTTATTCAGTCCTAAACCAGGTCCCAGAGCTAAGGCCTGAGCACCCTGACAATGTTCCTCAATTACAGGCCAGGCATCAGCATCCAAGTTAGCATCCCCGCCGGCCGGCCAAACTGTTCCTTCAATTACCCCATTTGCGACGACCGGAACAACTCCTCTTGGGGTTACAATCTGCAACAGGCCTATACCGGTACGTATTGCCGATCTCCCGGATAAAATTGCCGCACCACTCATCCCCAGGGATCCCGCAGCCAATATTCCTTTGCCATGAGTCCCTTTATGATTCTGTAATTGACGTTTCGGAATAATTGTCCGCATGGCTTGCTCAGTCAAAATAAAATTGGAAATTTCTTCATCCTGAAGATAACTGGGAGGAATAGAAATAGCGTCGACGATAACCTGGCCGCAAAACTCCGGTCCCCGCCCCAGGAAATGACCTAATTTGGGCAAACCAAAAGTGACCGTCAGATCGGCACGGACAGCTATACGATAAACCTTTCCTGTATCAGCTTCTACACCGCTGGGAACATCTACAGCAACAACCCAAGCCTTAGTCTGATTAATTTCTTCAATATATTCTTCAGCAATACTGGGCATAGCCCCGCGTAAACCTGTCCCGTAAAGAGCATCGACCACAACATCTGCCTGTGAGAATGCAAATCTGGCCAGTCTTCTTTGCTTCTCACCTTCGATAACAAATAATTTACCTCCTGTACCGGAGAAAAGTCGAAAATTAAGTTTGGCATCGCCCGTCAGATCTTGGGATTTAGCCAGCAAGAAAACAGTTACCTCAAACCCGATCAGGGTTAAGTGCCGGGCAATAGCCAAGCCATCCCCACCATTATTTCCCTTACCCGCTAAAACAGTTGCCTTCAAACCGATCAGGTTTCGTTTTTTAGCAGCGAAAAATTGGCAAATCTCTCTGACTACAGCCATGGCTGCATTTTCCATTAGCAAAATACTTGGTATTCCGAAGTTCCCGATCGCCTTATCCTCAAGACGGCGCATTTGCCGGGAAGTTACCAAACGCATTCTCCCACCTCAATTCATGATCACTAAAATCTCTGTTAACATAAAATCGCCAAAGCAATAGCCTTGCTCCGGTCATGAGAAATACTTACCCTTACTGCAGATCCCCCGCGCGCTTTGACTTGATCTTCCGCACGTTTACTCAGTAAAGCTAGAGGCTCACCCTTTGGTCCATTGACAATTTCTATATCCTGCCAGGTAATTCCCTGCAAGCCTGTTCCTAAAGCCTTGAGAACTGCTTCTTTGGCAGTAAAACGGCCGGCCCAACTTTGAATGCTTCTACCAAGCAAATCATTCCGCTCCCGAGGCGTAAACAAGCGGTCCACAATTTTGGGCTGACGCCGGCATGCCTTGGCAAAGCGTTCAATCTCGATAATATCCACTCCGGGAAACATAAAAAAACCTCCCTGAATCAGCGTGATGGCCACATCACGCAACCTTGTTTTCCCTTGCCGAGGTTAACGGCAGATTCAATGTCACTGTTGTCCCCTTTCTGGACTGACTCTCTATCTTCTCCTGACTTCTGATTAATTACATTAGATATTAATGAACTCCGCATATTCAATTTTCGACATTATCCTAAAAAGCTCCTGCCTTTTTTCCCTGTCGGCTATCCCGCCGTTCTAATTCTGCATCGATTGCATTTAATGTTTCCCATTTTTTTCGGCTCCAAAGCGGGCCAATCAGATCATCAGGCGGCCCATCACCGGTAAGGCGCTGAATAATCATCTCCGCCGGTAATAATTCCAATATATCAACGATTATATTAATATACTCTTCTGCAGTCAGAAGAGGAAAAGGGTTTTTTCTATAGATTTTAGCCAACGGAGTTCCCGCCAGGACGTGAAGCAAATGTAATTTTATACCCTGCAAGGGCAAAGCCGCAATTGCCCGGGCTGTAACCAACATGTCTTCCTTACTTTCACCGGGCAAACCCAAAATAATATGCCCGCACACCTTAATATCCCTGTTTCTTAATTCAGTAAGCGCTTGGCAAAATGCTGCATAATCGTGCCCTCGTCCAATCCAGTCCAAAGATTTTTGATGAATTGACTGCAGCCCTAATTCAACCCATAAATAAGTTACCCGATTAAGCTCTTCCAAATAATCCAAAACGTCTTTAGGCAAACAATCAGGTCTTGTGGCAATTGCTATCCCTACTACCCCCGGCAAATTCAATACCTGCCCATAAATCTCCCGCAAACGCCCTGACGGGGCGTAAGTATTGGTATATGCCTGGAAATAGGCGATATACTTTGCCTTCGGCCATTTTTTAAGCATCATCTTCCTTGACTGCTCAAATTGCTCTGGTAAAGAGAGCTTCTGCTCACCGGCAAAATCCCCTGACCCACGGGCACTGCAATAAATACAACCCTCCCACCCTAAAGTACCATCACGATTTGGACAAGTAAAACCCGCATCCAAGGGGACCTTGAAAACCTTTTCGCCAAAAACTGCCCGCAAATGTTGATTAAAAGAATTATAGTGTTTACTCATTTTAACCCTTTCGAAAACCGGTTTTTCATTTTATTTTCAATCATTTTAACAAAAAAAGCAACTTAAAAGATATTAGCCAATCTTTGATTGAACAAGTCCGAAATTGAGTATACTAAAAAAAACTTACGGGGGTTTAAAATGGCTCGTCCAGCATCTAATTCCTCAAAACGCCGTTACGTTACTTATATCGGTACCTTGGGCACAACACATCTCCACTTGAGAAACCCTTATGTGATAGCCTTTTGGTCATTTGTTTTTCCCGGTTTGGGACACATAATGTTAGAAAAATACCTGATGGGATATCTTCTGTTTCTCTGGGAAGTATTTATCAATCTAAAAGCGCATATTAACCTGGCAATTCTCTATTCCTTTACCGGCAGATTTCAAACAGCCAAAGATGTTCTTGATATCAATTGGGTCCTGTTATATTTCCCAACTTATCTTTTTGCCGTCTGGAATTCATATCGTCTAACTATTGACCTTAACCATCAATATAAGTTAGCAGTCAGAGAGGATGCCGATATTGAGATATTTAACATAAATACGATTGAGATCAATTATTTAGACAAGAAGATTCCCTGGCATACGGCTATCTGGTCCGCATTGATGCCGGGATTGGGACAGCTTTTATGTCATCGAATCCCTGCAGGAATATTTTTAGCAATGTGGTTTCTAACAATTGCCTATCTGTCCAAACTGCCTCCAGCATTCCACTATACTTTTCTGGGACAGTTTAATTTTGCTAAATCAATTATCGATCCCCAGTGGTTTCTGAATATCCCCAGTATCTATTTTGGCAGCATCTATGGAGCCTATACTTCTACTGCAACAGATAATAGAATATTTGATTGGGAACAAGCAAAATTTCTTAAAAAGAATTATCAGAACGTTAACTTTAAACTGCCCTTCGCAAAAATAGCCGGGAGAGATGAACGTATGTATATTGTCTCAACATTTGAACACTCAAACTATCTGGAATTAGCTATTACGGCAATTCAAATGAAGGGAATCGCTAAAGATAATATTCTTGCCATCCCTTTGGACAAAAGAGGAGAACAGAAACAATTATTTGATACCCTTCATTCTTCTGATGGTTTAAGCTTGTTTGATCTGCCAATGATTCTGGCAACTATGTTTTGTATATTTGGCAGCATCTATGGCTTTATCCTGACATGGGGACCGGTTATCTGGGGAATAATTGCTTTATTTACCGGCTTTGCATTGGGTCTTATTATAAAGTTGATATCCACTAAAAAATACACTAACAGACAAAAAAAACAAAAAGCAACAGAGGTTATCTTAATCATCGAGTGTCAGGAAAACCAGTTGGAGTCGGTTAAAGATACATTATGGAATCATAACGCTCTCGGAGTCAGCAAATTAAGTTTGGATAATTAACTGTAATTTTTGACTTTTATTATTCGCTATTAATTTATATGTGCATTAGTTAATTTACTCCTATTACATCTTAAACCGGCAATTTAGCAAATGCTATTTTTCACCAATGACAATCAATACATCCTTTTCCTTAATCTTCGTATCTGATCCCGGAGCAACAATTATCCTGGTTCCCCTTTTAATGGCGATTACACTTACCCCATGAGCGGCTCGCAGATTCAATTCACCCAGTGTTTTATTAATAAACAAGGCCGGCGCAATCACTTCATAAACACTTTGATTGGCTGATACTTCAATAAAATCCAAAACATTGGAACCTGTCAGGTTATGGGCAAGCCGAATCCCCATGTCCTTTTCCGGATAAATAATTTTATCCGCCCCGATTTTTTCCAAAACCTTGCCGTGTTGAAGTGATTGGGCTTTAGCCACAATGAAAGGTGCTTTCAGCTCTTTCAGCATCAGGGTTATTAGTATATTTGCTTCCAGATTATCACCAATCGCCACGACAGCAGCATCAAAATTACGAACGCCTAAAGACTTAAGCGTTTCTTCTTCCAAAGCATCAGCTTGAACGGCATGTGTCACATTATGCATAATGCTCTGGACAGTATGTTCATTATTATCAATAACCATTACTTCATGTCCCAATTTAAAAAGTGTTTCAGCCACACTCTTCCCGAATCTTCCTAAGCCAATAACCACAAACTGTTTGCGCATGCTTATTCTCCTATCCAATTAAGATTTGTTCGTCCGGAAATTTGATATGCGCTATTGGATTTTTTGTTCTCTGAGCCAGGAAATAAACCAAAGTTAATAGACCTACTCTGCCGATAAACATTGCAATAATTATCATTACTTTACCAAATGCAGAAAGAGCCGGAGTAATGCCCAGGGACAGGCCGGTTGTCGTCAAAGCGGAAGTTACTTCAAAAAATAAAGAAAATAAACTCGCCTCTTCAGTTATGGAAAGTATAAATGTTACAAAAATAATTAAAAAGATTAAAGATATCGTAATAGCTAAAGCTTTCCTGATAATTTCAAACGGTATAGTTCGTTCCTTGATAACAACATAGGGTTTGCCCTGAAATGTGCTTAAGACGGAATATATAATCGCAATAAAGGTTGTAGTTTTAATCCCTCCCCCGGTAGATCCCGGTGAAGCCCCTATAAACATCAGCATAACCATAAACAGCAGCGTTGTATCATACATATTAAAAATATTAACGGTGCTAAATCCTGCAGAACGTGGGGAAACTGCCTGAAAAAAAGCTGCCAGGACTTTTGTTCCCCAAGGGAGCGGCCCAAGTGTCAATGGATTCAGATACTCGAGCAATAAGATAATTACTGCTCCCAACAAAACAAGGATTCCTGAAGCCTGGAGGACAATCCTGGCATGAAGCGATAATTTCCTTTCCCGATATGTATATATTCCAACTAAAACAGTAAAACCTAACCCACCCAAAATAGTCAGGAACATTATAGTAAGATTGATGATTACATCTCCTGAGTAGGTCATAAGGCTGGAAAAATTTCCAAACAGATCAAAGCCGGCGTTATTAAAAGCAGAAACAGCATGAAAAAGACCATAAAAAAACGCTTTACTCAAGCCAAACTCAGCTGACCAGCGCAAAGTTAATATAAATGCACCCAATGCTTCGATGGCAAAAGAAACCTGGATAACATACTTGGTCAAACGAACAATACCTGCTAAAGAAACTTGGTTAAGGGCTTCTTTAAGCAGCAAACGTTCCTTTAGAGTAATCTTCTTTCCCAGGATAAGCGCAAATAAAGCTGCAAAGGTCATAAAACCCAGGCCTCCAACCTGGATAAGCATCAGAATGACTGCTTGCCCAAAAAGGGAAAATGTCATTCCAACATCAACAACTGAAAGGCCTGTTATACATACAGCCGACGTTGAAGTAAAAATTGCATTCAAAAAAGATATCCTGTTCCCGTCCTGAGTAGCTTGAGGTAAGGCCAGTAACAGGGCCCCTAACAGGATCAGCAAAGCAAATCCTACTACTAAAACCCGTGAGGGAGTAATAAATTTAGCGTCCATATTAATAACCTTTCCCTTAAATCCAAGATAAAAAAGCATCTGTTTCAGGACCTACTTCTTTATAATATTTTTCATTTATCGCCTCTCTTTTGTATAATCGCCCTTTCAAGCTGTAATAGTCTTACTTTAAGATCCAGCCCATATCGGTAACCGATAAGGCTGCCATTTTGACCAATGACACGATGACAAGGAATAAGTAAAGGAATTGGATTTTTATTATTAGCCAAACCTACAGCCCTGCAGGCTTTTGGACAATCTATTTGCCGGGCAATAAAAGCATAACTGCGGGTTTGCCCAAAAGGTATTCGGCATAGTTCCTCCCAAACCCGGATTTGAAAAGGCGTACCTTCAAGGTGCAAGGGAACTGTAAATTCCTGAAGCCTACCTGCCAGATAATCCCGTATCTCCTTGAAGAATCTCCGGTTAACCTGTCCCGCCCGAACTAACCGATAATCAGGAAACCAGCGCCTGGCCCAAACCGCCAAAGCTTCTTCCTCTTCAAAAGTCTGTCCTAAGCCCAGCCGGCAAACCCCCTGGGATGTTGCAGCTAAAGTCAAATCATAATTCCAATCCTCAATACCTACAGGCTGTGTCCAAAAACAGATCTCTCTCTTTGGCAATCCCTATCCCTTCCATTTCAGTCGAAGTTCGCATCCTATGTAATTATACCAGAATCGACCTCTCTTGATAGTATGGAATATATTAAGTTTTGTTACCTTTATTTAAATACTGAATCTATCAGATAGTATAAAATAAACCGGCTTTGTTGGCTCAAAATCCGAACAAAGCCGTTCTGAGAATAACCAGTCAGCAAGAATCATAGAAATTAATACATTAATCATCATGTTTACTTTGCTGCCAATATGGACTTTCCGGTAAAAGTTCTTCCCCAAAGTTTATTCACTTTACAAACATAAAATTCCCCTTAAGAGCTTAAAACATACAAAAAGCAACGTTTTTTTAAATCGGTGACATTACAATTGCGCTGGGAAAAATCCCATATGGAACATTCTATC
>JAQVLN010000003.1:46161-53703 GCA_028704155.1 Desulfitobacteriaceae bacterium
CCAAAGTTTATTCACTTTACAAACATAAAATTCCCCTTAAGAGCTTAAAACATACAAAAAGCAACGTTTTTTTAAATCGGTGACATTACAATTGCGCTGGGAAAAATCCCATATGGAACATTCTATCATTATTTACATATTCTGTTAAGAGCTTAATAAATCTTATCACAACTGGGGAGGTTTAGTTATGGATCCGGCATTAGCAAAACTGAGTATTAACTTGATTAAACAGATCGGCCCACCTTTTATTAGGCAATTCGGGCCAAGTATAGCCCGCCAAGTTTGGCCGCCTATTGCTAAAAGAATTGGGCCTCCTCTTTTCCAACATGTCGGTTTGCCGATATTAAAACGCGTAGGTTTGCCTATCCTTCGCTATGCTACTTCTCCTTTACTGCGACGCTTGGGAATACCTCTTGAATAATCAAAATTAAAATCTGCTAAGGGAACCTCTCAAAATGATAATTATCAGTACAACCTTTTATTTTTTCCGAAAGTCCTCTACAATAGATCTGTTAGCACACCGAAGAACAGAATATCTGAAGGCTTTAGCATTACAAATATCTACAATATTTATTTTTTTGTCTTAGGAGGATTGTGACCAAGATGACAGCGTTATTGCAGAAACTGCGGCATTCCCTGCTTGTTGGGGATGGGGCTATGGCCACCGAACTTTATAAACTGGGGGTACCCATTGGTGTCTGCATTCAGGAATTATGCCTGAGTAATCCCGATTTGATATGTTCAGTACATAAAGCATATCTGGAGGCTGGTGCAGGCCTGCTTGAAACCAATACATTCGGTGCCAACAGAGAAGGACTAATCCGATATGGTTTGGAACATAAAGTGGGACCTATTAACCAGGCTGCCGTAAAACTAGCCCGTAAAACAGCCAGAGACAAGGCCTATATAGTCGGTGCCATGAGTTCTGTCACTGCAAACCGCGTTCGCACTCAAGCCCTGGATAATTACCGCAGCCAATTTGAAGAACAGGCACTTGCTCTTCTTCATGAAGGGCCTGACGGCATCATGCTGGAAACATTCCTTGATGTTGACGAACTGCTGCTGGCAATTGAAGTAGTACGTTCGCTGACTAACTTGCCGATTTTTGCCCAACTGGCTTTACTGGAAGCGGGGCAAACCCGTGATGGCTATAGCGTAAGCACAGCTTTCCGGGAGTTGAAACAGGCGGGAGCGGATATAGTAGGCTTGAACTGTCGGCTGGGTCCAACAGAAATACTCAGCACCCTGGAAAACTGCCAGGTACCAATTGATACACCAATCTCAATATTTCCTAATGCCGGACGTTTAGGATATGATGATGGCGAATATATGTACAAATCATCGCCGGATTATTTCGCCGAGAGTGCCCTGCGCCTCCGCGAACAAGGAGCCCGGGTCATTGGCGGGTGCTGCGGCACAACTTCAGCCCATATTAAAGCAATTACCGGGGCAATAACCGGTTTAGATCCGGTAACCCGGATCAATCCTGAACCTTGTGCGGTTCCTGATAAAGAGATCAGACGTCCTTACCGGATCAAGCAAGAAAAGAAAAGTATTATTGATTTAGTAAAACAACGTCATACTGTGATTGTGGAGCTTGATCCGCCCAAGGATTTAAGCACCGAAATCTTTTTGCATGGCTGCTGCGAACTGCATAAGGCAGGTGCCGATGCAGTTACTTTGGCAGAAAACTCCCTGGCTAATGTCCGGATGAGCAATCTGGCCTTGGGGGCAATTATGAAGGGCCGGTATAATATCGAACCTCTCTTGCACATCACATGTCGTGACCGCAATCTGATTGGACAGCAGTCCTATTTAATGGGTTTGGATGCCCTGGGTATCAGCCACATACTTATCATTACTGGTGATCCATCCCATGTCGGTGATTTACCCGGGGCCAGCTCAGTATTTGATGTAAATTCCTTTGAATTAATTCGTCTGACCAAACAACTCAATGAAGGCATCTCCTTTTCCGGGAGCGTCTTGAAACAGCAAGCCAAATTCGTTGTAGGAGCCGCTTTCAATCCCTACGTGCTTAATCTGGAGACAGCTGTTAAAAGGCTGGAACGTAAAGCAGCATCAGGTGCAGATTATATCATGACTCAGCCCGTCTATGATACCCAAACCGTCAAAAAGATTTATGAAGCAACCAAACACATTGGTATTCCAGTTTTTATCGGGATAATGCCTTTGACCAGCCAGCGTAACGCTGAATTCCTGCATAATGAGGTGCCGGGCATCAGGTTATCACCTAATTCTTTAAAAAGAATGCACGGCCTGCAGGGAATCACCGGACGACAGGAAGGCCTTGATATCAGCAAGGAGCTGATTGATGAAGCTATGCCGTATTTTAACGGGATTTACCTGATTACACCTTTTAATTATTATGATATGACAGCAGAATTAACAAAATATGTACATCAAAAAGCTACCAAACAGACTTGATACAGATTTCTATAATATTGGTGACAAAAGGCGGGCACTGGATTCTTTAAACTTGTCCGTCCAGGGACGCTCCACAAATTGACCAAGGATAATTTCTTCACTGTTTTCCAGGTCCTGATAAAAATCCTTCTCCAAACGCATGGCCAAATCCCTATGATAAATAAAAGCGCTTATCTCAAAATTCAAACGGAAACTGCGGGTATCAAAGTTCGTAGACCCCACACTCCCTAATTGCCCATCGACAATTAAGACCTTAGCGTGAAGGATTCCTTTATTATATTTATAGATCCTTGCACCTGCTGCAAGCAATAGTTCAAAATAGGAACGGGAAGCCCAATATGTCAGTTTGTGATCAGGAATACCTTGAGTAATAATCCTTACATCCAAACCACTTAAGGCCGCTGTCTTCAAAGACATCAAAGTACTTTCATCAGGAATAAAATAAGGTGTTTCTATATAAATATATTTTTCCGCACCGGCTATGGAAATAAAAATAACCTGCGGAATAGCCTCCCAGTCAGAGTCCGGGCCACTGGCTGCAATCTGGACCAGTTGATCCCCGGCCGGTTTTGGTTTAGGAAAATAGCTTCTGCCATGAATTTTTTTTCGGGAAGCATAAAACCAGTCGCGCAGAAACACCTTCTGCAACAAGTGCACGGATTCTCCTTCCAACTTTAAAAAAGTATCCCGCCAAAACCCAAAGCGTTTGCTGCGGGATAAATACTCATCACCAATATTCAGGCCTCCAATAAATCCTACCTGGCCGTCTACAACAATAATTTTACGGTGATTACGTAAATTTAACCGACTTGTTAAAAAAGGAAACCTGATCGGTGCGAACCATTCTGTTTCAACCCCGGCTTTTCTTAACTGGTGCACGCGTTTTGACATCGGGATGCTTCCCAAGCCATCAAGCAGCACCCTGACTCTTATACCTTCACCGGCTTTTTTTATTAAAATATTCTGCATGTCCCTGCCAACATTATCATCCTTAAAAATATAATATTCCAAATGAATATGGTTTTTGGCCGTATGCAGGGCGGCAAAAATAGCTTCGAATGTTTCTTCCCCATTGGTCAGGACTTTCGAATTGTTATCAACTGTGAGAGGGGCCAGATTATTCCTTAACAATAATTTGTTAAGTTTTGTTTTATGCGTTAAAGCACCTTCCTGGCTGATATCGTCGTCAACAGTCGGGACATTATGCCTGTTTTGGAGGATTTCTTCAAGCCTGTTTTTACCATAGTGCCGTGTCCGAAAAAGTCTCCGTTTACGGACAACCCGGCCAAAAACCAAATAAAGAAGGGCGCCAATAACAGGCAGTGCACCAAGAACAAGCAGCCAGACTATAGTTCTTGCCGGGTCCCTATTTTCGAAGAAAATAACAGTACCCAGTAAAAGCAGCTGCAATAAAGTTATCAAAATAATAACCTCATAAATAATATCCCATCACCACCTTGTTAACTATAGAGATTCAAAAGTCAGAATCAGTCTACAGAATAATATTGGGCATTCTTCAACAAAACCTTACGCAATGTTTTATACATATTTACTTGAAAACAAGTCTTCAAATATTTTGCTATCCTCTCATTAAGTTTAGACAAAATAATTTACCCCGGCTGCAAAGATTCCCTGATCTTTATTACCCGGAATATTGATCCCCACTTGGGAACCCGTTCGCTCCGAATGTCCCATTTTGCCAAGAATACGGCCATCCGGGCTGGTAATCCCTTCGATAGCTTCAAATGAGCCGTTGGGTGAAAATCTGATATTATTGCTGGGCTGACCGGCCAAATCTACATACTGGGTAGCAACCTGCCCTTTGGCTATCAGATCGTCAATCACATCCTGGTTTGCAACAAATCTGCCCTCACCATGAGAAATGGGAATCGTATGAATTGTTCCCGGTTCGATGCCGCTGAACCAAGGCGAAAGAGTGGAAACTACTTTTGTCTGAACCATACAGGATATGTGCCTTCCAATTTTATTAAACGTTAAAGTCGGGCAATCCCGATCAATTTCCCTAATCTCTCCGTAAGGTACGAGGCCCAGTTTGATAAGAGCCTGAAAACCGTTACAGATTCCCAAAATCAAGCCGTCTCTTTTTTGCAGTAATTCAGTTACTGCTTCTTTAATACGGGGGTTCCTGAACATAGCCGCAATAAATTTACCGGAACCGTCAGGTTCGTCACCTGCACTAAAGCCTCCCGGAATCATGATAATCTGGGATTTTGTTATGCCTTTGACAATTTCGGCTATAGACAGTTCCACGTCGGTTGCCGAGAGGTTTCGGATTACCAAGGTCTTTGCCTGCCCGCCGGCTTTTTCAAAAGCTTTAACTGTATCATACTCACAGTTTGTACCCGGAAAAACAGGAATGAAAATGCGGGGTTTAGCAATTTTAATCCTTGGCTCAGACGTATTCCTGCGCTCATAACTGATTGTGCGTGGTTGAGCAACAGCTTCAGTTTGGGTGGGGAAAATCTTCTCCAGCGGCCCTTCCCAGACAGTTTGAGCTTCTTCCAGAAAAATTTCGGTATCATTAACCAGGATAACCGCCTGATCCCAGGTCCTGCCAAGCAACTGATAGTTAACCTCTCCAAAGAGGGCCGGCAAATCTGCCTCTTCGGCTATTTCCAGAATAATAGAACCATAATCAGCCCTGAACAAACTTTCTGTTTCCATGTGATCTGTAAATTTAAATCCAATATGATTGCCAAAGGCCATCTTGCTGACCGCTGCCGCTAATCCTCCCGTTTTTACAGTATGCGAGGCCAAGACATGACCGCTACCGATCAATTCCTGCACTTTGGCAAAGTTGGCAGCCAGGATCTCAAAATCAGGCAGTTCCTGTTTATTCCGGACAGCCGGAAGCATAACAACCTTGCTGTTCAGGCCTTTAAATTCCTGGGAAACAACCTCCCGGGCATCCAGCACGGCCACAGCAAAAGCCACTAATGTCGGAGGCACATTTAAATCCATAAAGGTACCAGACATACTGTCCTTGCCGCCGATGGCCGGTATCCCCAATTGTTTTTGGGCATAAAAGGCCCCTAATACCGCAGCAAAAGGTTTCCCCCACTTTTCAGCATCCTGGCCCAGTTTCTCAAAATATTCCTGCAGTGTAAGCCGCACATCCCGGTAAACCCCGCCAAGTGCTACAATCTTGCTTACCGCTTCGACTACTGCATAGAGAGCGCCATGAAAGGGGCTCCATTTAGCCAGCAAAGGATTGTAGCCATAAGTCATTACTGTTGCGGCATTGGTTTCACCCTGCAGTAAAGGCAGCTTGGCCACCATACCTTCGGCAGGTGTTGCCTGGTACTTCCCGCCAAAAGGCAGTAAAACAGTACCCGCGCCGATCGTACTGTCAAACCGTTCAACCAATCCTTTTTGGCTGCAAACGTTTAAATCCGTCAGATTAAGCAGCCAGGCCTGTTTAAGATCGGTCGAATGCTTATTAACAGCTGCCGGGATCCGCCTGAAAAAGTTCTGACTTTCCTCCGGGGCCCCAACCCTGACTGTAGTCTTCTGTTTAACACCATTAGTATCTAAAAAGTCCCTGCTGATATCCACAAGTATCTTTTTTCGCCAGGACATTTTCAGCCTCCGGTCGGAAGTAACCAAGGCCACAACTGAAACTTCCAGGTTTTCCTCATGAGCCAAACGTTTAAATTCCTCTACATCCTGCGGAGCAACCAGTACTGCCATCCGTTCCTGGGATTCGGAAATAGCCAATTCCGTACCATCGAGTCCCTCGTATTTTTTGGGCACGGCATCCAGATCGATGTCTAAACCTTCAGTTAATTCGCCAATAGCTACAGAAACCCCGCCGGCACCAAAATCGTTGCATTTTTTAATCAAAATACTGGCCTCAGGATTCCGGAAAAGCCTTTGGATCTTCCGTTCTGTGGGCGGGTTGCCTTTTTGCACCTCGGTGCCACAAGTTAGCAGGGATTCCAGGGTATGTTCCTTGGAGGAACCTGTTGCTCCTCCGCAGCCATCCCGCCCTGTCCTGCCCCCAACAAGAATAATAACGTCCCCTGCCTCAGGCCGCTTGCGGACAACATTGCTGCGGGGCGCAGCCCCGATTACAGCCCCTATCTCCATTCTTTTAGCAACAAAACTCTCATCATAAACTTCGGCAACCTGTCCTGTGGCAATCCCGATCTGATTGCCATAGGAACTATACCCGGCAGCCGCACCGGTGGTAATCTTACGCTGAGGCAATTTGCCGGGCAATGTTTCAGAAATTTTGGTCCTGGGATCGCCGCTGCCGGTCACCCGCATTGCCTGATAGACATAGGTCCGTCCTGATAAAGGATCACGGATAGCACCGCCCAAACAGGTCGCTGCTCCTCCAAAAGGTTCAATCTCGGTAGGATGATTATGAGTTTCATTTTTGAACATAACCAGCCATTCCTCGGTCTCTCCATCTATTTCAGCCTTGACAACTATACTGCAGGCATTTATTTCATCAGATTCATCCAAATCCTCAAGCTGACCTTTCTTCCTGAGTTCCTTCATACCCATCATCGCAATATCCATCAGGCAAACATCCCTGGTCTGGACCTTATCACCGTAAACATAAGCCCGTGATTCCAGGTAAGCTTGATAAGCGGCCTTAAACAATTGTGAGAAACGGCCTTCCTTAATAATTACCTTTTCAATTCTTGTTAAAAAAGTAGTGTGCCGACAGTGGTCTGACCAATAAGTATCTATAACCTTGATTTCTGTAAGACTGGGATCCCTTTTTTCCTTGTCTTTGAAATAGGATTGACAGAATTGCAGGTCTTCAAAACTCATGGCCAAACCCAGTGCCGACCAAAGCTCCTGCAATTCCTGAAGTGACATAGTGGTAAAACCCCGAAGTATTTCCACATCCTCAGGAAGAATAACTTCAGCGGAAAGATTATCCGGCTTGTCCAGGGAAGCTTCACGTGCTTCTACAGGATTTATACAATATTCCTTAATCAGTCATATTTTGGATACGGGAGGCTGTATTGACCACATCACCGATTACCGTCAGATCCTTTCGCTCCGTAGATCCCACATCACCTTGAATGACTGAACCACTATTAATACCGATACGGATAT
>JAQVLN010000157.1 GCA_028704155.1 Desulfitobacteriaceae bacterium
TATCAACTGTATCATTATTGCTATCTTTGTTTTTATCTTTACCAAAGTTTGCTGGCGGCAAGATCTTGGCAAAAAGCGCCGCGGCTTCCTGCCTGGTAATCGGATTCTGCGGTTTTACCGTGCCGTCTGGGTAACCACCGAGGTAGCCTACTGCCGCCGCTTTGGCAATTTCCCCGGCATACCAATCGGTGACGGCAATGTCTTTGTACGCACCCCAAAATGACCCACTGGAATCAACTGCGGTATTCATCCCCCCGGCTCCCTGTCCGGCTGCCGTATAGCCAAAGGCACGATTAACCAAGGTCAGGAACTCTGCCCGTGTAATCGGGCTGTCCGGGCGGAAAGTGCCGTCGGGATAGCCGCCCACCAGCTCACGAGCCGCCCAAGCCTTGATCCCATTTTCCGCCCAATGTCCGGCAGTATCACCAAAAGAGACTTCCTTTACACCGGAGTCTTCAGACGCGGAAAAGATCCCTTTTTCTATCGGAGCATCCGACAAAAATATTACCTCCGCCTGAACAGAAAAACAAGGAACACAAAGGTTCAAAAGAAAAGTGAAAAAGAGCAGCAACGAGATCTGCCGCAGTTTTTTCTTATGCATTAGATTCATAACCTCCCCAACTCTTAGTAAATATAGTTTTTTATCTATGTTTTAATTCCCCTTCTGGAATCTTCAACTGGATTATTGCTATTTATTCTTTTCGCGACTAATTCGATATTTCCTGCTTTTTTATACTTATTTTTATCCGGAAAAAGGGCTTCGCCTATTTTCAAAGCAAAGCCCCCTAATGTAATTCCCGAACTAAACCACCCCCTTGCCAAAGCCTGATAATTCAATTCCCGCAGTTTTGGGTTTTGGGCAAATTTATAGCCCGGCCGCTTTTCGATCCAGCCGAATGAAGTCACTCCATCATTTTCTCAAATGAAAGAGTGTAAAAACACCGGCGACATCCAGACAAAGCTAAAGAGGCTATTTGCGGGACAATAGAGCAGATGCTTGAAGCAGAAACGGAAGAACATCTTAGCCATGATGCCTCCTTTACTGTAGTTCATGGAGGTATTGTCTCATAGGTTTTTAGTGCTGACGAGGCACCCGAATATTGAGCGCTTACGGAGCTTCGTTTGCCTTGTTCCTACGAAAAAATCCCTAGTTCTATAATTTTCCATAAACTCTCTATGACCACATTATAACTAGCTTCTTCAAATAACAAATCCCTTGTATTTTCCTCGTAGTCCTTCTTGTAAAAATCTTTCTTGATAATTTCTCCCAATATGCTATTTACAGAACATCCCTCCTGTGCAGATAAGCAAATTTTACTTTTACTTCTAACCTTACGGACCCTCTCTATAAGTTCAGACAAATTCCCATCCATTTTTACTTTTGAATATAACTTATATAAATCATATAAATGCCTTGAATGTTCTCTCGAATTATCGTTTAAATAATAATCACAAACAGCAAATACCTTCTCCACAAAAGTTCTTTCCATAGTCTGCACTTTCACTTTAAACGGCTCCAACTGGTACTGCGTTATCACATCATCTAATTTTTGTTTCTTTAGATACTGATAAATATAACAGTCCGCATTCATATTCTCTGTCGGAAAAGAACGAATTAACATCGCCGTTTCTACAATAAGATGAGCTTTTAGTAATCCGGTAGTATATTCTGAATTATAATTTATTACAAACTTATTGAACTCCCCACGACTACGGATTTCTCCCTGATTGCAAAGTTCCATCCCACAGTTTTCTATTGTCTCAATAACTGTTTGCGTGAATTTCTTTCTCATACCTTCAGTTGTTTTCTCTATTCCATTATCATAATTTAAATCAATATCTTCCGAAAATCGTTCTATTAATTTGTAGCACTTAGATAACGATGTGCCCCCTTTAAATATAATTGCTGATTCTCTTGCAACCAATTCTTTTAAAATATAAGTTACAAAATAGTCCTTTTCTATAATCGCTGCATTTATCCCCTTTTCTTCCGCTACAATTTCAATAATCTGCTCAAACAATCCTTTGTTTTTATGTAAGTTCATTAATAACCCCACTTTCAATCATGTTTTTTGCCGTACGTGAAGGAAATTTCGTCACATATAAAAAGACTTCCTCCCTTTTTAGCTTCTTCTCCTTTACAAAACTTTTTAATTTGTCTTTTGACTCCTCGGGCATATTCTTTAAATCAATACGATTCATCAAGTCAAGGAACTGCAGGATTCTTGCATTCCGCTCTGTAATTTTTACATTTGATTTACGCAACCTGACCTTTTGCTTTCCTACCATCACTTCTCTACGTCTTGACCCCTCATTATTCGTTACTATTTCCACAATATTGGGTACCTGTGTAGTAAGGCCGATTGCATTTTCAAGGATCAGCCCGGCATAAAAACCATATACTTTTTTTTCATTACAAATATATTTTTTCTCATATACCTTTTTTGCACTAAGTCGGGACTTCCCAAGTGACGTCATCTTCGGAATATAATACACCCCTTGTCCAAAACGTTCCAATCGCCCTCGTTTAACCAAGCGGGTAAATACCTGTCTAATGTACACTTTATTCATACCGGCAATATTAACTTCATTTAACAAAATAGGTTCATTATCGCCATATGCTTTTTTAAGATTTTGTATTATTTCCATATCAGTCACCTTCTTTCACCCTCACTATACTTTATTATACTATCCTTGTCAATGTTTGTGACAGCCTTTTAATATTAGTATGTGTAAATTTTAAAAAACTATTCCTCAAATTCTGTTCGAGTGAATGCAAGCGCTTACAACGCTTCCCATTAAAAAAAGAACCCCTCAAGGTTCTTTTTGCTTTCTGCACTGATGATCTGTTTCAGTTTTTGAGTTTTCCCCACCGTCAAAAGATGCTTCCGCATAAAATTATGGGCATTGCTATGCTTCAACCAGCCCCGGTAACTCATCACGGCCGCGGCATCCTTGAACACCGGCTTTCCCCTTGCCCGCATCTTACGGGTTCGGCGTGCTATCCGCAAAGAGGTACTCTTCCGCAGCAGACAATAATCCCGGAATGTTCTGTACCCCACGAAATCAACACCGCGGTCATCCACCCGAAAAAGCTGCCAATTATCCTTTACCCGCACATGCAAAACCTCGTTTAAGTATTGCTCCGCCTTTTTCCTCGCCTGATGCAGCTTTTTCTTGTTGTTGCCAAACAAACAAAAATCGTCCATATACCGTACATAGTACTTTACCCCGAGCGTTTCCTTCACATAATGATCAAAGCCTTCCAGATAAAAATTACTGAACCACTGACTGGTATAATTGCCAATAGGTAACCCCGGCTGATGACTGTCAATGATGGTATCAATCAACCACAAGGTATCCTGATCCTTAATTTTTCTTCGGAACTGCTCCTTTAATACTTCCCTGTCTACAGAAGGATAAAACTTCACAATGTCCATCTTAACGCAGTATTTAGTATGCTTGCGGTCCTCTTTCAGCCACTTCTTTACTGCCTGCAAAGCATAATGAATCCCTCTGCCGGGAATACTCGCACAACAATAGCAGTACATTCCCCGCTTAATTATCTCTTCTATTTGTTGCATTAAACACCAGTGAACAACCTGATCCGGATAATATTTTGGCTTGTAAATAATTCGTTCCTTCACAACACCAT
>JAQVLN010000158.1 GCA_028704155.1 Desulfitobacteriaceae bacterium
GTGTCTTCGAAAAACCACAGATCTTAGAAATGCAAAACCTCTGGATCAGGAATCTTACAATCAAAATGGGGCTACTTAAAGCTAATCATATACCAGAACTGATTGACCTGATTAAAGAAGGCAAACTTAATATGAAACCACTTATTACCCACACTATCCCGTTATCACAAGTAGCAGAAGGATATGATATCTTTGAAGAACGCCGCGATGGAGCCATCAAAGTAGTTCTGAAAAGTGATACAGAATAAATTAATACCCTTACTCTTTTAAACTTCCTGGATGGGGTACCAAACCTTGGTTCCCCTTTCTTTTTTTATAGAAATTAATACTGCTTCCGAATAGGAGTATAGTTTAGTTTAATATAGGTTATAATTCACCCTTCAGTCCAATATCAGCCGCTATTTTTTGCATACCTTTAATAGTTTCGCCGATTATGATATCCAGGTCCATTCCCAGTCTCTCGGCACCAGTAATAATAACTTCTCTATTGACCCCAGCCGCAAACCCTTTTTGTTTCCATTTTTTCTTAACAGATTTTACTTCCAGATCCAGAATACTTTTACTCGGTCTTAAAAAAACCGTAGCCGCGATCAGTCCTGTCAATTCATCTATAGTGTAAAGGACTTTCTCCAAATCACTAATTGGTTCAACCTCATTAAATAACCGCCAGCCGTGACTTTCAACAGCACGGATGAATTTCTCAGGCCATCGTTCCTGCTCTAATATCTCCCTGGCTTTTATACAGTGTTCAGCCGGAAACCTCTCATAGTCAAGGTCATGGATCAACCCAATTATTCCCCATTCTTCCTGATTATCGACACTAAAAAAATCAGCAAAATGTAACATGACAGCTTCAACAGCAAGTGCATGTTTAATTAATGATTTATTTTGATTATATTTTTTTAAAAGTTCAAAAGCCTCAGTTCTGGTTGGGTTTTTTTCCATATAGCTGCCCTTCTTACTTTTAATTTTTATAAGATAATCCTTAATGATGAAATAGCCTTAATCCTGTCATAACCATTACCATATCATATTCGTTACATGAATTAATTACAATGTCATCCCTGATAGAACCGCCTGGCTGAGCGATATATTTAACACCACTCATAGCAACACGGTCAATATTATCTCTGAATGGGAAGAAGCCATCAGAACCCAATGCCACATTTTTCAAACCTTTAAGCCATCTTTCCCTTTCATTATCAGAAAGTCTTTCCGGAACCTCTTCCAGTAAGTCTTTTAACATCTTAAGTTCATATTCTGTAGCATCTTTTCTGACAAACAGGTCTTTAGCATTATCCCGTTCAGGCCTTCCTACACTTTTCTTGAATTTCATATTCAACACTGCAGGATGCAATTTGAGCCGCCAAATGTCTGATTTCTCTCCGGCAAGCCTGGTACAGTGGATTCTTGATTGCTGACCTGCGCCGCAGCCAATAACCTGACCGTTAGAAACATAACAGACAGAATTTGATTGCGTATATTTAAGGGTTAACAAAGCCAATATCAAATCGCGCTTAGCTCCATCGGGCAAATTTTTATTGCTTGTTACTATGTTTTCCAACTCTTTTGGTCCCGGAATTATACTATTCTTTTTCTGAACAAATTCTAAACCATAGATCAATTTTGTTTCAATCTCAGGAGGTTCATAGGAAAGATCCATTTCAACGATATTATATTTTCCGCCTTTTTTCTGCTTGAGTATCTTCAATGCTTCAGGGGCAAATCCAGGTGCAATTATACCATCGGATACTTCCCTTCTTAAAACAAGGGCCGTAGCTTCATCAACAATATCACTTATTGCTGCCCAATCACCGAAAGAAGACATTCTATCGGCACTCCTGGCACGAACATAAGCAGCAGCAACAGGTGATAAATCAAGATCCTCCACAAAGCCTGCCTTTTTTTCATCATCTGTCAACGGTAAGCCAATTGCAGCTCCAGCCGGACTTACGTGCTTAAAAGAAGCTGCAGCAGGCGTATTTAAGGCAATTCTTAATTCCTTAACAAGTTGCCAGGAATTTAAAGCATCAAGGAAATTAATATAACCAGGATTACCGTTCAATACCTTAAAAGGAAGATCACCGCTGGCAATTCGAATTTCAGCCGGTTTCTGATTTGGATTACACCCGTATTTTAATTCATAAGATTTCATAATATGCCTCCTTAAAATTAAAAAACACCCAGGCAAGTTCCCGCCCAAGCAATTGATATACCAACGATAATTTTTTCGCGCCAGTTTACCATTTTTAGCCATCAAGCACAATTTTTTTGTATATAACGAACTATTTATTACTAGTATATTATCCTAAACAGAACATTGTCAATCAAGTTTAATTATTATCTCCTGCTAAATCTCCAAAAGCTTGCCTATCAATCGATATTTAGCCCATTCATCCAGGGAAACCGCACACAGTCTTTTGGATTATTCAAGAGATGTTCATTCAGATCCAAATAATAGACCAGCCCGTTTTAACCCGATAAATAAACATCCTGTTTACTACTTATCCAATAAAAAGTCAAAATCTATTTGCAGCCCTTCAATTTTAGTTTTATAAAATCTTTCAATAATATGAAGATCAGCAGAAAAAGCCATTGAGGGCAGCGGACCAGCCATATTAAACCACTGCAGGGCATCAATATCGTCTCCGGGACAAAGTTTACCGCCAATAATATTTCCAAGTAACACAACGACTAGAGAATGCAAGTCCGGCGACAAATAATTTGAACAAACACTGATTACCGATTTGATAGAGACATCAAGGCCAGTCTCTTCTTTCGTTTCACGAATACCTGCAGTAATAAAATCCTCGTCAAATTCAATAAAACCACAGGGTGAGCACCATTTTCCTTCCATAAAACTCCCAGGTGCCCGTTTTCCTAAAAGAACCAGATCATTTTTAGCAACCAGCACAGAAACTGCCGGAGAGGGGTTTTTATAATGTACAAATTCGCAGACGGAACAAAACGGTCTCTTTTTACCGCTCTCTTCTTTTATGATGAATTTTTCGCCGCAGCGCGGACAATATTTCAAATCATCCAGACTACTGTTATTCGTAAAATCATAAGCAGAAAAAACTTGTTTGACCTTCATATTATCCTACACCTCAATTATGATATTCGTAAAAGCATTGATTCTATTGGCTTTCTGCTTAATTATACTCTTTTTCCTCCACATTTTCATCATCTTCACAAACATACAAGAGGCCGGCTCTTATCAATCCAGAGCAAGTCTCTCTCCTGTTCATGAGTTGTTATAGCCAGTTTAAATTCGAACGTAATCCTGAATAGATACCAAAAGCCGGGACAGCAATTCATAGTCTTTTTTGCCTGGACTGCTCTCCACACCAGTCATAATATCGAGAAAACCGATACCCGTTTGTGCTAAAAGACCGGAAACATTGTCGGCATTTATTCCGCCGGCAATTATAACGGGCTTTGACGATAACTCAATTATTTGTGAGCAGAACTCGAGATCCAGTTTGCAGCCATTTTGGGATGCATTCGCCGGAACACGTGAATCTGCCAGCAAGCCGTAAACGTTGGTTTTACATAAATCCCTAACAATGACTTCAGTATCAGCTGTTCCAAATTGTAAGATTCGATCTTCTATCACAGGAGGCA
>JAQVLN010000159.1 GCA_028704155.1 Desulfitobacteriaceae bacterium
ATATGGTTAAATTTCCAGCGTTTACAAAATTACCACCGACGGAATAGGCCTTCTCATCAAAATCCAGAGAAGCTCCGTCTGCAACTGTGATACCTCCTGTGCCCCCGCCTCCATCGTATATAGCTCCATTGCCTCCGGTAAGACGAAGTGTACCACTATTAACCATTATCTGGCCGTTATTCACTAAAGGCCGGCTTAAGAGTACATCACTATTAGTCTCTATGTTTAGTTGGGCGCCTGAATTGATGACGAAACTTCCGTTTCCCTCGATGCTCCCTCCGCTCCACTGCAAGGCACCGCTATTGATAATGAATTTCCCCGGTGTTTTCCATCCATCTCCAAGCTTTCCTTTTCTCAGGTAAGAATTGCCGATAAGGGAAAGATTTACTCCTGATGACACAAGCACATCTCCGGAGCAGTCCAATGCTACGGACGCATGGGAATTAACAACCACCGTTTTGGCTTCGGGGATGACGGCAGTATCCTCGGCGCTAGGTACGGCGCCAGGTACTTGCTTCGGATTCCAGTTGCCGTCGTTATACCAATAAGTATCTACCTCCCCCGTCCAGGTCATGGTGTTTCCCGCTGCCAATAGGAACGGACACAGTGCAAACGCCAATATGAAGCATAGAATTATTGAAATATGTCGGTTTATTTTCATTCTCTTAACCTCCTACATTTTTAATTCCGCACCGGCAGTTTCAATGATTGGTGCCGAACAGTCGCACCGCCGATCCATCTCCAAAATGCGATGCCGATGAATATGCCCTTTGCTATCCCCTCCTTTTTTAAGATTCCTGTTAATCTAAGTCTCCGCTGTCCAGATTTTCCAAATTATTAGCACCTTTTCCCTCCAGATTCCCTATGAATTCTCCGTAAACACAATATCACGCCGTGGGTGATTGTGGTGCTGCGTCAGCGGCATAAAGATCCATTTAAATTTTACTAACCGGCAGGTGAGAAGAATAGGTTGAATATGCTCATAATCAGTACAGAAAATGTTATCATGTAAAATAAAAAAGAAGCCGGGCTTTCGTATTAAACCAAAACCGAGCTTACTCTTATCATCATTAGATGACAATTCCTTTTACCCTGACATTTTCCGATATACAGACGGGGAAACGCCAACCAATTATACATATTAGACCTGAATACACCTTTTTCTACGATAACAATGCACGATCATTTGCAAATTCCTCGCCACTGGCTTTACCAAAGCGTTGCAGAAGGTCTTCCACTGTTAGTTTTTGTTTTTCTTCGCCTTGTATATCCAAAATAATGTAACCATCATGCATCATTACCAAACGATTGCCATGCTTAATAGCATCCTTCATATTATGAGTAACCATGAGGGCAGTCAAATTACCTTCATCTATAAATCTATCAGTCAGCTCCAGCACCTTAGCTGCTGTTTTTGGGTCAAGAGCCGCTGTGTGTTCATCCAACAGCAGCAGTTTCGGTTTCTTGAGGGTAGCCATTACTAATGTCAAAGCTTGACGCTGCCCGCCTGAAAGCAACCCAACCTTTGTGCTCAAGCGGTCTTCAAGCCCTAAATCCAAATGTTTCAGCAGCTCCTTATAGGTCTCTTTTTCTTTAGCGCTTATATGCCACCTTAAACTACGTTTCTGCCCACGGCGGAAAGCAAGGGCCAAATTTTCTTCAATTCCCAAATTAGCCGCTGTTCCAAACATCGGATCCTGAAAAACACGTCCCAAAACTCCAGCCCGTTTATGTTCGGAGAACTTGGTTAAATCAACGCCATCAATTACTATTGAGCCCTTGTCAACCATATGCACGCCTGCAATACAATTCAATAATGTCGATTTTCCTGATCCGTTACCGCCAATCAAAGTAACAAAATCGCCTTCCTCAAGGTTCAGGCTTACATTGCGCAAAGCAGTTTTTTCATTAACAGTACCGGGATTGAATATCTTAGATACTCCATTCATCGATAACATCTTACATCCCCTCCCTCATGTTTTTAAGCGGTCGAATGTAAGAGCGAATCACAGGTAACGCCAAAGCAATGGCCACAGTAATGGCCGTGAACAGTTTTAAATCATTAGCCGGCATACCCATTTCCAGAACCAAGGCAATGATAATACGATAGGTTACAGCCCCGAGAACAAGAGAGATTAATCGACTTAAAAAGCTCGTCTTACTAAAAATAACCTCACCGATAATTACTGAAGCCAAACCAATGACAATAGAGCCAATACCCATCTGAACATCAGCGAAGCTTTGCTGCTGGGCAATCAAAGCTCCACTGACAGCTACCAGGCCATTGCTGATAACCAATCCCAAGATTATCATATTATTTGTATTAATCCCTTGGGCCCGGGCCATTTTGGGGTTATCACCGGTTGCACGGACAGAACTGCCTATTTCTGTTCCGAAAAACCAATACAAAATACTTATTATCACCAGGATTGCTATCAAGCCTACGGCAATAATGGGAACTAAATGATTTAGGCCTAAACTTGTAAAGAAATTATTATTCGTGATATTCATATTTTTAAACACTGTATATACGTTATCCATACGCAATAATGAAAGGTTAGCTTTGCCAAGTATCCGCAAATTTATGGAATAGAGGGCAATCATCGTTAAAATACCTGCTAACAACGCAGGTATTTTAAGCTTTGTATGCAATAAACCGGTTACCAGCCCCGCTGCCATGCCACCTATGAAAGCCATGAATGTTGCCGCATAAGGGTTAATGCCGCTAAAAATAGCTTGTGCAGCAATACTGGCGCCCATTGTAATGCTACCCTCTACCGACAAATCAGCAATATCCAGAATCCTGTAGGTAATATATACACCTATTGTCATGATCCCCCACAAAAGGCCCAACATTACAGCGCCTGAAATAATCTGCAGCATTTAACCACTCGTTTCTTTTAAGATTTTTTGGTTCTTCCGCATCGAGCGATATAAAGCTTAAACCATATTTGAATATACGGTGGATGAAGATATCAGTCTTTGCGTAAGAACCATTTTTGATTTACTCTTTGATAACATATTTTTGCAAATCAGCAGGGATTTCCAATCCTATTTCCTCAGCCACATTACCATTAATTGCATAATCAAATCCTTTAGAGGATTCAATCGGCATGGAGGCAGGTTTTGCTTCACCTTTAAGAATCCTTACAGCCATCAAACCGGTTTGGTAGCCAAGATCATAATAATTTATACCTAAGGTGGCTAATCCTCCGGATGTAACCATACCGGATTCACCACATATGACAGGAGTTTTGGACTGTGAAGTTACACCGTAAACAATCGGCATAGCTGATGCAAATATGTTATCAGTAGGTATATAGATTGCATCGACTTTAGTGACAATGGATTGTGTAGCCTGTTGAACTTCATTTGAGTTGGATACGGTTAGTTCTACATAGTTATAGCCCAGCTTTTCAATAGCCTCTTTTGCCAGCTTTGCCTGCAGGACAGAATTGTCTTCACTGGATGTATAAAGTACTCCAATAATTTTAGCTTCAGGCACCAATTTATTCAGCAAATCAATTTGCTCCTTTATTGGATTCATATCAGTAGTTCCACTAACATTTCCACCAGGAGCTTCGTTTGAATCCGCTAATCTTGCCACTACATAATC
>JAQVLN010000160.1 GCA_028704155.1 Desulfitobacteriaceae bacterium
AATCTCATTACTGGTCAGAAACGTCTTCCCATTATCCTTCATCACCATTGAGATATCCATTGTGAAACTGTCAAATGTCTCGCTGCACTGCTCAGCCGTCACTTTAAGTGTATCCTTTAACTGGTCATACCCATTCTTGTTGGCAATGTCTGCCAAGGCTGTCGTCGCTAACAAGAGCGTTCCTAGCGTAAAAGTTACCAACATAACCGTTCTCTTTTTAAATTTCATTCTTAAACCTCCTGTCTCTCTATTTAGCCCCTCAATAAGATTTAAGCCATACCCCTTATAAGGTAAGCTAAAAACGTTGAGGGATATGGATGGAATGTAAGAGATACCCATTGTTTGAATGCAGTTATAAAATTGGCTACTATTGTATTGGGTCCGTTGTATTATTTACTTTTTTACTGCGACGAGTAATCCATATTCCGTAAAAGTAGTTCGCCATAAAAACAGCAATAATTATCAGTACAGCTAACAGTATTTTTACGCTTTCCATACTTACTTGCCCCCCTTAAATAACGGTTTTTACTCACATCTTCTTAGGCACAGTATACACTACTTATCTTAATTTTTTATAAACGGTTTATTAACAAAGCATAAACTCTGTTAAGTGAAGTGTCCCCTCTCTCGATTTATGACATAATTACCGCTAGATCGGAAGGTTGACTCTATGGAATAATTATTTGTTCTTTTTGTTCTATGATAACAGGGTTAGTAGAAGTAGAAAAACTTTGATAAGTTGAGATATTCAATATAATCAATAGTACGGTTATCACAGCAAAGGAAATCAAAATAATTGCAACCGCTTTCCAGATGCGGCGGCTCCGTCTATTTTTCTCAGCTAACAGTGCATTAAGTTGTTCCAGCTTTTGTGCGATGATATTTTTATCCTCAGATGATTCCACTGTATCACCAAGAAGTGTGCTTACTGATATTTCAAAAATTTCAGCAATCCGAATTAGAAGGTCTGCATCAGGTACCGAACGACCTTTTTCCCATTTAGATACTGTCTGACGCACTACATGCAATCGTTCTGCCAGTTCTTCTTGAGAAAGTCCCTTTTGCTTACGAAGATTTCTAAGATTTTCATTAAACATATTTTTTCCTCCTTTGCTTACCCTTACAATAATCGACAAACTGTCATTGCAGCAAGCAACGCAGGTTAACATCCAACAAATGGCTTAAAGCCCAGCCTACTCAGGTGCTAAAGGGTACTACTCATCTCTTATACCTCCTCAAAAAATGTGTCTATTACAGCCCTAAAAAATACCCATTCATCTTTTTTTCTGGTCAAATAACCCATTCCCTGATCCGTTATCTTGTAATACCTACGCCTTCCTCCTCCGGTCTTAGTATCATCCCAATACGGCATAACTAAATGGTTATTCTCAAGTCGTTTTAGTACTACATACAAAGTTCCTTTTTTAATTTCGAAAGTGTTTTTGCTAATATGTTATCGGAAATTCCCTGCCCCGCAAAGCTAGGGCGCCATGGACAGCGCTCTCCCAGGTAGTTCCAATTGCTGCATATTTTGGAAGAATGCGACATGTGTGCTTGTCCTTAACCTTGACCAACGTCATCTATTAACCACGGTGCATCATCACTTTCCTTAATCAAAGTAAAAAAATATTTTTTAATCCACTTGACCATGGTGGAGTATTTTTGCTATATAAAGATAAATAGGTAACTTTATACGACACAACATTGTTCTCTTTAACTCCGTTAACTTTTCCACGACCAAAAAATAGATAAGCATTAACTTTGTTCATATCGTTATTTCCAATACTCACGAGCTTGGTAAATTTAAGATTTTCAAAACCAAATACCATGTTAGATTGGTCATGACAGCTTGTTAAGGTGGATAACAACCCCTGCCTATCTTTCAGATTATAGTATTTAAAGTAGTTTTCTATCACTTGTTTTGGTTCTAATGAATAATTAGTGTTGCTAGAAACGTTTTTATTACCGTATCCTATCAAGATAATAAACGAAATAATGATAAGTCCAAATATTACCAGAATCTTTTTCAAATTAAACCCTCATCTCTAAATTACATCTTAAAGTCCTCTTCGCCTTACTGTTGCCAGTTTCGGCGCAACACTCGACATTGGTGGCATCGGCTTATTTCGCTGTGGATACCCTGGCATAGATTATACACTTTGTAATGGTATTGTCTCTCAAACACCCTATTGCTCTACATCTTCGAATGAAGTATCAATGATTACTTGTCCATATCTTTGTAAATCATTTAAATCGCTCTGTAGTTGGCCATTATCATCATATAATTCAAAAACTTCAACATCAGATATTTCTTTTGAATAAACAATATAACCTTTCCCCACTTTTTCGTTATAGACCTCACCATTCTTAAATCTTACATAAATATTTTGTATATCCACCGATTCCTTCTTATCTGGTTCAATTAACCATTTGGAATCATTAAAACTCCCAAATAATATCTTGCACCCGTCATATTCAACGGCATTAACTGTGAAACACATACTTAGTGGTGTCTGTCCGTGCGCTATCTTCAAGATTTTCCTGTCTTTATCCAATAAAAATAAATTCGTAAATGTATGACCATCACCTCTGTATTTTTCTGTCAGTATTAAAGTGCCATCCTTAAATGCTTTTTGTGAAAAAATCTGGGTTTCACCTTTATTAGTAGGATCATGCTTTTGAAAATAAGACTCTATTGTATCTTCATTACTATTTCTTGATGATGAACATCCAATCAAGCAGAAAAACAATATGAGAATTACTCCGGCAATCCATTTTGAATCTCTACACACTGCATTCACCTCAAATCCATTTTAGACTCCAGTAGCATAGTGGTGTCGTCTCCTTTTGCCGCCCAGCGAAAATGACCACGCTCCAGGCGCTTAAAATACAGCCAGAATCCATCTCCATCCCATTCTAAAATTTTTATCCTATCCCGATTCCTATTGCAGAATACAAACAGTGCTTCTGAAAACGGGTCTTTCTTCCGCATTAAGGTTTTTGATTACTGTTTCATTTGAAACTTTTTTATACTAAGAATTAATACCCAAAAAAATTGTTATTGATTTTATCAATGGCTTTTCCCGTATCCGGCTCCTGAAATTCCTCACCGAATTAATACTATCACGGAACAGTGTAACTGGTAAACCGCCATCAGCTTCCTTCAGACCTTTTCGTCGCCGAAAACGCCCTTGCTTACAGCTTGTCTTCCCATTAGCTAGGTGACAGGTTTTCTTTCAAACCATTGGCTCGGCAACATGCCTCGCAAACCTTCAGAGGCCGCCACGGACGGCGGCCCCTTGGGCTTCTATAAAGAACAGAAATGAAACTTACATGTACGTAATCAATTTGTTGAGTTGCCTTTAGCTTGATTATTATTTTTCCATTCTCATATTGAATTAGACGACTTGACTTAATCCCGGCTACTTCAGTGTTATCACTTACCAAACTGCCAGTACGGAATATTGAAAGCAAAAACCCTATCAGACACATATTAATTAGCAAGCCTCGCCCACCATAAGAGATTAATGGCAATGACACCGGACCAAACAGCATAAAACCCAAATTCGAAGTAACAAATGTCAAAAACTGTAGGACA
>JAQVLN010000052.1 GCA_028704155.1 Desulfitobacteriaceae bacterium
GCTTACGCTTAAGTCACCATATTGCTATATGCCTCCAAAGCTGGCTACCGGTGGCGCGGCTACGCCTTTCCGGGCGGGATTTCCACCCGCTAATATAAGCGACCTTGCTCGGCCGCACTGTAAATGGAATAATCATCCTATAATTTGACGATAACATTATTGCAGCGTAAATATTAGGTCAGTACAAGGGTAATACTATTGATCTATTTTTTTGCCTCTGGATCAGTTGTCTCTTTAGAAACTTGTTGATTTAGCCTGCCCGCTTTTCGGGCTGCTTCACGCAGTAAAAATTCAATATGAGCGTTAACACTTCTAAACTCATCTACCGCCCAGCTTTCCAATACAATATAAAGCTTGGGATCTAGCCGAAGCGGAAATTGTTTTTTAGTCATTAATATAACGACCCTGTATTAACAACAGGTTGCGCTGACCGTTCAGAAACAATAGTTACCAGAAGATTATTAATCATTGCTGCTTTGCGTTCCTCATCCAAGTGAACGACCTGATCTTTCTCCATACGTTCGATTGCCATCTGGACCATTCCAACGGCACCTTCGACAATAATTTGACGCGCAGCCAGAATAGCATTGGCTTGCTGACGTTGGAGCATAGCTCCGGCAATTTCCGTAGAGTAAGCGAGATGGGTAAGACGTGCCTCCGTAACTTCTACCCCGGCAAGTAACAATCTTTGCTGAAGTTCACCAGCGAGTTCCATGGCAACTTCTTCGGCATTTCCTCTTAAGGAATACCCGCCGTGCTCGTAGTTATCATATGGATAACGATTAGCTACATGACGAAGGGCCGTTTCACTTTGGATCTCAACAAATTGTTCATATTTATCAACATCAAATAATGCCTTGGCTGTATCTACTACTTTAAAAACTACTACTGCTGCAATTTCCACCGGATTCCCTGCTGTATCATTGACTTTAAGCATTTTGCTGTTAAAATTTCGTACTCTGAGCGAAACAGATTTACGAATGGAAAAAGGAACAGTGAACCAAAAACCAGGCTCCCTGATAGTGCCTAAATAACTGCCAAAGAAAATAATTGCATAAGCTTTATTCGGTTGAACAACCAGAATTCCGGTAGCAAGGATAACTCCAAAAATCAACAGTAAAATCCCCAGGAAATTCGTTTGAATAAGCAGAATCGTGCCAGCAATAAACATGATCAGGACAATAAAGAAAAACAGATACCCATTCATAGCCCAAGCTTTACATTCTTTCATAATTTAGTCTCTCCTTTAAATTTTAGCCATCGATAGTTCTGAAACCAATTTGATATTATTATAATATCATTCCTGATCTATTTTGTATATGATGAACCATAAGTATTTTATTAATTTTTTCCCACCAGTGTAAGACAAATGATTTATTATAATGTATTCACATTTTCCACATAAAAAGCAGGAAAAACTGTTTGTTTCCCTGCTTTTATTTTATGCCCCACATTGACGATAAATATCAATGCCGTTTTTTGAAACTGTCATTAATTCGCCTTTATACATTAAATAAACGAGATGAGCCAACGTTTCTGTAAAAGCAAAACGGATTTCGTGATCACTAAGTTCCTGACTGAAAACCTGCCTCATTACCTGATAGACATTGGCACCGCCTGCAGTACTGTTCTTGACCAGTGCCAGACGTTCTTTGTGATGATTCTCTAATTGCCTGATTCTCTCTTCAGTATTGGTAAAAGGTTTACCGTGAGCCGGCAGCACTAATTTACAATTCAAGCTCCTGATTTTGTCAATGGACCGTAAAAAATTATCCAAGGGATTAAGTTCCATCTCCGGTTGGGGCCAGCGACTTATACAAGAAGTTATCTCTGGCAGCAGATGGTCACCTGAGATAAGTACTGCATGATCCTGATTATAAAAACAAATATGCCCGTCGGAATGTCCCGGCGTTATAATAACCTGGTATTCATAATCTCCAAGACTTATTGTCTGTCCGGCCTGCAAAGTGATCATATCCGCCGGGGGGTGGGTATAAGGAATCATCTTAGCCAATGAAGCAACTGCCTTCTTAATTAGCTCTTCCGGCATACCATTGTCTTTAAAAAGTCCGGTCATCGCCCGCAGGATATAGTCACCATTTTTCCAGTAACGATTTACAATTCCGGCATCAATTGTACCTATGTAAACCGGTGCGTTGGAATACTTCTGCAGCCATCCTGAACACCCGTAATGGTCAGGATGAAAATGCGTAACATAGATACCCTTAATATCAGCAGGCTTTATAGACTGTTCCTTAAAAAATTGCAGCCATTCTTCGTATGTAGACTCTTGGCTAAGGCCCGTGTCAATCAGGTCCCAGCCTGCTGATCCCTTTATGGCATAGCCGTTAACATGATTCAATCTGAAAGGCAAAGTTAATCTTACCTGGTGAATACCCAATTGTTCATGAAGCAGCATACTTTTTCTCCTTACCTGTTTAACACATTCTTTTAGTAATGGTCTGAGGAAGTACTTCAATGTATTATACAATAATACTAATTTTTTTAATATTATTTTCCCACAAACTATTTATTTTGCATCGGAGAATGACTTCCGAATTCTAGTTTTCCAAACACTATTGATCATGAATATTCTTTTATCGGAAATAATAGGACAAACAAAAAATATAAGCAGGATGTGCTAATATGGAAAGTTCCTGGATCTCCCTCATGCCTTTTTTAATTGTTATTCCTGTAGCAGTTTTATCCAAACAAATCCTACCTGGATTATTTGCTGGTTTAATTTTAGGAAGTTACCTTAAACAACCGAGTATTTTCGGAGGAATCAAAACCCTGATTTCTTATATCGAAAATAACCTTCTTAATATCAATAACATCCGTATCATCATCTTCCTTTATGTTTTTGCCGGGCTAATAAGCCTAATAAAGCTGACAGGAGGTATTAAGGGTTTTGTTCAGATGATGGGGCAGAAAATGAAAACCAAACAAGCTGCTGTGGGATTCACCTGGCTGTCAACATTAGGGACTTTTATTAATCCTAATTTCCGCATTGTAACAATTGCACCTATTATGAAAGCCTTGCTTGAGAGATTACCTTTATCTCCTGAAAAAATCGGCTTTATTATCGAAGTAACGTCAAATCCTGTTGTTGTACTCGTGCCTATAGCTACTGCTTTTGTAGGCTATATGGTATCTTTAATAGATACTGCCCTGGTACAGGTCGCTATAAACGAATCACCCTATAGTATCTTTATAAAAAGTCTCCCCTTTAACTTTTTTTCCTTTATCATCATAGCTTTAGGAATATATTATAGCTATTTTAAAGATTTTGGTTTTAAAAAAGAAGGTATATCTATAAATAATTCTGAAAATCTTCGGGAGGAAGAAGCCCTGCGAGAGTGCCTTAAATCTTATGAAAAGGATATTCCCAATAAACCTTGGAACTTGATCCTGCCTCTCAGTACTGTTTTGTCAGCAACATTCTTTTTAAGCTGGTGGGATGGCCATTTTCAAACCGACAACTTTTTCGAAGCCTTTGTTAAAGCAGACGCTCTGGGGGTCATGCTTGAAGCCGTATTTATCAGTCTGATCGTTACAATATTTTTTTTCCTCGCTCAAGGTTTCAGCATTGCTAAATTAGTTACTCATTTTATCCGGGGCGGTAACGAATTAGCCTCTGTAATCACGATGTTAACTTTAGTATGGGCCTTATCAGCAGTCTCAAACGACTTAGGATTTGCCAATTATATTTCCTCACATTTAGTCGGTCTGATACCTGCAACATTTATTGCTCCTGCGGTTTTTGTCTTGGGGGGAATACTTGCTTATTTTATCGGATCTTCCTGGGGAATCTGGGGTTTGCTAATGCCCCTGGGGGTAACACTTGCTCATCAGAGCGGTGCCAATATTATCCTTGTTATTGGGGCTGTATTCGCCAGCGGTACATTTGGGGCGTTCGCCTCACCTTTAAGTGATAACAGTGTAACACTCTGTGCAATCCTTGAACTTCCGCTGATGAAATACACCCGTTTAAAACTAAAACCATCGTTAATTGCCGCAGGTCTGACAACAATTTTATTTGTAATTGCCTCAATTATTTTAAGCTAATCTTTCCTGGCAAATATCCTTAATTACTCCCGGAGAAAATGATCCTTTTAGGAACGGTCCTTTCTCCACCTATACCAGTATATACCATCCTCAAGAACTGCCTCCAATTCACCTTGATATACTAAATACACAAGATGAGCCTTTATTTCAGCCATTACAAAACGCAACTCATTACCGCTTATATCCGGACTGTAGATCTGACTGCAGACCTCATAGGCAGTAGCGGAACTGCCTATACTATTTTTAGTCAATTCCAGATGTCTCCGATGATAAGACCCCAGCCGCTTAATCCGCTTTTCAATATTGGCAAAGGACCTGCCATGAGCAGGTAAAACCAAAGTACAATTTAAACTGTGGATGCTGTTTAGTGAAGATAAGAAATCAGCCAAGGGATCAGACAGTGTACCCGGTTGAGCAGATACGCCAATAATTGAAGAGGTATCCGGCAACAAGTGGTCACCTGAGAAAAGCAAGCTATATTCTTTGTTGTAAAAACAAATATGTCCGTCAGAATGCCCTGGAGTCAAAATAACCTGGTAAGCATTATCACCCAAGTTCACCGTTTGACCATCCTCTAAGGTTGTCAGCTCGGCATGCGGTAAAGTTAACGGAATAATCTCGGCTTCTGCTTCGATAACCCGCCTTATTGCCTCTTCCGGCATCCCGTTACTTCTGTACAAAACCCCGATAGCCTCAAGAAGATAGTCGCCCTTTTTCCAGTAGTAATTAATTCTTTTGGCATCAATAGACCCTATATAGACCGGCGCTCCGGAATACTCTTGCAGCCATCCCGAACAACCGTAATGATCAGAATGATAATGAGTAAGATAAATTCCTTTAATATCTGAACCCTTGATAGACCGCTCCTCAAAAAACTGCAACCATCCCTTATATGTAGCTTCCCTGCTCAGGCCGGCATCAATCAGCCACCAGCCATTTTTCCCTTTTACTGCATAACAGTTAACGTGCTTCACCCTGTGCAGCAAGGGTAATTCAACCTTATATATCCCCAATTGTTCGTGAATCAACATTTCACTTTTCCTCGCATTAAAAAATAAAACTTATTGTAACTATTCAGGAACCAGGAGATAGAGCGATATTATTCTGAAATTGGCTCCTGAATACTGAATATTTGGTCTATAGTAATCTTACCCGTATACTATAACCTGTGCCAATGATATCCTGCAAGCAACAAGCAGGCCCGGAACTTGATACTCATCAGTCAAAATTATAATAGCTTTTTAAAAAATATAACTTATAATAAAAACGGGACAAATCTAAAACCAGAGATATCTATTGGCGGTAAGCGAAGAGGAGGTCAAAATATGATAGTAGCTCACGAGCGAAATGTGCAGGCAACACAATTGAACCATCCAGAGATAAAAAATGCAGTAAAAAGAATACTCATTTCTCCCAAAGAAGGTTGGGAAGGCTATGTCATGCGAACTTTTGAACTGGGTGAAGGAGGCCATACTCCCAAACATACTCATGCCTGGCCCCATATAAACTATATCGTCCGTGGCAAAGGTATCCTGCATTTGGACGGGAAAGATTATGCTTTGGAAGCCGGTTCTTTTGCCTATATACCCAATGACAAAATCCATCAATTTCGCAATAATGGACCTGAACCTTTTGTTCTCATTTGTATAGTTCCTGAAGAAGGAGACGTTTAATTTTAAAGGTATCTTCGAGAGTCTGGGTCTGGAGTTATTACTATTTACATTATTTGTACATTATTTGTTCTGACCAAATGCTTGCAGCAGCAAGCATGGCGCGGGCAACTTATCTGAAAAATTGCTGTAAAAAAATGCAGAGGATGTTTCCCTAACCTTATCCATGGGAATGACTATAGACCTTAAGCGGGATTTCATAAATTATTTTGGTATACTGCTGTTTATCATATGATGGGATAAGCTGGATATTACTGAATCTCAACATGGTAATAATTTTCCTCCAGCAGTTTCTTAATAGTTTGAACCTGTTCTGAATTACTGGTCTCCAGCTCAAGCTCTACCTTGGCATAACTCATCGGAATATCGAGAGTTTCCCGCTTATGTGAGACCGCAAGAACGTTGGCTCCCAAGCCGGCAATTAATTTTAGCAGCTGTGCCAAAGCTCCCGGACGATCTTGAATAACAGTCGTCAGAAAACATTTACGTCCATCTTTAACCAGTCCTTTGTCAATAACAAGTTCCAAAATATTAACATCAATATTTCCGCCGCTCAAAATAGCAACTATTTTACGATTCCTATTATGAGGAAGTCGATGTATTATAGCTGAGGCCGAAGCTGCCCCTGCGCCTTCGGCAACGACCTTGGCATTTTCCAAAAATAAAAGCATAGCACTGGCGATCTCATCCTCATCTACAGTAACGATCTCGTCAATTGCTTCACAACTTCAAACGTCAGTTTGCCGGGTGTTTTAACAGAAATCCCATCGGCAATAGACAGCAATCCGTTGACAGTTACCAGCTTTTGTTGGGAAATAGCTTCAGCCATCGAAGGCATGTTTTTAGTTTGAACGCCAACGACAGTCACATCCGGTTTTAAAGTCTTCAGCGCCAAGGCAACACCGGAAATCAGTCCGCCGCCGCCAATGGGTGCAACTACAACTTCCACATCAGGCAGTTCTTCGAGGATTTCCAAAGCAATAGTTCCTTGCCCGGCAATCACCAGCGGATCATTAAAGGGATGTATGAACGTCGCCTGGGTCTCCTTTTGAAGGCGCATAGCCTCCTCGTAAGCTTCATCATACACTTCACCGTAAAGGATTACCTCCGCTCCATACCTGCGCGTAGCCGTTGCTTTGGATAAGGGAACATGTTTTGGCATTACAATTGTACATTTGATGCCGTAAATGCCGGCAGCTACAGCTACACCCTGGGCATGGTTACCGGCAGAGGAAGCAATTACTCCCCGTTGCTTTTCTTTATCTGTCAAATTAGCAATTTTATTGTACGCTCCCCTGATCTTGAAAGATCCAGTACGCTGAAGGTTTTCCATCTTAACATAAACCTTGTTACCGCTCATTTCACTTAGAAAGTAATTGTATACTAAGGCTGTCTTATAGGCAACTTGCTTTAACGTCTCTTTAGCCTGATAAATTGCCTCAAGTGAAATATTCATGATATTTGTTTTCCTTTCTTAAAACCGGATTAAGTTTTTGCCTAAATCATCTGAGTAATATAGTTTATTCATTTACCGGCATAAAAAACATGACCATCTTCGATTTGTGTTCTAATAAAACCGGAGAATAAAATAAACCCTAAGCTAAGCTTAGGGTAGACTGTGCAATAGGTTTCTTTAAGCTTGACTTTTACTGAATTTATGATTCTGCTTCGCCAGGGCATTGATATAGGCTTTAGCGCTGGCTTCAATAATATCAGTCGAAAATCCTTTGCCAACTACCAGCCGTCCATCATTATAGCGCAACTTGACAGTGGCCTCTCCCAAAGCCTTGCTGCCCCGGGTAACAGACTTCAGAGTATAATCTTCCAGCATGGCATCATTCCCCGTCATCCTGTCAATAGTATTGAAAAGAGCATTTACCGGGCCATTACCGCAAGCAGCATCAGTAAATTTCCTGCCCTCGATTTCCAAGGTTACAGTAGCAGTGGCTGTCTCAATCCCACTGGTCGAAATAGCCATGCTCTGCAGCAGAATATTACTGGCTTTGCCTTCGGGATCTCCCATCAAGACATAAAGGTCCTGGTCAAATACCTCTTGTTTTGAATCAGCCAAATGCAGGAATCTCTTATAAACATCATTTAGTTGATCCCCTTCGACTTTATACCCTAATTCTTCGAGGCGGTATTTAAGAGCATGCCTTCCTGATCTTGCCGTAAGGCTGATTATATTCTGGGGAACACCGATTGTCTCCGGTTTAATTATTTCATAAGTTTCCCTGTCTTTCAGGACCCCATCCTGGTGAATGCCGGAAGCATGCGAATAAGCATTCGCACCAACAATCGCCTTATAATCCGGAACTGCAACTCCTGTGATGCGGGAAACAAGCCTGCTGGTAGCGGATATCTCATACACCTTGATATTATTCTTTACACCATACCCGTCACGCCGGGTATAAATGGCCATAACCACCTCTTCAAAAGAGGTGTTGCCGGCCCGTTCACCAATACCGTTAATTGTTACTTCAACTTGACGGGCTCCGGCCCTGATACCGGCCAGGGCATTTGCAGTTGCCATTCCCAAATCATTATGACAATGTACACTTACTACGGCCTTATCAATATTCCTGACATTTTTGATAACGAAATCAATCAGTTCACCATATTCCCAGGGATTAGCATAACCAACAGTATCAGGGATATTGACTACTGTAGCCCCTGCCTTGATTGCTTCCTCGATAACCTTTACCAAAAAAGCCGGGTCACTGCGAAAAGCATCTTCCGCATAAAATTCCACATCGTTCACATATCTTTTGGCATATTTAACAGCAAAAACAGCCTGTTCCAGGGTCTGTTCAGGATTAAGCCCCAATTTCTTTTCCATGTGAACAGGGGAAACGCCTATACCGGTATGAATTCTGGGATTTTCAGCTTTTCGCAAAGCTTCGGCACAAATGTCAATATCCTGGGGCACTGCCCTTGTCAATCCGCAAATGGTTACCCCTTTTAATTCCGCCGCCAGGGTTCGCACTGACTCCAGATCTCCCGGCGAAGAAGCCGGAAATCCTGCTTCAATAATATCCACACCCAGCTTCACGAGCTGGTGGCCAATCTCTAATTTTTCTTTAACATTCAAGGTTATCCCCAGTGACTGTTCTCCATCTCTCAGAGTGGTATCGAAAATATATAATCTCTGCATTTGTCAAATTCCTCCTTATGAATAATTCCTGTTGTCTCAGTGCAAACTCACTAAGATTAGTAAGGTCAGGTTCCAAGAAACCACCCCCAAAGACAATAAACCCTTCGTCTTCAGATTGAGACGAAGGGTTGGTTCGCGGTACCACTCAAATTAACAGTATAGAACTGTCTTCTCTAACAGATACAGGATTAACTCAAACTTCCAGTTCGAATATCCGATATCTTCTTCCTTTTAACGGCGGAAGCTCCGTCCGAGCCTACTTTAAGAATATTCGGTCGGCTACTCAAGGGAGAGTTCCTATTCTGGTCCATTAGTGCCTTTCACCAACCGGCAACTCTCTGAAAAGGAACCAAAAATCATACTATTCCCTGTCATCGTCATTTTAGCAGTTTTTATTATATTGACATCTATATTGACATTTCTTTACGTCATTGTCAAGCAGATTTTTTGTTATTAAATTATTCCCCATTCACAGAAAACATCCGTTCTGTCATCTGTTTTACACCCGCAGGACAACCTGGTATTTTCACAATGTTAGGATGAGAACTGTTGGTTTCACAGGCACACTTACCCAGGCAGATTACTTTACTTACATCCTGGTCGCTTATTTTTTGCCTGCCCATAACAATGGCGATATTGCCAAAATCCTTGCCTGCATTAGCCTGGAAAAAGTTACTGACGGCCACAAAGATACCAAAACCGCAACCGGAACAGCAGGTAGAGTCAGGAGGTTCGATGCTGACACCTTTAATTTTATGTAATGCCATCAAATCTTTGGTCCAGGTTGCATACCATTCCAAAGGTTTAGCCAAATTGTTAATTTTTTCACCAATTACCTCAACATTTTCGAGACTCAGGCTGCGATCGGCAAGTTCGGCATAGATGGACAGGTGTTCAACTTCGGCAGGATCATAGCCCAGGAGATGGCTGCCGACAATATCAACTTCCAGAATGTCCTTGCCTGCTACAAATACATCCATTTTATGATAATCTTGACCGGTAGGACCTTTCTGCATGCCATAAGTACCATCCAACACAGTCAGATCCACCTTAATAGCCCTTCCCAGCAAGGCAATAGATCTCATCAGGTCCTGACGGTGGCAATCCTTCTTGGATTCATAAGCTATGATGCCCTTTAAATTCTTAATTCCCAGGGATACTTTAGTTTGGTTATGGGTCTTGAGAACTGGCATATCGATTAAAAACTCCGCCTCTGTAATCAGTCTGGCAACTTTAACCGGCAAGCTTTCTATTTCTACTGTCACAAAAGGCCCTTCATTAAGGTCAACCAGCGGTACATTCATGCGTTCAGATAATTCATTGTAACCGGCCCATCTATAAGCTGTACTTGTATTTAATTTGAGGTCCGGATGGATTACACCCCCGTCTGCAATCGTAAGATCATTGCAACCGTGTTCACGAAGCAAAGTAATCATGCTTGCCATTGTCTCTACTGGAGTAACCATCCCATGAGACGGCTGATTACGAAAACCGCGCATGACCATATTAGGTTTAAGGATTACTTTTGTCCCGGATTTCAAATCTTCAAAACCGCCGCTTAGCTCGATTGCCTTTTGTAATGCTTCCAATGTTTGGTCATCTTGTCTCTTTACCAATGCTACTGCCAAGATCATACATCCTCTCCCGCTTATTAAGCTGAACATTCGCAAAAAAAAACACTTGTTTTTAATCTACCACTCTTAATAAGAAGAATCAAGAAATTTGTCTATGGCAATAATAACAATTATATTGTCTTAAACAGGTGACCGCCTTTTTCTGTCCATCCCTCAATAACTCCGGCTTCCTGCAAGATATCCAAATGCCCCCAAATTTCGGAGACTCCTAAAACATTGTTATATCCGTCGAGGGCTTTGTACAGTTCCAAGGCTAACTGGTAAGGTGACAGGGGTTTAGCATTGTCGGCAAGTACCCGGGCAATTATTTTGCCCCGCCGCGAGTGGTGTCTTTTAATCTCCGCGATTCTTTTTTTTATGTCAAAAACCGGTCGGCCATGACCGGTAAATACCTTGTAAACTGGAAGTTTCTCCAATAGATCAAGACTGTCCATATACTGTTTCAAGGTCTTAAAGCGGCCGTCCCGCGCATTTTCATCAATTTCCAATTGGGGATTTGGAGTAACATGCGCCAGTAAGGTATCTCCGGCGAAAAGAATTCCCTGTTTCCGGAGGAAAAAACACAAGTGCCCAAGAGCATGACCGGGTGTATAATATACCTCCAGCTCAAAATCCTCAAAAGGAAGTATTTCTCCACCGCTTAATGGGGTATATTCACTGAGCGGTTGTGCTATACCCACGCGATTTTGGGTTGCTGCTATTACCTTTTCAAAAACCCTGGCAGGCAGTCCCCCAGCCATCAGAACATCAGCTTTACGAGCAATAAATTTATTCCAGCCATCCATTTTCAATTTTTCCATTTCATGAACATAGATTGTAGCCCCGGAAACCTCTGAAATCTTAACTGCCAGACCTGAATGGTCATAATCCCCGTGAGTGATGAAAATTCGCCGTATATCTTTCATACTATATCCGAGACTATGGAGACCGGCCTTGAGAGCAGTTTCTGCCTCAGCATTCTGCAAACCGGTATCAATGAGGGTTAAAGGCTCAGCATTAATAATGTATACGTTGATTGGTCCTATCGAAAAAATTGTCGGGATTCTGAAATGTGACACTAATTTGGCTTCTTCCACCGTAGCTTATCCTCCCTGCAGTAACAGTGTTTTTTGCTTTGTCTCTCTATCTTATCACATTTTTTCTTAACCTCTCGACGTGTTCGGCAAACGTCTTTCTGGTAAAAAAGGTTCCGGTACCCTTGGCTATAATTCCGCCATACTCATCCTCAATAGTTGTTTCGGTAAAGAAAGTGGTTTTGCCTGGTTTAATAACCTTCCCGACAGCAGTAACTTTATTACCTGCTTTTCCCGTAGACAGAAAAGAAATATTCATATTACCCGTAATAGGCATAATCCCTGCGGTAATACAGGCTAAGGCCATGCTTATATCCGCCAGAGTTGCCACTACCCCGCCATGTAATATGCCGTAGGCATTTGTATTATGTTTTTCAACAATTAGTTGGGTTATAGCTTTTCCCGGCCCTAATCCTTCAATCTTTACACCTGTAAAATGCCCAAAATGATTAACCTGATAATAATCAAGGATCCTGCTAAAATCCTTTGGATTGAGGCCCAGGTTCACTGTTCCAGTTTCTGTTTCCTTTTGAATCTCACTCATCCTTATTCCCCTTCGTAAAGTTCTCACGGCACTTTATTTCAGATATTTATAAACAATATTATATTCCATTTAGTATGAAAGAGCATTATTTGATTAATAGTACCTTATTTTAATATCTGGAATATGCTGGCAATAGCAGTCAGGGTGAGGGTAAATTACGGAAAAAGGCAAAAATAAGTAAATTCTTATCGAATTAAAGGATGTCTATTATGTTATATTCTGATATAATTTATCAGATAAAGATTACACTGGTTAGCGACAAATTTGCTTCACATATTACCAAAAATAACTGATTATGTTCAATCTATTGTCATTACAGATGTCATTATAGATATTACTTTACAATGAGTAACAAGTTATTAAAATTAAATACAGCAGGAGGAAACTATGCCGAAAAGAATAGACATTAATAAAATCCTAATTATTGGTTCAGGTCCGATTGTGATTGGACAAGCTTGTGAATTTGACTATTCGGGTACCCAGGCCTGCAAAGCCCTGCGAAAATTAGGCTATAAGATAGTGTTAGTCAATTCTAATCCGGCTACAATTATGACTGATCCGGAAATTGCCGATGTAACCTTCATTGAACCACTGAATCTGAAAAGCCTTTCTAATATAATAGCTAAAGAACGGCCTGACGCTGTACTGCCGAATTTAGGCGGCCAGTCAGCTTTAAACTTGTGTTCCGAACTAGCAAAAGCCGGAATTCTGGAAGAATACAACGTCAAAGTAATTGGTGTCCAAATCGATGCCATTGAACGCGGGGAAGACCGGATCGCTTTCAAGGAAACGATGAACAGACTGGGTATTGAGATGCCTTTCAGCAAAGCAGCCTATACTGTCGAGGAAGCAGAAAATATCGCCCAGGAACTTGGATATCCGGTTGTTATCCGTCCCGCTTACACAATGGGCGGTACCGGTGGTGGCCTGGTTTATAACGTTGAGGAGTTAAGAGCTGTGGCTTCCAGAGGAATAGCCGCAAGTCTTGTTGGCCAAATACTTATTGAAGAATCTGTTCTGGGTTGGGAAGAACTGGAACTGGAAGTCGTCCGGGATTCTAAAAACCAGATGCTGACAGTTTGTTTTATTGAAAATATTGATGCCATGGGTGTGCATACCGGCGATTCCTTCTGTGCAGCCCCGATGTTAACAATCAGTCCTGAATTGCAGGAGCGCCTGCAGAAATATTCCTATGATATTGTCGAGGCCATTGAGGTAATCGGGGGAACAAACGTTCAGTTCGCCCATGATCCTAAAACCGGCCGGGTTGTGATAATTGAAATCAATCCCCGTACGTCTCGTTCGTCGGCCTTGGCCTCCAAAGCCACTGGTTTTCCCATTGCTTTAATCTCGGCTATGTTGGCAGCAGGTATGACCCTGGACGAAATCTCTTACTGGCGGGAAGGCACTCTGGATAAATACACTCCCCAGGGTGATTATGTAGTAATTAAATTTGCCCGCTGGGCCTTTGAAAAGTTCTCCGGTCTCGGGGATAATCTGGGTACCCAGATGCAAGCTGTCGGTGAAGTGATGAGCATCGGCAAAAACTACAAGGAAGCTTTTCAAAAGGCGATCCGTTCTCTGGAAATCAATCGTTATGGCTTGGGTTTTGCGAAGGATTTCAACCAGCGTTCCCTTGAAGAATTAATGTCCCAACTGGCAGAACCATCCAGTGAGCGGCAGTTTATTATGTATGAGGCCTTACGCAAAGGTGCAGATATCGAGCAGCTTTACCGGCTAACCCATATCAAGCCTTGGTTTATCGAGCAGATGAAAGAACTGGTAATGCTCGAAGAAAAAATCATTGGATATAAAAATGGACTACTGCCTGACGAACTGCTGATCAAGGCTAAAAAAGACGGTTTTGCCGACCGTTATCTTGCAATGCTATTGGATCTACCGGAAACAGAAATTCGTAAGCGGCGAGTTGCTTTAGGAGTAGTAGAGGGCTGGGAAGCCATTCCTGTAAGCGGGATCGAAAACGCCGCCTATTATTTCTCCACATATAATGCCCCGGATCAGGCTCCAAGCAGCAACCAGCGAAAGGTAATGATCCTGGGTGGAGGTCCGAACCGGATCGGTCAGGGAATTGAATTCGACTACTGCTGTGTCCATGCGGCTTTTGCCCTGCGCGATTTAGGTTATGAGACAGTCATTGTCAACTGTAATCCGGAAACAGTTTCCACTGACTATGACACATCTGACAAACTCTACTTTGAACCGTTAACGGTAGAAGACGTACTGAGTATTTATGAAAAGGAAAAACCACTGGGGGTAATTGTGCAATTCGGTGGTCAGACT
>JAQVLN010000161.1 GCA_028704155.1 Desulfitobacteriaceae bacterium
CCCCGGGCGGCAAAAAGAAATGGCAAGTTGCAACGGTAAAAAGTATCCTATCCAACGAAAAATACAAGGGAGATGCTCTTTTGCAAAAAAGCTTCACTGTAGACTTTCTCACCAAAACCACCAAAGTAAACGAGGGTGAGGTTCCTCAATACTATGTGCAGAATAGCCATCCTGCCATTATTGAGCCGGACGAATTCGATGCGGTGCAGCTTGAAATGGAACGGCGTAAAAAAATCGGTAGGCCAGTCAGTTGCCACAGCCCTTTCTCAGCAAAAATAATTTGCGGCGAGTGCGGCGGTTTTTACGGTTCCAAGGTTTGGGGTTCCAACACTAAGTATCGGCGCACGGTATGGCGGTGTAATGAGAAGTACAAAAACGATAAACCTTGTTCCACACCTCATCTTACAGGAGATGAGATTAAGCAGCGGTTTCTGAAAGCATTTAACATATTGATGGGTGGTCGGGATGAGGTTCTTAGCAACTGCCGCCTAGCCCAAGAAGTCTTATGCGATTGCTCGGCAATTGAAACGGAACTTGCGGAACTGCACCGCGAAATTGAGGTTGTTTCCGAACTCACGAGAAAATCCATTTATGAAAACGCCCGCTTTGCCATTAATCAGGATGAATTTAACGAACGGCACCAGGGATACATGGAGCGGCACCAGATAGCAACAGAGCGGGTTGCCGAACTGGAAGCGCTCCGTATTAAGCGCCGCGAAAAGCATAAAACCCTGGAGTCTTTTATACGGGATATAGAAACCCGACCGTTAATTATTGAGGAATTTGATGAAAAACTATGGATAGATATTGTTGACAAGGTCACTGTATCGTCTGATGGTAGACTCGCGTTTACCTTTAAGGACAACACAGATATTGATGCATAGGTGAATAATAAAACCAAACCTATAGCATGGTTAAAAACCGTTGCTATAGGTTTTTTCTATTAGAAGGAAGATTAGCTTTCCCTTTGGATAGTATCCGAACTCCTGTTAGAAGTTTTAGCTATATTTGCGGGTATTCATGAGTCCCGTTGCTCGCGGGCAATAGTCTCTTTGAGACTTTTTTACATTAGTTGACACCGTCAACCAATACTGGTATACTATAAAAGTATAGTTGAAGGCGTCAACCAATATAAATACAGGGAGTAGATTAGATGAAAAATAGCTTTTCTGATATCTATAGCTTGTTGCAGGAGCTTGCCTGGCACTTCGGTGATCATGGCATTAATGGAGAATGCTGCGAGGATCTTTCGCTGGTTGAGTTTATGGCATTAAAAGCAGCCTATGAGAATGATAATTTTACCATTCAGGATATTGGCAGTTCCATAAATTTTACTAAAAGTGGAGCTACCAGAATTATTGATCGTCTGGAAACCAAGGGCTATGTTAAGCGGGAACGATCTTTATCAGACGGGAGGGTTTGCTGTGTACCGGTTACTGATAAGGGAGCTCAAGTTATTTCCCAAATAATTAAGAAAAACACTAATTATGTTGAAGAGTTATTACAGGATTTGGAGCCCCAAGCGATCGATAATATAAAAATTGCCATGGAGATTTTAATAAAGGCAATGAAACGACAAGACATTATAAAGTCTAAAAGCCTGTAATGAAAAGGGAGGAGCATTCCTGTGAACACATTGATGAGCACAATTAAATATTTTTTTGTTATCACGGCAGAGCTTACGGTTCTGTTTCTTGGAATCAGTACAATCGTAGCATTAATACTCATGTATTTACCCCAGGAAAAAATCAAAACATGGATGTCCAACAAAGGCATATTAGGTAATTTTGTGGGGGCGTTATTTGGGGCCTTAACCCCTTTTTGCGCTTGCTCAACGATCCCCATGACACTTGGTTTTCTTGAAATAGGAGTTCCTTTTGGCGCGACTATGTCATTTGTTATTGCATCCCCTTTGCTTAATCCAATCGTCTTAGCAATGTTATTAGCATTAATGGGTTTAAAGGTAGCAATAACCTATTTTGTCGTCGTTTTTGGCGCGTCTATTATTTTTGGTATAATCCTGGAGAAAACCGGTATGTCAAAACTTGTTAAGAATGTGCGTATTAAAGGAGATGGTTATACAGATACTGAAGTCCCACAAGCATTTAAAAGCAAATTAAAACTGTCGTTTTTGAAAGCATGGGGGGATTTTTACAGTATTTTAGGTTATTTGCTCGTTGGTGTCGGCATAGGAGCAATAATTTATGGATATCTTCCAGAAGACTTAGTATTAAAGTATGCCGGACCGGACAATCTATTTGCCATCCCGATTGCAGCGTTGATCGGCATTCCGCTTTATATTAGAGCGGAAACAGCGATACCAATCGGCTTATCATTAATGCAAAAAGGAATGAGTGTTGGGGCTGTAATCGCTTTAATAATTGGCGGTGCCGGGATGGCCATTCCAGAAATGAGTATGCTTGCGGGTATATTTAAAAAGAAATTAGTTGCATCAATTCTAATCGTTATTTTTCTTACAGCGGTAATTGGCGGATACATTTTTAATATGATTTAAGCATAAACAGAATGATTATACGGGTATTTGCAATGTATCAATTAAAAAACGAAAGGGTGAAATAATCGATGGAAAAAGATAACAATAATGAAAAGAAAGGTTTATTGGGACGCTTGATTAAAGTAACTAAGCCAAAGAAAGGTTCCTGTTGTAGTTTCGAGATCGAAGAGATACCGGAGTGCGATGACAAAAAAGAGAAGCAATCTGACAAGAATGGCGATAATAACTGCTGTAACTAACGTGATATAGAGATATCTTCTATAAGACCTATTAATGCTGCTATTGCTTGATGGCAGCATATCTTTCTTTTTTTTGAATATTTCGGAAAGACCAATTTTTTACATACTCAAGTGTACATCTTGACAAAACAACAGATGGCATAATAGAATACTTATATAATTAAATACTTATATATCAGGGCTTGACTTTGGAGATACTAGTAGATAAAAGTTTGGAGATGATCCTGTGGCAGTTTTTCAATGGCTAAATGACCAGTTACTGAGGATGGAATGGCTTAATAACCTTGTGGCTCTGCTGGTCAAGAATGTCTTTAATCTGGATCTGGGCAGCAATTTGGGAGGAAGTATTCACTTCTATATCTATGATGTTATAAAAATCTTTATCCTGTTGTCTGTATTAATATTTACCATCTCATACATTCAGAGCTTCTTTCCGCCGGAGAGGACTAGACAAATTCTGGGCAAGTATAAAGGTATCACGGCAAATATCTTCTCGGCTTTGCTGGGTACGGTCACTCCATTTTGTTCTTGTTCATCGATTCCCTTATTTATTGGCTTTACCAGTGCGGGACTTCCCATTGGCGTTACATTCTCTTTCTTGATATCATCGCCGCTGGTAGATTTGGCCTCAGTTATACTATTGGCTAGCATCTTTAATTGGAAGATCGCTATCGCCTATGTTATCGTCGGCGTGATACTTGCTGTTATTGGCGGGTCAATCATCAGCAGGTCCAAACTTGAGCAGTACGTAGAACCGTTTGTTTATG
>JAQVLN010000162.1 GCA_028704155.1 Desulfitobacteriaceae bacterium
TGGCGGGATACATAGAAAATTATCCTCCCGGGTCTGCCCGTGATGGTTTTTTTCTGTATGGCATGACGATACTAAGCTGCGGTGATTATGAAGAATCGCTTTAGGAAAGCCTGTAGTCCCGGAGGAAAAATAAAGTGCAGCATCATCTTCATCTGTAAGTTTGATTTGAGGGGTTTCGTCGGAGCAAGCTGCTGCAAGGTGCTCATAGCTTTCAGCAAATGAAGGACAATCCACACCTACAAAGAAGCGTAGTTTAACATTGGGGATCTGCTCGATAATTGTTTCCATGCGGCCGATGAATTCCGGCCCGAAGACCAACGCGTCGGCTTCCGAGAGCTTCAGGCAATATTCTATTTCCTCCGCTGTATAGCGATAGTTTAAAGGCACTACTATAGAGCCGGTTTTAAGAATACCAAAATAAATCGGTAACCATTCCAGGCAATTCATCAATAGTATAGCAACTTTGTCTCCTTTTTTTAGGCCTCTTTCGAGTAGAAGATTGGCAAAACGGTTTGCTTTGTCGTCGAAATCACGCCATGTAATCTCTCGCCGGTATTCCGCCACCGGATTTGGTTCAATCAGATTGTAATCACGCCATGTAACTTCACGCTTTTCCTTTAGCTCCGGATTGATTTCAATTAGGCTGATATCATCACCGTACAGACTGGAATTACGGGAAAGTATTTCTGTTATGGGCATTTTTGTTTATTCCTCCCTAAAACGCTTTTGCAATATAGATTATATCAACTAAGTACTACACTTTCTATAAAGAAAAAGAAATTTAAAATTCTTTATATTTCTGGATTAACTCCTTAGAAATCAGTAATGTTAATATTATTTTGCATCACAATATTATGTTTATAAATCCATGCAGACTATGGCCGGGTATAGATACCCGGCCATCTAGCTTTCATTAGTTGAGTTGATACTTACCCCTGTCTGTTAAACAGCTTTATATCATCGGAGAATTTTCTATTCGGTAGACAGTAATCAGATATTTAACTATAAATGGACGAATAAAAAATGTGCCTGTCATTTATAATCTGGTGGTTGATTTTTGTATATTTTCTTTGGATTTATGCCAGATATAAGTACTGATTTGATCAAGGGCTTTTTTTAAGCCTTTGTAGTCCTTCAGAGCATATCCCTTTTCCCAGTGGTCGGCTAAAAGTTCGGTAAATCTCGTGTAACCGGCAATACCGGTTATAATCCAGAGATGAATGTAAGCGACATGTTTGGGGTCAGGGTGGTTTTGGTCTTCTTTATGAGTAATCCGAAAATCACTCAGAGCATTTCCGTCATCTCTCCAGGATAGAGTCCCCTCTTCCAGAGTCACTTCTTTTCCACAAACATCGCAATATAATTTTACCATAACAGCACCCTCCTTTGATCTGAATACTGACATTTTAAACAGAAGCCAGTGATATTACAACCAGGAAAGTGTAAGCCAGGTTATATTTTAATAGATTATTATGAAAATTTCTAAAGTCTGGCGATAATCTTGTAGTATAATGTTAATTGAAGGCTTGCTTCAAACCTGGATGATGTCGAACCATTTAAAAAATAGAGGGGTTTTTGTTTTTAATGTATAAGCCTTGCCAAGAAATCCCTTATTGATAGATGTTTAACAGAAGTCTGCATTCGCATCCGCCCGGAGGAATTCTATATTCTAAAAATTATAAATACAATTAAGAATGCTTGGCAACCTGTTGTTCTCGCGAATACTTGCAAATACCTATGGTTTCTCCGATTTCTGAAGATTATCTAAGAATTCTAATTCGTTTAATTTCTGGGCAGTAAGCTCTTTAAGGTGTTAGAAAACCTGTTTTCTAACACAAATAACAGCATGGCACCCCTTTTGCATAATTATTATTAGAACTATTTATTTTTTTTAAAGGAGGGGATGTGATTTAGATAAAGGTTGTTCAGAGCTATCTTATGGATAGCTAATTTAACTTATCCGGGTCTCACTGTATGTAGTTACTAATGCAAACAGGAGATTTCCGGTTTTCAAAGGGGGATAGGATTCGGGCGTTATCACAAAGGGCTTAAGGCCCAAAAACGGAATTTTTATTTAATGTGTGTATTTTTGCCAGAATGTTCTTGGTGTGAGGTGTAGGGATTTTTAAGCATCATTATGCCCTTGGGGAAAGGAGAGTAATATGGAACTAGCGAAGAATTTGCAGAAAACCTTGAACCAAAAAGCAAATCCGAAGACAGATTTATATGTGGATCTCGCAGAATCCATTACCGGTATTATACTGGTTGGTTTTCTGTGGATGCATATGCTGTTTGTGGGTACAATTTATATCAACAACGGTGCTTTGTTTAATACGTTGTCAGTGGGACTGGATAAATATTATTTAGCTCAAATTGGTATACCCGCGACAGTGCTGATTATTCTCATCCACATTTTTATGGCCGGGCGCCGGGCGCCGATGCGCTTGCGGGATCTTAGAATCGCCTGGCGGTTGACCAAATCAATTAAACACTATGATACCTGGATTTGGGTCGGTCAGGTCATTACTGCTTTGATTATCGGGATCATGGCAAGTATGCACCTGTGGACTATTATGTCGACATGGCCGATTGAGGCCGTTAAAAGCGCCCATCGCGTAGGTGAAGTCGGTGTGGCTTTTATGGGCAGCTTTAGCATTAAATATTACCTGTGGTTCTATGTTGCTCTGTTGCTGGTGGGTGAATACCATGCCGGTTTTGGCCTGTATCGTATTTTTGTAAAATGGGGCTGGTTTGAGCGTCATAAGATGGGTTACATTTTGAAGGGCATAACCGTTATTATCATTGCAATTGGATTTGGAGCTCTTTATATGTTCCTGCGTCTTTCTGAAATGGTTCCAATGGGAGGTGCCCTACATTGAGTGCTAAGCATACTCACATATCGGATGTTGTCGTCGTTGGGGCGGGTCTTGCCGCCGAGCGGTCTGCAATTGAGGCTGCCGGAGCCGGCTTAAGTGTCATCATCCTGAGCTTGGTTCCGCCGCGTCGTTCCCACAGTACCGCAGCCCAGGGTGGCATGCAGGCCTCCCTAGGAAATGCGGCTATGGCCAAGGGTGACAACCCTCAAATTCACTTTGAGGATACGGTTAAGGGTTCTGACTGGGGCTGTGATCAGGAAGTCGCTAAGATGTTTACGGAAACCGTTCCTACCATGATCAGACAGCTCGATTACTGGGGCGTTCCCTGGAACCGGGTTGTCGCAGGTAAAAAGAAATACGCCAGTGGTGTTGAATGCGAAGACACAAAAGATAAAGAAGGCTTAATCACGGCCCGTGACTTTGGCGGCGTGGCCAAGTGGCGTTGCTGCTATACCTCGGACGGTACAGGCCACACTGTACAGTTTGTCGTAGACACCGTTGTCTGTAAAATGGGAATTACCGTCCACGACCGGATGGAAGCCATTTCTCTCATTCACGACGGTGAAACCTGCCTTGGCGTAGTGGCCAGGTGTCTGCGCACCGGTGAACTCAATGTT
>JAQVLN010000053.1 GCA_028704155.1 Desulfitobacteriaceae bacterium
TGACAAATGGCCTTCTGCCACCCGGCGAGGGGCGGTCTCCTGTTTCCGATTTCAAATATCGAGCAATACTAAGAAATCTTTAGAAAACCTAACTCTGGAGTGTCCGTTTTATCAAGAAAAGGTCAGTTGTCTTCAACAAAGCAGTTGATATAAATACTGCTGAAGATACTTACAATTATACTTTCAAAGGACTTCAGGATAAAGACGGAAATTATCTTTGCGACCTGGCACTTAAAAAGATTGAGGTTCAGGATGATGGCGTTACGTCAATAATTACCCTTGCTAATCCTTTAAAGAACATTGATTCGTTTTATTCAGTGAAAATCAATAACAATATCGAAGACGCTGATAGTAATGCCCTGGAGACTTTCAATAGGGTAGTTGAACTTAGCGATCAGGTTCGACCGACAGTTACAGATGTAAAAATGATTGATAGCGACTCTTTGGAAATCAGTTTCAGCGAGCTTGTTGAAGGTTATAAAGATGCCATTAAAATAACTAATGATACAGAAGATCTGAATATCGGGCTTGATATTAATGATGATGTTGTTACTGTTTTCGGTCTTGCCAGTGTTAAACCGGGGGAGTATACTCTGGTTATTAACAGTAAACTGGTGGATATGGCCGGTAACAGAATTAGTCCTAATCCTTATGAAAATGATATCTCCTTGACCAAAGACGATGACAGGCCACAAGTTAGATCTCTGTTTCCCATCAGTAAATCAACCTTCAAGGTTGTTTTCAGTGAACCGGTTACCTCCTTCAGTATAGCTATCAATGATAAAGTCATTAATGCTGATGTCAAAATCAGAGCAATCGATCACACTAATAGTAAGGAATTCTACGTATCCGGATTGGCAGAAGACGGTTTCGCAAAGGTGACTATTGATGGCTTCCAAGACAAAGCAGGTAATAAAAACGAATCTGCTTATATTAAGAATGTCGATTTCCAAAATAACGGACCTAAACTTGCCGCCAATGTAAGTAAATATATAATCGTTAAAAATATCAAATATGCCGTATTTACTTATGATCAGGACCTTGATACCTTAAATGCCAGAGAATTAAAGGGTACCTGTAAGAAAAATGACGTTCAGCAAGTTATAACAATTGATAAAGTCAGGCTATATACTTCTGCAGATTGTGACTTCCTTGAGGACAATCAACTGGCAATTGCACTAATGGAATTGGCTGAAGAGGGTACTTATACTGTAACATTGCCGACAGGCCTGGTTGAAGCCTTCGGCGCCTGTAATAATAAGGATGAAGTTAGCTTTGTTTATCGAGACGGATCTGTAAATGTAATTGCAGATGAAGTTAAATATGACGGTACCTCTTTGTACGTCAGTTTTTTAAATAAAAACACTGGAGATCCTGCGAAAATGGGCGATTCGGCGTTGAATCAGTATAACTACCAAATTGAAGGGAAGTTTGTATTTAAAAAGGCCGTTTTTAACAATTGCGATAATACTGAAGTGAAACTAACCCTGAATAATGAAGTAATTCAATATGACAACGAATATTTGTTTGAAATAAGCAATATCAAGGATTCTAATGGCTATTTAATTAAAGATTACAGACAATATATAGATTTTAATCCTTTTAATTTTAATTAAGTTTATATATCATAGCTTATTGATAAATTGCCAAGAGACTTTATGTCCTGAATATCTCTATCTGATCTAATATTAAAAGTACTATACAAACGACTAACTTGATGATAATATATAAATTATAAAATAATGTATCTGGTAAGAGTATTCTTTCTGAGGAAAGAATTAAAAAGGGAAGTCAGTAAAAGCTGATGCGGTGCCCGCCACTGTAAAAGGGAGTTAATTCACAAAATTGTCACTGGAATATTTCCGGGAAGACGTGAGTTAATGATGATCTTAAGCCAGGAGACCTGCTTATACCAAATACCTGTAAGCGACCTACGGGATGTTAGGGAGGTGAATACTTGTATCTTTAGGTATTTAACCTGATACTTGTCTGACTGTAACCTTTCCGTTGGCGAAGGGTTTTTACAAATTACAGATTAAACGAAGAATTTAGGTACAATTAAACTTAATACGAGGTAATGAGTGATTCCTGCCCGAGGGTAAGAATTGAAAAGGGAAGTCAGTAAAAGCTGATGCGGTGCCCGCCACTGTAAAAGGGAGTTAACTTACAAAATTGTCACTGGAATATTTCCGGGAAGACGTAAGTTAATGATGATCTTAAGCCAGGAGACCTGCTCATTACTAATTTAGAAACTACCTACGGGATGTATAGGGGGTGCAAATCCGTGTTTCTGGTCATTTTACCTGAAACCGGCTAGACTTATTACTCTTCCGCTGGTGAAGGGTTTTTTTATTTGTCTGAAATCCAAATTGCCCAATAATCATAAGGAGGCCGAATTATGTTTAAGTCAAAGTCGCTGAAATTATCCTTTTCGGTTATTTCTCTGGGAATATCACTAGTATTGTTGGCAGGTTGCGGTGATGCTAAAACGGAGCCTAAAACAGGTGCGGCTGCCATCTTCCATCCTGATCTCTTTACCGGAACAGAATTAAAACAATTCATGAAACTTCCGCAATTTTAGGCAATAAGACATAAATATTGCTTAACTAATAAGGACCTGCTTGAAGAACCCGGTCCTGGAATAAGGTGATCATTATGAACTTATCCGGATGCTTTAGGAGTAAAATTCCTTTCCTGCTTGTTTTGTTTGGCTTATTGCTTATTCTTTTTTTTATTTTAAATATTATGATTGGTTCGGTGATGATTCCCTGGAAAGACCTGTGTAAGGTCCTAATGCACCAGGGAAATGATCCTGTTTACAATAGCATAATCTGGGATATCCGCTTGCCCCGGGCTTTAGCGGCTATTTTTGGCGGGGCGGCCCTGGCTGTCAGCGGTTTGCTGCTGCAGGTTTTTTTCCGTAATCCCATCGTTGATCCATATGTGCTGGGGGTTTCTTCCGGCGCCACTCTGATTGTAGCTATCCTGATGCTTGCAGGGTATACCTTTGGGATAATGATGATTTCGCCGTTTCTTTTAAGTGGAGCAGCCCTGGCCGGTGCTTTAGGGGTCGTGATGTTGATTGTGGCTATCTCTGCTCGTGTTAAACAACTGGTTACTTTGCTGGTGATCGGTTTAATGATCGGCTATTTGTGCAGTGCCTGCAGTAATATCCTGATTGCTTTTGCGGAAAAAGAAAATCTGCATAATTTTGTTCTGTGGACTTTAGGCAGTTTTTCCGGATTCAGCTGGGACGAGGTGGGAATCCTGACAGCAGCGGGTACTGTTTTGCTGGGTGCGTCTTACCTCCTCTGTAAACCGTTAAATGCTTTGTTGCTGGGTGAGGATTATGCCCAAAGTATGGGAGTAAATATTAAAAAGCTGCGGATTTTTATAGTGCTGATTTCCAGCGCCCTTACAGCCCTTATCACAGCTTTTGCCGGACCTGTAGCTTTTATCGGTTTGGCAGGTCCCCATCTGGCGCGTTTGACTTTGGGCACTTCAGAGAACAAGATTCTGATTCCGGCAACAATTCTTTTGGGGGCGATGATTACCACTTTCTGTGATTTTTTGGCCAGAATGGCCTTCTCTCCTATAGAATTGCCGATTAGTGCTGTCACATCCTTTATTGGGGCGCCAATCGTGATTGCTTTGCTGATGAAAAGGAGGACGAGCTTATGAGTATTATCCAAACCAGGAAATTAGCCGTGGGTTATGGCGGCAGAACGGTTGTCGGCGATATTAACCTGGCTGCTTTAAAGGGCCAGCTTATCTGTTTGCTTGGTCCCAATGGTTCCGGTAAATCCACGATTATCCGTTCTCTGGCTGGGTTGTTGGCGCCGGTAGGAGGTTCGGTGTTTCTGAAAGGACAACCTCTACACCGGATAGAGTCTAAAGAGTTATCCAGGATGATGGCCCTGGTTTTAACTGAACGCCTTTCGCCCGGTTTAATTACAGTATTTGATGTTGCGGCTATGGGCAGATATCCCCATACTGATTTTTTTGGACGTTTTTCCGAAGAAGACAAGCGGAAAACCCGGGAAGCCTTGTGCCTTGTCAATGCTGAAAATTTGGCAGAAAGATACTTTACCGAATTAAGTGACGGTGAAAAACAAAAAGTTTTGATCGCCCGGGCCTTGGTCCAGGAACCGGAAGTAATTATCCTGGATGAACCGACTTCTCACCTTGATGTAAAACACCGTCTTGAGGTAATGAAAATTTTACGGCAACTTACTAAAGAAAAAGGAATAACCGTAATCCTTTCCTTACATGAAATTGATCTGGCCTTAAAAAGTTGTGAACTGGCCCTTTTGGTCAAGAACGGCAAAATACTTGCTTATGGGACGCCGGAAGAAATACTGAGTGAAGAAACGGTTGCCGATCTCTATGGTATAGATTCCGCTCATTTTAGTAATTGCCTGGGTGGGATTGAATTAAAGAACAGTGGGGGAGCCAGTAGTTTTGTTCTGGCCGGCGCCGGCAGCGGTGCGCCTCTGTATCGGTTGCTTAATAAACATGGTTTTAGTATTATGACCGGAGTAATTCATGAGAATGATATCGATTACCATGTCGGCACGGCAATTAGGGCTGCAGTTATCAGTGAGAAGCCCTTTGAGGAGATCAGGAAGTCTGCACTAAACAAGGCGGTTTCTCTAAGTGCTCAAGCGGATTGTATCATTGATGCCGGTTTTCCGGCAGGTACTTTGAATAAGCTTAATGTAGATCTGGCCAGGCGGCTTTTGGCCCAGGATAAGACTATCTACAGTTTACGTGACCCTGAGGAAGCCAGGAAGTTGTTTGGAACTAATGAGGGTCAACTGGTGTTTTGTCCGACTACTGTTGATCTGATGGAAAAGCTGAAAAGTCGGGAAGCAGGAGTAATTGAGCAGCAAACTGCTTCAAAAGCCGTATGTAATGCCTGATCGACGGTTTAATCGAAACACAAATTGTTTAATAGTTCAGGAGTCAGAATTCTAACCCCTGAATTCTGACTATCCGGTTAGTAATTAATCATTATCTTTATAAAACTATAAATAAGCATTAGCGAAGCAAAATAAGAGTGCAAATATTAATGGAGTGAGGATACAGAATGGGCAGGATTGTTTTTTTAACGAATTTGGAACGGCAGTACACCATGCTGGAGCGGGCGCGCAAAAGTTTGTGTGCAGAGGGCAGATTGAAGTCCGAGGGAAGGCTGGTGCTTCTGAATGATGCAGTCCCCTGGGGCGAAGAATGGCAAAAGACATTTTCAACCAGTGATATTGTCATTTTTACCTGGATGGGAAGCGGGCTGGATATAGATTTTCTCAAAAAAGCGGCTAAGTTTTTACGAGCTGCGAAAGATACCTATATTATGCTGATTACCGATCCCGGCGCGGAGGCTTTGGAGCGCGGGATTTCACCGAAAGAGCGTGAGATATTACAAAAATACCTATTATACGGCGGTCTGGAAAATTACCGGAATTTCTGGCTGTGGCTGAGCAGCACTTATTGTCGGGATAGCACTGATTACCGCTTGCCCCAATCGTTACTATGGAACGGTATATTTCATCCCCAGGCCGATAAAGCATTTGTCGACAGTGCCGAATACCGCTGCTTATATTGCCGCCCGGACAGGCCTACCGTCGGGATTTTATTTTATCGTGACGAGTGGGTATGGGGCGACCTGGCTTATCAGACAGCTTTGGTAGAAGAAATTGAAAAACAGGGAATGAACGCTCTGGCAGTATTCGGCCAAGGGGCACCGAATCCGGAACTGCAGGTTCCTGGTTTGCAGGAAGCTTTGCGGGAATATTTCTACGAAGATTGCGTACCGGCAATTGATGTTTTGCTTAATACCATTAAATTTTCTCTTACAGCCACCAGGGCCCTTGACCTGGAAGCCCTGGAGAGGCTAAACGTGCCGGTATTACAGGCTTATACCCTGCTGAGCCCGCAGGAAGAATGGCAAAAGAGCATTGAAGGTTTGTCTTCAATGGAGATTGCTGTCAGCGTGACCATGCCGGAGTTTGATGGTATTATCCATTCTGTGCCTGTAGCCGGCAGGGAATATGAGTCAGACAGGAATGCCGTCTATTTGCCGCTTCCGGAACGGATTAACATGGCAGTACGTAAAGCCGGAAAGTGGGCTAAACTGAGGCATAAAGCCAATAGTGAGAAAAAAATCGGGATTATCTTTCATAATTATCCTCCTACCAATTCAAATATTGGCAGTGCGGCCGGAATGGATTCACCGGAAAGTATCCGCCTTTTGCTGGCGGAGATGATTAAGAGGGGCTACAAGGTTGACCACATCCCTGCGGACAGCCAGTTATTTATGGATGAACTGGTGGCCCATGCCACCAACGACCGGCGTTACATTACAGACGAGCAGGTTGAGCAAGCCGACGGTAAAGTGAGTGAACAGCAATACCGGCAGTTTTTTGATACCTTAGCGGAGGAAACCCAGGTTCAACTGCGGCGTGACTGGGGTGATCCCCCGGGAGAGGTATTCCACTACGACAGGGATCTCTTGGTACCTGGGATGCTCAATGGCAATGTTTTTATTACAGTTCAGCCGCCGCGCGGGTTTGGCGAAGATCCGGCTAAAATTTATCATTCACCGGATTCTGCCCCGACCCACCATTATCTGGCTTATTATTACTGGCTGCGGGATATTTGGCAGGCCGACGCGGTTGTTCATGTCGGCACCCACGGCTCTTTAGAGTGGCTGCCGGGCAAAGGAGCCGGGCTTTCACGCCAATGTTATCCTGATTTGGCTCTTGGTGATCTGCCCAATGTCTATCCTTACTGGATTACTATTGTCGGCGAGGGTATCCAGGCTAAGCGGCGCGGGGCAGCCTGTCTGATCAGCTATCTGACGCCGCCCATGAGTCATGCAGGAACATATGACGAACTGGCCGAACTGGAAAAGCTCCTGGATGAATATAATCATTTCAAGCAGAACCAGCCGGACAGCATTATAAAGGTTATTCCCCTTATTCGGGAAAAAGCAATTGCTGCCAATCTGGGAGAAGATGTTCCCGAAAATCCGGAACAGACGTTTGATGAGTATGTACAGCAATTGCATATTTATCTTACGGACATTAAAAACATGCAAATCCGGGTGGGGCTGCATGTGCTGGGCTGCCCGCCCCAAGATGAAAATCTGCAGGAGTACCTCTTGGCACTGACTCGTATGGATAATGGGGAGATACCCTCGCTGACTCAAATTTTAGCGAACATGTATGGTTTTGACTATTATGAACTGCTGCAGGGAAGCGGCAAGATATTGTCAGACGGCAGAACGTACGGTGCTCTTATTGACGAAATTCGCGAACGCAGCCACGAAATTATTCTCCTGCTGAATGAACATGGTTTCCTGCCTGATCAGGCAGAAGCTGTTTTAGAACTTTCCTGGACTGTTAATTTAACTCCAGCCTTGCGTGAGCAACTGCTTAGCGTCTCCCGTTATATTTGCCGGGTGATAGTACCAAGTCTGCAAAAAACCACCCAGGAAATTACCAATTTGCTGGCAGCTCTGGAAGGGCATTATGTTGAACCAAGTCCGGCGGGAGCCCCTACCAGCGGCATGGCGGATGTTTTGCCGACTGGACGGAATTTTTACGGCATTGATCCTCGGACACTGCCGACACCTGCTGCTTGGGAAATCGGCAAGACAATGGGCGACGATATACTTGAACGCTATTTGGCCGAAGATGGATCCTATCCGGAAAGCGTGGGGATTGTGGTCTGGGCTACCAGCAACGAACGCAGTCACGGCCAGTGTATAGCTGAGTTCTTGTATCTCCTGGGGGTGCGCCCAGTCTGGCAGCGGAGCAGCCTGGGGGTGATTGGCCTGGAAGTTATGCCAATAGATGAACTGAAGCGTCCCCGGATTGATGTGACAGCCCGGATCAGTGGCTTGTTCCGCGACAGTATGCCCATGGCTATTACCTGGATGGACAAGGCTGTCGAACTGGTGGTCAATCTGGATGAGAGTCCGGATGTCAATTATGTACGCAAGCATGTCCTGCAAGAGGCCCAACAAATGGAAGAAGAAGGTATAGAAAAAGAGAAAGCCTGGGAACAGGCCAGTTATCGTATCTTTGGTGATCCGCCCGGGACCTATGGTGCAGGTATTGGTGATGTGCTGGAAACTAAAAATTGGGGGAACATTGCTGATCTGGCTAAGGTATATGTACGTTGGGGCGGTCATGCCTACGGCACCAAAGGCAAGGGGGCTTTCTTACCGGAACTTTTCAGCCGCCGGATGGGCAGTCTTAATGTAACTATTCAAAACCTGGATAACCGGGAAATAAGCATGCTTAATTCTGATGACTATAATGCCTATCATGGGGGTATGATTGCCACCGTGCGCAGTCTCAAAGGTGAGGCCCCGCGTTCTTATTGTGGGGACAGTTCAGACCGGAAAAAAGTACTTATGCGCAGTGTGCAGGAAGAAATCAAGCGTTTATTCCGTGGGGAAGCCCTGAATCCCAAGTTTATCGAAGGGATGAAAAAGCATGGGTATAAAGGAGCGGCTGATTTGTCTAATTACGTAGCCCATAGTTATCAATGGGATGCCACCAGTGATGTGCTGGAAGACTGGATGTACCAGAAATATGCAGAAAAATATGCCCTTGATCAGAATATGCAGGAATGGATGAAGGAAGTAAATCCCTGGGCTTTGCAGCGGATTGCGGAGACCCTGTTGGAGGCTTCCCAGCGCGGTTTGTGGCAAGCGGATGAAAAGACCAGGGAGGAATTACAAAAACTCTATCTTTCTATTGAAGGGGAACTGGAAGAACGTTGTGACAGACCGTGAAAAACCATTGAAAATGTTGGTACTAAGTCTGACCGGGCGCTGCAATTTTGCCTGCAAGTATTGTTATGCTGCCCAACATTCTCAGGAGACGATGAGCCTGGAGACCGCTGTCCGGGCGGTTGATCTGGCAGCGGTCGGCGGTGAACGCTTTATCCTGCAGTTTAGCGGCGGTGAGCCGCTCCTGGCTTTTGAGGTCATGAAAAATATTATTCAATATGTCCGGCAACAGAAGATACCTGCCATAATGCAGATCCAGACCAACGCCTCGCTTCTGAGTCAGGAGATAGCGGCCTTTTTACGTGAAGCGCGGGTGGGGATCGGCATAAGTCTGGACGGCAGGCCGGAGCGAAATGACCGTCTGCGCTGTCTGTCGGGCGGTGAGGGAACTTCCCGCAAGATCTTGAGGGGTGCCGGGCTGTTGGCTGCCCAAGGTGTGGAGATTGGGATAACCTGTGTGGTGTCCGATACCAATGTGCGGCAGCTGGCAGGTGTAGTGGAAATGGCTTATTACCTGGGTAATGTCCGGCGGCTTGGTTTTGATTTGCTGCGGACCCAGGGACGGGGCGATATGCTGCGGGCGGCGAAGCCGGCTGAAGTAGGGCAGGGTGTAAGAGCCGCTTTGGAGACTGCGCAAAAATGGGCTCAAATTACCGGTAAATCTCTGCAGTTTTCCCAGTTGGAAAGAGTGCAGAAACTGGCGCGGAGAAATATGCTGGGCTTTGCCCATTGCCATGCTATGAAGGGTGAAGCGGCTTTTGTGGATGCCCCGGGGCGTATTTATGCCTGTGCTTCCCTGGTCGGCGATGAAAAATTCCGGCTGGGAGATGTTGAGACAGGTATTGATCAAAAGAGGCTGAAGGCCGTTATTACCCTGATTCAGAACAGTATGGCCTTCTGCCGGCAATGTTCTTGTTTTTCGTTATGCGGCGGGGGTTGTTTTTCCCGCTGGTATGGTTCCGGAAGCAGCGGTGCCTATGCTGCGGAATGTGCCCTGAAGCAAGCGTGTATTCAATGGTATCAGAAACAAAAGAAATAAGGAGATGAGGAAGTGCGGATTGCCTTTTTGCATTTGGATTTGAGCGGCGGGCCGGAGAAACGTAATTTGGATTTGTTAGGTAAAACTATCGGTTTGGCAGCCGGACAGGGAGCAAACTGGATTGTTACACCGGAAGTGGCTGTACAGGGTTATTTTTTTGCACAAGGAGAGACAGCTGTCACGATACCGGTGCAGCCTGACCAGTCATTGCAGCCAATCCGGCAATTGGCTGCCCAGCATAAGTTGACAGTGTTCCTGGGGTGTGCCGAACAGGATGCCAAAAACGGCAAGTATTATAATAGCTGTCTGGTTATCGGTCCGGAAGGAAACGTTTTGGGCAGTCACCGGAAAACCAGGTCACATGGAGTAGGAGCTGAGGCTTGGGTAACCGCGGGAGATAAGCTGGAACCGGTAGACTGCCCGGAGATGAAGGCCGGAATAATGGTTTGTGCCGATTCCTGGTTTGTGGACAAGGCCAAGGTTTTAAAGGATAAGGGAGCAGAAGTGCTGACAGTACTGGCAGCCTGGCCTCCGGGGCATTATGGTCCGGGCGATTGCTGGGAAAGGTGTTCGCAGGTCAGCGGCTTGCCTGTCTGGGTTTGTAATCAGACAGGCAAACAGGAAACACTGGATTTTAGTCAGGCCCAAAGTGTGGTGGTCGCCGACGGGAAAACGCAATTCAGTTACAGTGGTTCAGAGGCGGTCCTGCTTTTTGACTGGGATTGCAGCAATAACTGTGCAGCCTCAAGACAATTTACAGTGGTTACTCCGGACTAAAATTTCGGCATGAAAGGAGAAAAAAATGACTCTGCTTTGTACACTGGCAAATGGTGATGCTGTTTACCGTTATGATAAAAGAATTGTAATTAGATTTGAACAACCGCGCAAGGTACTCAGTACTTCCATCTTAAACGGGGGATACCGGGAAGATTTACGGGCTGTTTTCAATCATGACTGCAGCAGCGGCAACGATACTGACAGCACCCTGCGTGCCCCGACCTATGGAGAGCATATGCGCTTGGAGGCTCGGGATCTGGGGTTTGATCCGGATACGGTTGCCGGAATGGGAACTGCTGCCCAGATGGAAAATGTAGCTGTTATTACTGCCAAGTATGAAACACTGACGGTAACTGCCGTAGTGACAGGCGGGGTGGAAGTCAATGGCGGGCGTGTGGGCGATCCGACAACCTATTTTCAGCCTGTTGACAAAGCTATGCTCCCAAAACCGGGAACGATTAACATTATGCTGGTGATTAATGCCGATCTGCCGCCCGGTATTTTGGCCAGAGCGCTGGTAACCTGTACGGAAGCCAAGACGGCAGCCTTGCAAGAGCTAATGGCCGGCAGCAACTATTCCACCGGACTGGCGACAGGATCGGGGACAGACCAGACTATTGTAATTGCTAATCCCTCCTCAGCCTTATATCTGGAGGGTGCAGGCAAACATTCCAAACTAGGTGAACTGATCGGCTGTGCGGTTAAGCCGGCTGTTAAGGAAGCGCTGTTAAAGCAGACAGGCTTGTCGCCGGAACTGCAGCATAGTGTTTTACGGCGTCTGAAACGCTTTGGGGTGACAGAAGAAGCCTTATGGGAGGAATTTTCCCAGAACAATGGCAACAGCAACAGGCATATTGAGCAGCAGATCTTTCTTGATTGCCTGAACAAGATTTACAAGGACCCTCAACTGGTGACTCATACCTCTTTATATGTTCATCTGCTGGATCAGCTTCTCTGGGGCTTACTGTCCGGTGAGGAAGCACTGCTAGCCGGCAATGCTCTCCTAGTGCTGGTTGCCAATAATTATGGTCTATTCTCGCCGATAATCAGCGGCCGGGAATTGCCTGATTTTCTGCGGGCTTGGACAAAGCTGTTAATAGAGATCTTAAAACAGGAATCGGAAATCAGAAGTCAGGAATCAGCATGAGGTAAACTGCAAAAGAGGAATTGTTTCAGAAGGGGGTATGTTTCTTGTCAAAGTATACACTTGCTGTTATTGGTTTGGATTTTGAAAAAGAGCAATTAAAGAAAGTAATGGAAATACCGGAATTGAATTGTTTGCGGGTTGAGTTTTTTCCTGAGACATTTGTTGATGCCGCGGAACAAAGAACAAAAATCCTGGGATTTATTAAAGAACATGCCCGGGCTGTTATTATCAAAAGTTTTACCATGAATCCGGAAAGGGAAAAATTTTATCACAAGCTAAGAGCTGAAGCCGGAGCAATCTCCCTGATACCTATTGGCGGAGAAATTATCCAGGCCGGTATCTATAATATTGATTCGGCCAAAATTCAGGAAATAAACCGTTACTTTATTTATGGCGGCTTGGAAAACCTGGCTAACGCCCTGCGCTTTATTGGAACTGAAATTTTGGAAATCACTGATATTCCGCAGGCGGCAAAACCTGAAGCGGTAGTCTTTGAGGGTATTTTTCATCCCGATTCGTCGGCTGTATTTTCTTCCCTGGAAAATTACTACAATTGGTATCAAGACCATTCCCCGGGCAGCAGCGGGCAGTGGGTGGGTTTGCTGACCCACCGCAATAACTGGCTTACCAATAACCTGAAAGTGGAAACAGCGCTTATTCGCGAACTGGAAAACCGGGGCCTAAGGGTAGTGCCGGTCTTCAACTATGGCTCAGCCGAACCGGAATTGAACACCAAGGATTTTGATGCTACTGTTAATGCCTTTTTTTATCATGACAGCCGTTTATTTATTGAGGCCTTGATTAACCTGCATGCTTTTGTTTTAAGAAGTAAGAGTTCAGGCCGGGATATTTTTGAACAGGCGGTAAGTAAGCTGCAGCAGTTGGATATTCCCGTCATCAAACCTCTGATCAGCTTTATGAACAGCAAGGAAAGCTGGGAAGAAAACCAACTGGGTTTGACGATGGAAATACCGTGGTCTTTTACAGTGCCGGAAGTTCAGGGCATGATTGAACCTATTGTAATTGGCTTTAGGGATAAAGAGGGAAAAAACTATCCTGTTCCGGACAGAGTAAATAAACTGGCCCGTAGAGTAGAGAAATTACTTGACTTAAGACGTGTTCCCACTCGGGAAAAAAGATTAGCGGTTTTGCTTCATAATGCTCCATGTTCAGGTGTGGAAGCCACTATCGGCATGGGAGCAGGTTTGGATGTTTTCAACAGTACCGTAAATATTTTGCGGGAATTGCAGAAATCCGGGTGGACAGTTAAGAATATTCCGGCAAGCGGCAGCGAATTACACAAGCTGATTATGGACAGAAAGGCGTACAGCGATTTTCGTTGGACTTCAGTTGAAGATATTGTTGACAGCGGAGGCTGTCTTTATCCTATGCCCCTGGAAGGTAGCCATGGCTACTATGAATTCTATGAACAGCTTGACCCCAAGTGCCGGGAAGAAATGGAGAATACCTGGGGACCACCACCGGGAGAAGGAATGGTTTACGGCAATGAATTAGTAATCAGCGGTATCGGTTTCGGTAATGTAACGGTTTTGGTCCTGCCAAAGCGGGGATGTTATGGGGCTACGTGTACCGGGGAAGTATGCAAAATCCTGCAAGACCCCAATTGCCCCCCTCCCCATCACTACTTGGCAACATACAGATTTGTAGAAGATATTTTTCAAGCCCATGCTGTCTTACATGTTGGGACACATGGCAGTCTGGAGTTTCTGCCCGGCAAGGCCAATGCTCTCTCCAAAAGCTGTTATCCGGATCTTGTTCTGGGCTGTCTTCCTAATCTCTATATTTATAATGCCGGTGTTGGGACAGAAGGCATACTGGCTAAAAGAAGAACTAATGCCGTGATCCTGGACCACCTACCGGGTATTTATGAAGTTTTCAACAACGCTGTAAGGCAGTTGGTTATCATAATTGATAATTATTTTGAAGCTGCTAATATCGGGAGCGGTCAGGTTCAGGCCTTGAAAACTATCCTCCGGGAGCAGATTGCCCAAATACCCGGGGCAGGGACCATTATTGAGCGGGCCGGGACATTTTCCGGAGGGTTAAGTAAATTAAAAAACACTCTGGTCCAGTCAATATGTTATCCCCGCTCGGAAAAGCTGCATATTTACGGCAGTGAAAAAACTATGGAAGATATACTTTGGTATATCAAAGAAGTATTGCAGTCCGATGTCAAATTAATAGCAAGGTTAAAAAACCGCTGGCGGGAAGAATATGATTTACACAATTTATTAATTGATTTTATTATGCAAGTCATAACCAG
>JAQVLN010000054.1 GCA_028704155.1 Desulfitobacteriaceae bacterium
GGTTAGAGAATGGAAAAGTATGCAGTTATCGTTTGGGAAGCCTTTATTATGTAGATTGAATTTATGGTTTTACCTTAATGGAAGTCCTTGTTTCTTGATTGATTTCCTGCAGTATCCTGATTTCAAGTTTACGCTTGCTGTCTGATCAATACTTTGCTCATTGTCTATACTGGGGCAACTCCCTGGTAAAATAGATACCTTCTTAACTGATCGGTTAAGAAGTTTTTTATTGTATTGAAATGTCGGAATTAAAAAACGAATTGGAATTATCTGTTATAAATATAATGTCATAAATAAAGGATTTAGAGGGAATATGAAATAAGACGTAAACGTAAAAGAGGAATTCTTACAACCGGCGGTTCATGGGAACCATTAGTGAAATCCATTAGAAAAAGCAAGCCGGACTATACTATTTTTATATATGCAGCCACCGATTTTTACCTCCAATGTTGTGATTGATAAATTACCCAATGAACTGCGCGCTAAATACCAGAAAATCTTTGAAGAACAGGGAGCGAAATCAAAAAAAGGACTACAGCTGCCCCTCTTCAAAGCCTATGAACTACTTAACGAACTGGATCATCCATTAGGTAAGGCCTTTGCGGAACGACAGAAGCGGATGTTGGATTTAGTGGAAATACGGAACAACTCTATTTTTGCCCATGGTCTAAAGCCGGTGGAACCCCAAAAGGCTGATGACTTTTATAAGTTTGTTTGCGAATTGCTTACCGACACGGAGAGTGCGCTAAAGCTTCCCTCAGGGTACGACAATATGGCTCAGTTTCCTGTGGAACCGCCTCTCTCGCTTGATCTGCCTTGGTAAACAAGTAAACGGAAAGAAATGATGGTTCTATCCTGGGGAAGTAATGAGGGGTATAGGAATTTAATAAAACTTTTGTAGGTATCTCCATTCATTTGGGCACAACGTTTGCCGTCCAAGTGAGGGAGATATTTATTATATTACCACAAATAAAGGATCTAGAGGAAAAAACGAGAATCACTTAATATTTGGAAATTAACTAAATATTCTTAAAATAACTCTTCTTTACGATAAAAAATCCAAAAAGAGAAAAGATATTCAGAATTAGACGAAATACGAGGAGGGATAGTAACTATGCCCCGCAAATTAATTTCATTTCTTGGCACTACAGACTACACTCCGTGCCACTATTTTTTGCCGGACGGCAGAAATTCAAAACTTGGAAAGTTTGTTCAATCTGCTGTTTTAGAACTCTATGGAAATGACTGGACGCAGGAGGATCAAATAATTGTTTGCCTGACAAAGGAGGCCAAAGAAAAAAATTGGAACGATAAGGTTGTGGAAGGATGTAATATTTATGGACTGAATAGTATCTTGCAAGTACAGCATCCGAACGTTTCAGTGAAGATGGTGGATATTGATGCTGATCAGTCGGTAGAGGCCCAATGGAAGTTGTTTGATCAAATTGTGGAATTAATTGAGACAAATGACGAGATTTATTTTGATGTTACTAACGCTTTTCGTACATTCCCAATTATGGCCACAATGGTCTGGAATTACGTCAAAACTTTACGCGGAGCCCTGCTGGGCAAAATACTGTATGGTAATTTTGAAGCCCTTGATCGTGAAACCAAAATGGCTCCTATGATTGATTTGGCCGAAATGGCCTCTCTGTTGGAATGGACGATTGGCATTAATCAATTTTTGTGTTATGGAAATACGGCGACATTGGTAACTATGATAGACGAACCGATGAGTCGGGACTTGAAGGATACCAAAGGGCAAGACGCAGAGGCATCTCAATTAAAAAAGTTGGCTAAAGCGTTGCGGGAATTTAGTTTAGCCTTGTCTACTTGTCGGGCCAACAGGGTACAGCCCATTATCCAAGATTTAAAGGGAATTTTAAGTGAATTGGAAAAGGTTGAAATACATAAACTTCCTCCCTTAGTCAAACTGCTTGCTAAAATGAAAGAGAAGTTCGAAATATTTGATAGTAATTCGATAATGGATTATTACTATATGGCACACTGGTGTTGTGAACACGATCTCATTCAGCAGGGCATCACGTTGCTGAGTGAAAATGTGGTTACTGTAATTTGCTGGAATAATGGTCTGGATGAACGTAAAGTCGAAATTCGTAATGATGTAAATAGTGCATTAACAATCCACCATAAATCTATACCTGAACCACTATGGAGGGTTTGCGAAAATAGCAGAGTCCGGCAATTATTGAAGCATATCCACGCCCACAAGGATGCATTAGCCTTTACGCAAGATTTGACAAACAAAAGAAATGACATTAATCATGCCGGTGGCAAACCCGGCAGTATTAAGCAAAGTGATAAATTTAAACGTGCCCTGGAAGAAATTCTTGATGGTTTGAAGCCATATTTTGAGTACTCGGATGAGATATTGAACGGGAAGAGGGAGGGGGATGAGAAGTTTCACCATGCAGATCGGACTGAGCAAAGCAAGAGAGAAGATGCCGGACTGAAAATGCTCCTGCTGTTATCCCATGGGCTTACGGACGAACAGTGGAAAAATGCGAGGGAACGTTGGAATATTGTCTCTTTTGAATCCATGCCGACCACAGTTGCACAAAGTTGGGGATATGTGCCTGCCGTAGGTGAATGGAATGAGTCCTGGCTTAATCCGGTGAAAATATGGTTGGAAGAGATATATGAATCGGGAGACATCGTTGTAGTGCAAGGTGAGCCGGCAGCAACAATGAGGATGGTGGTCTGGCTGGCAGAACGTTCGATACCAGCTTATTACGCGACAACTAAACGTAAAGTAATGACGGAAGAATCCGCGCAGGATGGCAGTGTGACATCGAAGCGGGTTTTTCAACATGTTCAATTTCGGCAATATCCGTGTGTAAACTAAAGTAATTATGCGAATACAGTGGTTCTATAGAGAGGAGATATTTGTAATCAATACGATGGAAAGGAGAAAGGGCATGTATGACTTAAATGAGTTGAAAGATGGAACAGCAATCCTAAGTAAATCATTTGACTTTACGATTTTAACGCCGCTGTTCATGCATGGCTGGCATAGCACCGATGATCATAATAGAGGCAGGGCAGTAAACGCCGAATTGCGCGGTTCCTCTATCCGCGGAGTGCTGCGTTATTGGTGGAGAAGTCTTCAAACCGGGAATAACACACCGGCATCATTGTTGCAAAAAGAGCAAGCGCTATTTGGGGGAAGCTCAGGCGGAGATGAGAGCACATGCCGCTCACCACTGTTATTGATGCTTAGTTCCAGGGATCGTGAAGCGATACGAGACACCAAAATGGACAAGCTTTGTCCTCATAGAGGGAATACAAACATGGCTATCCCTTCCTTTGCTTTAAAGCCGGAAAGAAAACTTAGAATTGAGATGAAAGTTTTAAATAAAGATAGTCAAGGTTGGGATACGTATGTGAATTACTTTTTAATTACCTTCATGCTCGCTGGCTTTGGGCAACGTTCCCGCCGGGGGAGTGGAGCGGTACAACTTGATGAATTTAAGTGGATGGATGTTACTGAATTTCGCAAAGCTCTGCAAACAATATTGACCGATTTACACCTGGGACAGGAGTTTAATTTCCGTCCCAATCACAGTTCCTGCCTTGTAGAAAGAACAGTGCAGACGGATACTTACCCTTACCCAAGGTTAATGAGGATATGGCTTGGACAAGCATCAAATTCAGCTAAGGATGTTCGAACTAAAATTAGTGAAGCCGGTCATATCGCCAACCCGGGAAATTCGCAGCAAATGTTGGGTAATGTGGGGAGAAGAGGAACACCGAGATTGGCTTCACCTTTATTATGTACGGTACGCCGCATAGGTAGGGACTATTACCCGCTGGTTTCTGAAATGAGCAATCTGCATATGAATGAGCCTGACTATACCACTCAGAGAAATAAATTTCTACAAAACCTGGGGGTGTCGATATGAATGAAGAGTGCTTATTAGTCTTTAGCATTGGACCTGTGCAGGGTTTTATAGCAGCAGCGCGCAAAATTGAAGACCTTTGGAGTGGCAGTTACCTGCTATCCTACCTTACGGAACGAGCAATATTGACAGTTCTTGAATTAGCAGATGAGCATGGAATAGGCTGTGAAATGGTTTATCCTCGTGTTGATCCAGCTGAGCTTCGGGAAAAGCGTACTCCTAAAAATATTGAAGTTGCTTCGTTGCCGAACCGTTTTGTCTGCTATCTTAAGGCTAACCAGCAGCAGGTGGCTGAGCTTGCTCACCAAGCTGAGCAGGCCGTTAAAAACTCCTTAGCTGAAATGGGACGCTTTGCTCTTGAACGAGTATTTCCGCAGGACTTAAAGCAGGACTATATGAAGGAACTTCTGGATCAGCAGGTGAAAGCTTTACTGGAAGTCTTTTGGGCCACGGAGACGTTTTGCGGCAAGGAGAATTTTGCGGATGCCCGAGGGGAAGTGGAAAAAAGACTGGCGGCGGTTAAGAATGGTCGCCCTTACCATATTAACTCACAAGAAGGGTTGGTTTGCACTGTTTGCGGGGAACAACAGGCCTTGACCTTTCAAGGTCAGCAGTCGGCAAATCGGACCAGCTATGGTTTGATGAAACAAAATCTAGTTCAGACCTGGAATCAACGGCGAGAACAATTTAAAGCTCCTGTCGTTCAGGAAGGAACAACCAGGGTTGGTCGGATCAAGGATGGTGAGAGTTTATGTGGGATTTGTCTGAGTAAGCGTCTGGCACGCGATTATTTTAAAGAAAAGAAGAATGCCCCCCATGCATTTGCTGCTTTTCCGTCGACCCATGAGCTAACCGGTGGAACTAAGTATTTTGCCGTGCTTATGATGGACGGAGATGATATGGGTAAATGGATTTCAGGTAAGAAACGGATAACGAGTATGAACGAACCATTGGACACGAAGGTGGACATGGCTTATCAAAAAGAATTAAGTGCGAGACTGGATCATTTTGCAGTTTCCAGTGTACCGGCGATCGTGAAACAATACGCGGGTATGCTGATCTATGCCGGTGGGGATGATGTGTTAGCTTTTGCGCCGGTAACGTCGGCCCTCGAAATGGCTAAAGCCCTGCGTTTAGCGTTTAGCGATCAGGAAAAGGGACTGAGTCCGGGAGCAACGGCCTCGATGGGTATGGTTATTGCTCACGAAAAGGCCCCTCTTAGTATGGTCTTAGAATATGCTCGCTCCATGGAAGATCGCGCAAAATCCTTCCAATACCCAGGGGGTAAAGCCAAGGATGCCTTGGGTTTAGCTGTGTTAACTCATAGTGGAGAAATCCGTGAAGCGGTATTACCATGGGATCTTGAGGGTAAGGAGTATTCCGGAGCAACTCAGCGTTGTGCCGTTAAGTACCTGCAGGAGTTAGTGGCGTTGGTGGTGAGTAATCAGCTTTCAGTAAGCTTTATAGAACATTTTGCCCAGGCATTTTTACCATTATTAGGGGTCGGATTAAAAGAAGGCAAGAAAATTAGAGTGCTTCCCGATAATCCTGAGCAAAATCGCAAACTGATGGAATTGGAAATGGCAAGAGTTCTGAGGAGATCTGCCCGAGAGGAGTGCCGTGACTTGGATATATCTCAGCAGGCTCGACAGCTTATAGATATTCATGAAATTATGCCTTCAACGCTTCAGTTTGTGCACCTGATGGAGATGTGCCGGTTCTTTAAGAGAATGGAGGGAAAATCTCAGTGAAACAACTTCTATTACAGCCAGTTGATACATTTTTCTTCCGTAATCATCAAAACTTTACTGCGGGTGAAAATTCAAATGCTGCGACAATATTTCCCCCTCATCTAAGCACTATTTATGGAGCTTTGCGCAGTGCTTATATTCATCAAAAGAGCAGTTTTGCAAGATTTTTGGCGGGCAGTGACCCGGCGCTTAAGGAATGGATGGGAACAACGCAGAGTCCGGGGCGCTTAAGGCTGCGAGGCTGCTTTATTTTTGCTGAACAACAGGCCCAGTTGCCTTTGCCAATGGATTATCAGGTGATTAAATTTGATAATGACAAGGGCGAAGAGGCTACAGAAATAGCTTATCCACTGGAGTTACGACGCGATGAAAATCTGACTTCAAATGGGAGAGACTACTGTCTTTATGGTGCGCAGGAAAAGAAAAGTAGTTCCAGCAGCGGAGGATTTATAAGCTTCGAGCGATGGAAAAAGGAAATCCTGCAACGCAAAGGGAGTAAGATTTATCGTAGTTCGCGTTTTATAGAAACTGAGGAAAAGCAGGGCATCACCCGGGATTGGGAAAGGAAAACAGCTAAAGAGGGAATGTTGTACCATTTAAAAATGAATCGTTTCAAGTCCTTGGAGTTAGGCGAACGTTCAGGCTTCGTAGTTCTCTGCAACGAAGGGCCTGGCTTTGCTGATGTTCCTTATCTGCGTTTAGGTGGCAAGAATCGTCCGTGGATTTTGCAGGAATTGCCGGAGAAATTCAGCTTGTTTAGTCCGGAGGAAGAGGAGCGGATTATTGGACAAATTGAAGAAAGCGGGATTGCCAGACTTATTCTTCTCAGTCCGGCGGTGTGGACGGAGCATTCCGCTTATTATCAACGTGAAAAACAGAGCTTCAGAATAAACCAGGAGTTAGAATTGCCAATTCTTGCCGAAGCAATGGGCAGGCCGACCTTGCTGGGGGGATGGGACATTGCTCGTAATGCTCCTAAAACAAGAAGTCAGGCGGTCCCTGCAGGATCGGTGCTTTATCTCAAGGTTGCCAAAGGATTGGCGGGAAAATTACTAATAGCCCTAAAAGATGCCGTGCTCAGCGATGAGCTCGGACATGAGGGGTACGGCTGGGCTGTCTGCGGCGCGGCAAATGAAAAAAATAGCGAGGGGGATAACAATGTTTAGTAATAATGGATTGCTTTTTTTACAGGCGGTGACATCGATTCATGCCGGCAGTGGCAGTGAACTAGGTTTAGTTGACCTGCCTATTCAACGTGAAAAACACACGGATTACCCGAAAATTGAAAGTTCATCGCTCAAGGGTGCCATTCGGGCCACGGTTAAGGCAACGGTGGAGGCAACGGTGGAGAAGGCTACCCAAGCTTCTCGGTTGCAGATAGTCTTTGGGAAGGAATCAGCGGAAAACCAAAGTGATGCTCAGGCCGGGGCGATTTCGTTTTCAGATGCTCGCTTGCTCCTTTTCCCTGTGAAATCGCTGCGGGGAGTATTTGCCTGGGTTACCTGTCCCCTGGTCTTGAAGCGATTTAATGAAGAATTGAAGTTATATCGACAGGAAAGCAATTTGCTCACCATACCATCTGGAGAAGGTGCCTGTGTGTCGTCGAATACGCTGATTGTAAATCCTCGGACTGATCGGAAACAGGTGGTACTGGAGGAATATACTTATAGCGTTCAGCTGACGAATGAGTGCCAAGAGTTGGCGAGTCAGCTGGCAGCGTTGGTTTTTGAGGGAATTGATAATGGGTTTAGTGATCGACTGATGGTTCTCCCGGATGACGATTTCGTAGATTTTGTGACATTATCCACCGAAGTCAACGCACGTATTCGGATTAATCCGGATACGGGTACTGTAAAGGGTACTGCGTTGTGGTATGAAGAAAATGTCCCGCCGGAAACGGTTTTTTATAGTTATTGCTTCGCCGGTAACTCCCGGATAACCAATCAGGAAATGATGAAAGCGGACGAAGTGCTGAGTTTCATAAAACAAGCAGATGTGTTTCCGGCTTGTTTTCAACTGGGAGGAAACAGCAGCTTGGGTAAAGGAATATTGCGTCGAATTTGGCGGTAAAGGGGGAGCGTAAGATGAGTGCGGAAAAGACAACGATCAGAGTAGGGATTGAAAACGGACGAGCTCAATATGCCTTTGAAACTGTTAGAAGGTTTGTAGAGGGGAATATTCAACGGGATAATAAACTGAAGGAGTATCGCTCTTATGCCAAAAAGCTTCCAGCGATGATTAAAGTTAATGGCCTGGGACAGACGTTGGCCTTTTGTTTTGCCAAAGGTGATCAATACAAAGTGCTCTATCAACAAATTTATGATTGGATAAAACAAAAGCAACCAGATTTATTAGAGGAATACCATGAGAAGAGGAACATGGAATTTGTAGAAATTGTGGTAGCTATGAATAGCAATGATTATCGAATTATCAGCAATGAAGTTTTGGCTTTACTGGATTGGATGAGACGGTTTGCGGATGGGATGATCAGAGACCAAATACATGAGCCTACGCCAAATGGCGGTATTTAATGAAATAATTAGAAGGGAAGTGAAGTCATGCGATTTCATCCTGCTGATACCTGTGCTGCATATGAAGGTTTGAATAAAGACGATATTGATCAGCTCTGGTATCAAGTCCATTATTTTCAACAGATATCATTGGAACGTGATGGCAATAAGCGTCTTAAACCTTTGTCGAGAGAACTAAAATTGACTAATTCAGCGCGCACATTGATGGACAGACACCTTAATCAACGAGAAGCGGCCTTGTTAGCAGGGCTTCAGGCGACGCACTCATTGGCGGTACTGGAGGGGAAACTAACCGGTAAACTATTGCACGGTTTGGGCGGAGCGCATGTGCGGGAAACTTCGCTGACTCTTCATCCTTTGTATGGGCTTCCCTATATTCCTGCGTCGAGCATCAAAGGGGTTATACGAAATTGGGTGATTCAGGCCTTTTTCGATGGTCAAGAGGAAAAACTGAAGAGCGAACAAGACCTTGATCAGAAACATAAAGATATTAAAACTATCTGGCGGGATATCTTTGGCAGTGAAGAAAGCAGTGGCCAAATAGAATTTTTTGATGCTTTTGTTGATAGTGGCTTTTCCCTGCAACCAGATGTTTTAACTATACATTTCCCTAAATACTATAAAGGCGAGAGCATGCCGGGGGATAATCAAAATCCTAATCCTGTAAATTTTTATGTTATCAGTTGCCGGTCGGTTCAATTTATAGTCGGTATTCGTCGAGATGCTAAGCTTAATTCCGGATACAGTCCGGGTGAACTGCTTGGACTAGCGATAGCGTGGTTGCAAAAGGCACTTGCAGAACTGGGAATTGGCTCGAAGAGCTCTGCGGGGTATGGATATTTTTCTGAATTTCAGGATGTAACGGCAAAAACTCTACAAGAGGCCAAATATCTTATGCATGATCCCTCTCCTGCTGAAAAAGTACAAATAAACATGGGGGCAAGCCATCTCAGGCCTGTTGAAAAGAAAACTGTAATTAAAGAAGAACCGCCAATTGATTTAAGTCCGGCTCAGAGATTGATTTTTAAAATAGAGCACTTTACAGAAAAGGACTTGCAGTTTAGTAAAGATAAACAAGTATTTGATCAAGTCATTGAACTGGGCTCTAAAGGGGAGAAAGGGCCTGCTTTGGCCTTAAAGGCGTATTGGGAAAAGAATGGTGCCTGGATAGCTCAGAGTAAGAAACAGAAGCTTAAAATCGCCCAAATAAATAATCTATTAGAGGGATAGCGGTTCTCTCCTGAGGGAAGCAAGGGGGCGTTCTTTTTGCTTCCTTTGGGTATTTTCATGATCGTTTGTGTCAGAAGGGCATGGGGGTTTGATAAGGAGCTGATTAAATGTGACTAGCAAACGAGTGCTTATAACTTCGCTAAGTGTGAGTCCAAAAATAACCAGATATAAATTAATGGAGATAATGGTAGAAAGTAATCAATCACCACTTGCTCTCATGCAATTGCTTCCCCAGGAGAAGCGGCCGGAGCGAATACTTGTTTTATGCTCAGAACGTATATTTAATGAGCAATTTAGCAATTTCAAGGCAGATGTTCAAAACGCTAAACAAACATTTGCGGGGCAAGACGAAGATAGCCCGATCTCTGTGGAATCTTTGTTAATTCCAGATGGAGTATCAACGGAGGAACTTTGGCAAAGCATTAAAGTAATTCTGGAAGCTGTTCCGGAAGGCTGCGGTTTGACGATTGACTTGACGCATGGGTATCGTTCAATTCCCTTTTTAATTTTTACGGCTGCTCTCTATTTAAGGACGCTTAAAAATGTCCAGATTGCGGGTGTCTATTACGGAATGCTTGAGGAAAATACAGGAGAAAAACATGCAATTAACAGCTCAGTCCTTATTGACATGTCTGTACTAATAAATATGATTGAGTGGTTTTATGCGGCTAAGATATTTAGCGAGACTGGACAAGCTAAATTCATATCGGAACTATTAGCACCATTTAGTATTCCCCCAGAAGGCCAGGCTTGTAGTCCTTATAGTAAAGTTAAAGAGTTGCAGGAAAAATTCCAAAACATGGGGGCCGCCTATCTGCAGGCACTTCCCTTGGAGGCCGGACTGGAGTCGTCGCTCCTACTTAAACAATTGGAAAAAGCATTACCGGAACATTTGAGTACCAGCATTCCTCTACCTGATGAACTTTTTGGTAAAGTAAAAGAGTTTATTGTGCCTTTTAAATTGGACAACCGTAGACAATACAAAGATAAACGCAATCTAATCCTCAATGAACAAGAACTTAAGCGTCAGGGACTAATGATTGATAGTTATATGGAACAGGGATATGTTAATCATTCCATCGGACTTATGCGGGAATGGATGGTTTCCGCTGCTATGTATCAAACCCGGAAACATAGTGATTTAGGTTCATTGAAGGGAGATGTGTGGCTTTCTTATGATGCCAAAGCAGGTGATGTAGGCAGAAAGGACATAGAGTTTAAGCTAGGTAACCTCAAAAAATATGCAGTTCGATTTCACAAAAATAATGCCCTGTTGACTGAGGGACAGAAATGGTTAGCTGAGCAATGGCATTTTCTGATTAAGGACAGGAATCACCTGCACCATCACGGATTGAATAAAAAATATATTATCTTAAATTCTAGTAAGCTCACGGAAATACAAAAGCGTTGGAATCTGCTAAAAGAGTCATTATCCGAACCGGAAAAGTGGAATTTGGAGATTAAATTTCCCATATATGACAAAAGTTTAAGAGGTACCGGCAACAACGCATCCGAATAGAACCCTATACAGAATAAATATCTTAGGTGGCTTTGCGCAAAGATAGTTATTGTGTCCGGCATGACGTGTTTATGGGTGGGTATATGGTAGTACACAAGACGACAGTCAACAGACCGAAACCCAGACTGTGGAGAACTATCCTGTCGCTTATGTGGGGAACGAAGTGCTGCATATTGGAGCACTGGAATCTGGAATACTTTCCTCCCCCAAAAAGGGAACTTTTCGCGGAGTATAGGTGTCAGGCTTTTATCAAAGTATTAAATGAGGGGGCGGTAATGTGAGGTTGAATATAAGTCTAAAGTTTCCATCAACGGAGGGGTTTCCGATCCATTATCACTATTGGCTTCAAAGTTCTATTTATCATGTGATGGAAGGCGAGATCGCAGACCAGGTTCATACCAAAGGTTTTGAAGGAGATGGCCGGGTTTTTAGGCTCTTTACATTTTCAAGATTATTGGGACTTTATGAGTTATCAAAGGATAAAAAGTTTATCCGTTTCCCAGAAGGAGCAAATTGGATAGTCTCATCACCGATAAACGATATCCTCGGGTCTATCGCAGGGGGACTTTTGAAACAATTGACGTTGAGAATTGGTGTAACCAGTGCAGAGATCACCGGGATTCAAGTTATGCATCCGACTGTGCAAAGCGAAACAATTCGTGTGCGCACACTCTCACCTGTCGTAGCTTACAGCACCCTGTTTCGTAGAGACGGGAGCAAATACACAGTCTATCTGCAGCCTGGAGAACCGGAATTTAGGCGCATCGTAGTTGAAAATCTATTGAAGAAATGGCAAGGAATTAGGGTATGGAAGCAAGCGGAGGAAAATGAAAACTCCTTCGATGTAACTCAAGCAGAGGAAAACGAAAATTCTTCTTGTGTAACTCAGGGTGAGGAGTGTCTCAAAAGTAAAAGAAGGAACTTTAATATCCATATGCTTAATAATCCAAAGTTGCACATATTGGAATATAAAGGTGGAATTATCAAAGGATATTCAGGTCTGATGGAGCTTTCGGGTTCGCCTGAGCTGCTTCAAGTTTCTATAGATGCAGGGCTGGGAAGTAAAAACGCACAGGGATGTGGTTGCTTGGAGGTAGTGGGGAGGGGGTAACGATTTTTAAAGTCAGTAAGAAAGATGTGAAAATCTACTAAAAGGAAGTGATGGGATGATCGCATCAATGCGCGAATTGGCCTTGGATTATCTTTTGGAAAACTTAAATGTGGGAGATATGCCGGAGGACATAGAGGTCTGGTATCAGAACCTCAGACAAAAATCACCAAGCCAATTATTTCCCTATATGGTTGAGGATAGCGGTAAGGTGGACAAGGTTTATATTTTGGAATATGAATCCGCTGATATTGCAAGATTGACGGTTGAAGATGTCGTGCAAGGAAAAGTGGAGGGTGGAGGGTGTCCTGCTTATAAACTGCCTTTTATGAAACCATCGGGAAACATGAGTCCCGCAGTCGGACCGGTTATTAAAAGAACTTATGCTAAGGAGAAAGGAGGTGGACCATCGGTAAATGTGCTAAATAATACTATGAAATATTTTCGTGAAGTATCCGAAGCACAAAAACCTTGGTCAAATTATTTTAAGGAAATACTGGGGATTTTAGAAAGGCCAAAGCTTAGATCGGCTGACGGGCGAGTCATAGAGTGGGAAAAAGAGGGCTATTCCTCAATGCTATCCTGTGTAGTTGAGGGCATTGGTCCACAGAAAAATACAGTATTCTTTACAATTAGAGACGCTCAGGGTAAACTCCCGGGGGAACAGTCTTTTTACACTGATTATCTCCTAACTGCAAAGCTGGCAGGAGATCGATATGTGACCAAAGGATCGCCGGCTGAGGAAGAAGCGCGTTGTCCTTTGTGTGGACAGGATGCTGTAACGGTCTTCCCTAATGCCCTTAAAGGTGCGGGGATAAATCTTCTGAATACGGATCGGATAGGGGCTTTTCCTGGAATTGATCCGTTACAGGCCTGGAAGGGATATGCCCTATGTGCCCCATGTGCTGATCTTCTCTATGTGTTTAAATTCCACGTTTTAAAGAAAGGAGGGCCTGAAAAGAAGGGGCAGCCATTTGGAGCCAGGGTTGCGGGGGAGAACGCTTTGGTCCTTCCGGAGTTTTTTCCGGGACTTCCTTTAGAAGTGCGTCAAAATTGTCTTCATGATATACAAGAATATATTCAAAGATTCAAAGAGGATGTGGAGGCGGATGAGGAAGGATTACTTGATCGCTTGAAGGATGCAGAGGGGATTCTTAATTTGATCGTTCTGTGGGCAGATGTTGGGCAAAATATTGAAAAGGTCACGGGTATGATTACTCAAGTTCTCCCGAGTAGGCTGCGACAGTTATCTGCTTTTAATGCAACAACACAGGATTGGGTGAGTCCACTTTTTCCTAAGAATTTTCTCCGGAAGGGACGGTTTAACTTTAAGCCCCAATTGGCATTATCTGCCCTTACCCCCTTGTTTTTGCGTCCGGGCGGGAAAAAGGTTAAGGATGCCAATGCCAGTAAACAGTTGTTTCAGCTCAAGCGGCTTGTGGCAGAAGGGGTTTACCTTGGGACTTTAATAGGAGAGAAACGATTTTGGGATGAGGCGTTAACCACAGCTAGATGTTATGTCGCCGAGGCGGTGGCTAATAAGGACGGCTATCGGAGTTTGTTATACGAATTTGCGAGCAAAAATGGCAACGATATCTCTGCTGCAGCTTGGATTAAACATTTTAATTGGTATCTCAATTATTTTAGAAGCAAAGAGGTGGGTGTACTTCCAATGAACAAACGACAACTATATGAACCTATGATGGAGGCTTTGAAGCCTTATTTCGGTCTGGAAAGCGGGATTGATTCTCCGGAAAAATCCTATGCTTTTCTTTTAGGGTCACCCGTTTTAAGAGAGAGAGAATGGAAATGCCCGTATTATAATCCAAGGCGCCGGTGGGTTCATCACAGAGAAGAATTTCCGGGTTCTTCGCCACCGCCCGGG
>JAQVLN010000055.1 GCA_028704155.1 Desulfitobacteriaceae bacterium
ATTAGTCTTACAATATCTTTCTTAAATTGTTCATCGTAGCGCTTACTTTTTTTACTCACTTTATCGCCCTCCACAGGTATTATTTTACTCTAACTCACCTGTGTCCGACAAACCGGGTATGGGTCAAACCTTTAATTGGACAGCGTTATTAACACTGATTGATTCAACTTTGAAAACTGCAGGCACTTTATAGGCAACCGTTGCTTTGACTATATCTGAGACAACTCCAGCGCCGCCGAGAGCTATAATACTACTGGTATTGGTTGTTTTTAAATTTATTTCACCGGCAGTTCTAACTATAAAATTATCAGTCAACAAAATAGCAGAATCAGTTTTAGCTGCCAGGGAAGAAGCAGCCAGAGCGTCAACCATGCTGATACCATTGCCAATATAAACTTTGTTATAATTAAAGGACAAAGCCTTAATAACTTCCTGATTAGTAGCAAAGCGGTTTTTTCCGTATAAGCGGGTTGCCCCGGCAATGTCTTTGACCAAGGTGGAACCGCCAATTAGGTAGGTCCTGGAACCAACAAGCTTGGAAGAAACAACACTGGCATCAGGATTAGCCAGGACGATAGCATAGTTGTTGGCCGCTGCATAGGAGGCTATGGACAAAGCATCAGGTACAGCATTGTAGCCCACTACAAAAGTACCGGCAGGGTTGATTAGTTCGGCATTGATCAAATCATTGGTTGCCAGACGGTCTGCACCGGAAACTTTCTCAACAGAAACAGCAACAGTTTTAACTTCATCAACCACTGCATCAGATACTGCTCCGACGGCAATGACTTTTTTGCCGCTGAGTTTTTCTTTTACAACGGTATCCAGAGAATTTTTATAGGTTAAGTAAATAGGGCTGGTTTTTCCCGCCAAGGGTGCAATAGCCAGGGAATCAATAAGGTTGGCATCATCAGCAGCACTAAGAATTACCGTATCGGCAGAACCAAAAGCATCAGCTATTTCAACTGCAGTCGCTATACGATCAGCTCCGGCCAACCGTGTATTGTCAACGGCAAACACTGGCAGTGGGCTCATGGTCAGAACCATAACAGCCATAGTCAATAGGGCTAAGATTTTTTTACTTTTCCCCATGTAGTAATATCTCTCCTCTCTCTTCTTTTGTTTAAATCTTGTCTATATAGTTGGATATCGGCTCCTGTTTCATCGAAATTAGATTAAAAAAGCTCTTTTTGTCCTTTAAGCAAGGTTTATTTTAAGACTGCGAAAGTTTTTAGAAATGCTGAAGCTGTCTTCCGGCAAAGAGATCAGGATGGAAAATTGCGGCCAAGTCTGCAATTATTTCGTCAGTTTTATCCAGTGACTGCCAATACCAGGGTTGAAAACCCCAGGCTTTTCCATCCTTTAGGGCAGGTAGATCGGCCAAGACCTTCCCTTGGGCAATAATACTGGTAATCGTAATATTGCCAAGATTCGCCATGGAGCTGTCAATATAAATATCTGTAGCTTTACCTTTGGCATAATACTCTTCCAGTGTGACAGGTGTACTGCCTGTTCCTTTGATATCTTTAAAGATATAATCCCCACCGGCCATTTCAATCATTTTAGCAACATAGGAATCAGCACCTGGAACATAAGCTTTACCTTGATAAATCATCCCCCAAAGGATTTGGGGTTTGGTCTTATCATCTGCAACTTTAACTGCTATGTTGTCGATTTTTTTTACAACATCTGAAAAGAAACTCTCCGCTTGCTGCTCCTTGCCATAAAAAGCCGAAAAGAATTTAATCCATTCCAGTCTGCCCAGCGGATCCTGTTCTAACCAGCTATTATCAACTGCTACTGGTTGCTTAAGTTCCTCCAGCTTCTTTAAAACCTGAACTCCATTAGTGCTGCCTCCGCTAATAAAAACAATATCAGGTTTTAAATCCACAATCTTCTCGTAATCAAAATCGCCCGCCCCGCTGCCGATCAATTGAATATTGCCTTTCTCCATCCCCACTTTGACTTCATCAATCTCCCAGGTTTTTATATCACAATTTACGCCAATAATGCTTCCTAACTCTCCCAAAGGCCGTATTAAGGAAGCCTGGGTCGTAGATGCTATCACTGCCCGTTTCACCGGCGTATGAATAACAGGCAGGTTTTGATATTCAGCCGGTGGTTGCTTTTCCTGTGGAACTAAAAGCAAGGTCCTGTCTTCACTGTCAGTTACTTTTTGGCAGCCACCGGCTACATTCTCAATCTGAAAACCTTTGGCATATTGGAGTGAAACATTACCGGTTTTGTTGACTGCTTGCTTGATACCACAACCAGCCAGCCACAGCAAAGATATAACTAAACAAATACAGATAAAGGCTTTTTGCAGAAACTTAGGCATTAATTTAACCTCCTTTAAACAGTTTTGACTTAGTCCAAATAAAAAAAACCCTTCACCAACGGAAGAGTTAAGTTCACCCGGTTTCAGGCATGATGACCGGAAACATTGATATGCACCTCCTATACATCCCGTAGGTTGTTTGGACTCAGTAATAAGCAGGTCTCCTGGCTTAAGATCATTATTAACTCACGCCTTCCCGGAAATATTCCAGTGACACTTTGTGAATTAACTCCTTTTCACAGTGGCGGGCACCGCGTCAGCTTCAACTGACTTCCCTTTTAAATCCTTACTCTCAGGTAAGAATCACCTATTACCTAATATTTAATTTTGAATAGTACCTGATTTTTGTTAAATTAAAAAACCTTCGCCAACGGAAGGGTTTACAATCTAACAAGTATCTGGTAAGAATATTAAAGATACAAGCATTCACCCCCCTAACATCCCGTAGGTTGTCATAGGTATTTGGTATAAGCAGGTCTCCTGGCTTAAGATCATCACCAACTTACGTCTTCCCAGGCATTTCCTAGTGACATCATGTGAGTTAGCTCCCTTTTACAGTGGCGGGCACCGCGTCAGCTTTTACTGACTTCCCTTTTAAATTCTTTTCCTCAGAAAGAATACTTGTTACCGACTATTTACTTTGCGTTTGTATAAATAATAACATTAAGTTTATTATTTGTATAGTACTCAACTTTCACACCTCGGTGGTGCGAATAAAGCCTTGATATAACTGGGCAATTCGCCGATCCAATTCTGTAGTTAACAAATCAATGCTTCATTATCCCTGTATCTACCGATGAGCAAATCCCGTACAAATCCCATTAGCTGTCTTAAAGCTGTTTTTAAATCTATATCAGCCACCTCATCCGCAAAAAAATAATCCCCCTAGTGAACGCTCATCTGTGTTTTCTCTACGTTCCCACTCCAAAAGGAGATAACGGGTAAATACTATGGTTGTATGGCTAATCATCATATCAAAGGAGCGTCTTGGGAACTCCGTTCCCAATTTTACAGAACATGATCTGCCGAAAATCTGACCTTTAGGGCGCATTGCAACATTACTACGTTGTCGGCTCATTACCGAATCATCGATAATGAAAACCCTGATACGATGCGCGGAAGTGAGACTTTCAAAGTGAGATACTACCTTAAAACCTAAAAACTGATAAAAACGCATCCAACCTTATAGCAGGTGATCAAATTTATTTTGGTCTAAACTCAACTCTAGGAGCCTGTTGCAAAAGTAGTTTCACTGAAAGTTGATGTCCGTATTTAGTACAAATGGCATATTTATAACACTATATATTGTGGCTTTTAAGACGTGCAAAATTGATTTCTGGTGTTATGAAACAGGCTCCTAGAGTGCATTTGAGCTAATTTTTACGGTGCGAAAGTTGAGTTAAAGATTAATAAGAAATGACCAAATAAGAAATGACCAAACAAAAAAACCGGATACCTTTAGATATTTGTCGATAATACCTTATGTATCCGGCTCAAAGAAAGGAAGTATCAGAGAATGACATGAAAAAGATATTGTATGTATGCAAGTTTCTTATTGCGGAAATCAAGCATACAAATCTAACAACAAAAAAATTTTTTCAATACAATTAAAACATTAGGATATTAAACCTTATTCCTGTTAATTGTATTAACAAAGTGTTTTCAATTGTAAAGTTATACATTCCCCTTTATTCGAGGCAGGCAAAGTTACCGATGTTTTAGCAATTATCGTTGATTTGGGATCCGGAACCTGTTTTGAAAGACTAAGCGATAGGCTTCCTATTTCTTGTTTCATCGTTGAGTTAACCATATCAAGTACTAAATCTATCGGCAGATTCTTTGCGAAGCCACTATTTACCAATTCATCATTAATAATATTAGCAAATATCTGAGTATGTTTTATTATATTCTTAACTGTTTTATGAAGTTGCGAGCTCATTCTTACCCCTCCCAGGATTTATATAGTAAAAGATTCCTTTAATATTCTGAAAAATCCACACAAAAAAACCCCTCGACAAGCTAAGTCAAGAGGTCCCAAAATAACAAAAGTTATGTTTATAAACAAATTTAGACATCCCCTATCAACCGTAGAGCTTGTTTTATACCAATACAGGCAGGTTTCCTGACTTAAGCCTCATCACCCTCCTAGCCTTCCCGGTTTCCCAGTGGTTTTCTAGGAGAATTCTTCTTTTACAGTGGCGGGACCGCGTAGGATTTTCACCCAACTTCCCTTTTACCGTTATCCTCGGACAAGACGGCACCTGTTTTGCTATATTAAATTTATTTAATTATACTCTTACACTGTTTCTTTGTCAAGGTTTTTCTGTTTTGAGCTTTTTGCTTTGTGACCATTTTATTTTGTGGTGGTTGAACTGAAACACCCCTTGCAAAGGATAAAATGCGTTATTTACAGCCGATGAAACAGCTTTCATGGCTGTAAATAGTTTACTCTCCCTAAAAAAGGTATACCAATTCTGTTATCCACAATTTACGCCTGTGGATAATTTTTTCAAAATATCTATCCACATGTGGATAAATATTGATTAAACTGCGACCACTAAGCTTCTCATTTTGCCAGCCTGGTTTTCTTTTACTCGTCCCAGTGCCATCGCTAGCATTACGCATAGTGCTAGTCCACAACGTACTTTCATTTTCGCCAGGCCTCGGATCGTATGCAGTATCTTTTCCCAAAGCTTACCGTCTTTGGTTTTACCCTTGTATTCTTTTCTTCCATAATCAGCATCGATATCCCGCCTGCCATCGGGTGTTTGTTTTTTATTCTTTTGTTTCGCAAACGATGAGATCGCTTTACTGTCTATAGAAAGATGCTTTCCAAAATCAGGCAATATCCCTCTCAGCTCATCAACAAGTCGTTTAAAAATCTTATCTACTTCCTCCGCATATTTTATTATGGTTTTTAAAAAACGCGTATATACCCATGCCGGGGGTACTAACCCTCCCTTAAATCCACACATAGTTCGAAGTTGACCATTCCTGCCGAGTTCCCGACGTAGTTTCTCTATGGCGTCATGCTGAAACACAATTCCAGCGAGTATTGAATTCCACATTGCGCGCACAGGGTAATCGTCCCGGCCGTTTCCTCGTTTCTTTTCCAACAATCGCATCAGATCTTCATCGGGCATATACTCTAGTACAAGTCGCAGACGCTCTAAATTACCTAATTGTTCAATTTCGTTCCAGTCAAATAAGCTTAGTTGTGGTATAATGGCCATGCAGGTATTCCCTCCTGTAATGGTTAATTTGGTTGGTTTTCTCACTTACTATTTTACTATCTGGGGGGTTATCTGCCATTTTTTATTGGATTTTGTCTAAACTCCACCTTTTTGTAGCCTATTTCATGGGGGAAAAGATATTTTTGGGGCCTCTCAGCCCTTGTCCCATCTGACTTCTAGGAGCCTGTTTCATAACACCAGAAATCAATTTTGCACGTCTTAAAAGCCACAATATATAGTGTTATAAATATGCCATTTGTACTAAATACGGACATCAACTTTCAGTGAAACTACTTTTGCAACAGGCTCCTAGAGCAAAGCAAAAAGCTCGATGGGAGCTTTTTGCTTTATAGCCTTTTTTTGCGGCAGTTGAATTGGCACACTTTTACAAAGGGTAAAAATACGCTATTTTAATCCAATGGAACAGCTTTCACTGATGTAGCCGTGAAAGTCTTCCGATCAGAGGGGCTTGTAGTGTATGTGCTGCCTACTCTGTCCGACTTAATTCTGTTAAAAGCAGACAATTTGCCTTATCAAGTACACTCTTTAACTTATTCTGTTTAATCTCTCTTACTGTAAGAAATCTCGAACGATCGGGCTCTGTACCATCTGTTGTCATAGATGCTTTAAAAATTCGTTGTATTTATCAATTCCTTGAAAATGTTGCTTTACCTTCAAAAAGAATGGTGCATAATTTGCCGTTTCAGAGAATACCAAGAGAATTAATCGCGCTCAATGCTCTTGTCACCGGAATCTACACAATAGGAGTGATGTCCGCTTATTATGCCGCTTTACTTGTTGATGCCCAGCATCGCTTAGCTGCTTCAGCTTCGGCAGGAATAATTAACAGTGCCGCAAATATTATCTTTATGCTCTTTGTTGACCCTAAATCTTCGATCATCACTGATCCTCTTTTCCCCTCTCTTCTTTCCCGATTTCCTTGCATTCACCGGGTTATAGTATGGAAACAGCCACTAAGCCGGCCGCATAAACAAAGATATTCAAACCGGATGAAATCAAAGCAATTTTCAGCCCTAATTTCGGGCCGTAAACCCCAAAATAGTATGTTCCCGAAAACCTGATTAAAAAAACCGGAGCAGCCAGAATACTTGACCAGAGCATGGTTTTGACAGCCTCTACCAGCGTCAGTTGAGCTTCCTGGAAGCAAGTGGCGATTGCCGTCAGGCCCATAAGCGAATTGGCCATATAGGCCAGCAGACAGGCCGTACTGCAGGAAGGCAAGCCGAGACTTTCCGCCTGAACCGGCATAAGCTGAAATACCCCCAAAGCAGTGAGCTCATATATTATCAAAGCCGCCAGTGGGATGCTCACAGCCATGCGCCTTATTGTTTTTAAACAGCTCTGCGCACTTTTTTGTAAGGCCATGAAGAAAGTCTTTGCAGCGGTCTCCTTCTCCTCGTTCTGATTGTTTATTTCCTTTTTGTCTTTTTTAGTCAGGGTTAGCCTTCCAACAACAATGACAAATAATAACTTCACAATAATTGACACGGTATGGACTGCGATATAAATACCGCCCAGCGTTAACCCCAAGATCGAAAAAGAGATCGGTATGTAATAAGAAAATAGTTCCCTGATATGAAAAGGGATAGAAAATGTAATCGAAGAAAGCATAACCTGCCGGTCATTCAGCAATCCCCTGTTCTTAAAATTAACCAGCATGGAGCCCCCCGCATAAGAGGAGCCAAAACTGGCCAGAAAAGCTGACGCAATCTCCGGCGGGAGGTTGGCAAAACGTGCAAAAAACCTCCCCACCGGCGTAAGCAGCTTTTTCAGGAAGCCCATTTCCATCAGCATTGCCACAATGAGTACTCCCGGAATCATCCAGCTAAAAGTCCGCAGACTGAATTGCAGAACTTTTAATAAAATTTCAGGCTGCTGCAGCAAGAATAATTTCATGATTGACCTCAAATGCGCCAAAATCCCCGGCCTTCGCGTAGGAAGACCGGGTTCTTGACCGGATCTTTCTGTTAAGTGTTTCTTGTTTTATCCTACGTTTTAGTTTAGTTTCAGGACATACAAGGAATTCTTGCCGTATTTATCCACACCGGTTCGGGTCGGGGTGGTTGTCACACAAATCAGCTTTCCGTCCTCCGATGCGTCCAAGCAATTAAAAAGCACTGCCCCGTCCGTTTTGTAAAAACCAATGTACTTATCAAGAGCACTCTTGTCAGACATATCGATATTTTCATTGGCTGTTTTTTGCGTAAGGTCGAAAACATAGACGCCGCAGTAGCTGTAATTCAGAGTATTTGCATTGTGCATTGTTGATAGAATCAAATACTTGTCTTTGACCATACTACCGGTAACCTGACCGCCCAAACGGAATTTCCACTTCAGTTCCCCGTTCAGACTGAAAACCATAACCGAGTTGGCATCTGAATGCTGGACATCGACCTTGACATCACTGGCCCCTTTCACTTCTGTAGCTCCTGGGCAAATAATGATTTCATCCTTGCCGGCAATCAAGCTGGTGCCGTAAACGCTTGTGTACAAGGTATAATTTGGGTTTTGCTCCGGTTTAAAAGCAATAAATTCAGTGATCTGCTTGCCATTTTCGTCTAATACCACGGCTTTGCCAAAGTGAGTCACGGCAACGACTTTATCTCCAACCACTTCAATCGCCACATTTGTTACTTCGGAACTGGCCAGACTCGGATCATTCGGCATTTCATATTTCCAGGCAAGTTTTCCGGTATAGGCATCGAAAGCGTTTACTGAAGCCGGACCGCTGATATTGCCGCCGTAACTATAGTTCCCCATAATCAGTTTCCCGTCAAGGAACCGTAAGCTGCTCATGCTGATCAGACCGGGCAAACCAACGGATTCCGTTTTCCAAACCCGTTTTCCGTTCTGATCGATGCACAATAAAACCTCAGCCTTGAATTGGTCATTCTTTACTGACCAACTCGTACCGCCGGTCGCATAAACATTACCGTTCTGCAGCACGATCTTAATCGAACAACTTGTCCTCGGGACGGTAGCAGCCGGCATATTGGCAGTCACAATGGGGCCGAGGTCGCTTTGCACGTCATATTTCCAAAGTTCATTGCCGGTCTTGCTGTCCAGACAAATAATATACCCGTGTTCCTTTGCTTTCTTGTTGCCGTATTTTTCGGCCATATAGATCCGGTTATTGTCAACCAGATAGGAATCTATCCCGCCGTAAGTTACCTTGCTCCATAGATCCTTTCCGGTCGTCGTATCGATGAAGGTCATCTTTTCTTCGCCGACAACCAGCACATGTTTGCCGTCCGGGCTTACAATCGGCTTGTTGGGCTGGACACCAAACGACCACCTGTCGGCAGTCACATCCGGAATTTTATCTTCCGCCAGATTGCCCATAGAAATTTCTTTCACCAGTTCCAGCTGCGGCTTCAGACTTGTCTGCTCACTGCCGGATTTTGGACCCGATTGGCTGCAGCCGCTGACTGTCAGGACCAATATGGCCATTAGTGCAATGATAAATATTGTTTTCGTTTTTTGAATCCGGAACATAAATCTTCCTCCTTTTTTTAGGCCTTTATCTTTTTTTGTTTTTATTGCTTATTGCCTTACTATGTTTTGTTCATATTACTTGAATCCTGAATTGTCTTATTCCTCCAGCATATAAGAAATGGCATTGACAATCGACGCCGCCACATTGCTGCCGCCTTTCCTGCCCCGTATCAGAATGTGGGGGATAGCGGTCTGGCCCAGCCGTTCTTTTGATTCGGCGGCTCCCACAAATCCTACAGGCACGCCAATAATCACAGCAGGGGCAGCCTGTCCTTTTTCTATCAGTTCCAGCAATTGCATTAAAGCGGTAGGTGCGTTACCGATGACATAGATGCCGTTTCTCTCATCTTTTACGGCATGCTCCATACTGACCATGGCCCGGGTAAGCCCCCGTTCCTTCGCCTCAAGCGCCACCTCCTCTTGCGACATAAAGCACTTGACTTCCGCCCCATACTTCGACAGAACCCGCCGGTTAATGCCGGACATTGCCATCCCCGTATCCGTAACAAGATGCCGTCCATCCCGGATGGCCTGCCACAGAGCTTCCAGCGGGGCATGATTAAATTCCAGAAGCTGTGCATACTCGAAGTCAGCAGTCGTGTGAATCACCCGTTTGACCACCTTAAGTTCCTTCGGCGTAAAATCGACTTCGCCCAGAATTTCACCAATAATTGCCATGCTTTCTTTTTCAATTTCCACCGGATTACAGATAAACTCTTTCATTTTACATACTCATCCTCTCTATTATTTTTAGATTTTTCTTGATTAGCTTTCTTGAGGCACTAAACGCCAGGAAAGTATTTCTCTCCGACTTACCTCCTCCAGAATATTTTTGGGATAACATCTAAACCGGTAAATGCTTACTCTGTCTAACGCTTCGTTAAATCAGACCATCATTGCAGCGGTATCATCCGCAGCAAAAATTTCTCCCGGTCTGCCTTCCAGAACAATTTTTCCGCCGCTCATTATGACAATCCTGTCGCAGTATTCGGCAGCAATTTCAAAATCATGCGTAATCAGGACCACTGCTTTGCCCTGTTTGACTAAGTCCCGACAGAGTGCCATCAGTTTCCTGATATGCAGGATATCCTGGCCGCTGGTGGGTTCATCCAACAAAATAACATCCGGACTCATGGACAGGATCGTCGAAGCCGCACACCGCAAGCGCTGGCCGCCGGACAACGTCTGCGGGTGGAAGTCTCGCAAATCCTCGAGTTCCATCATTTGCAGGCATCTGCCAACACTACGACCGATTTCTTCTACCGGCATTTTTAAATTCTGTGGTCCAAAGGCCACCTCCTCATGTACCGTGTCGCACGTCAGCATCAAAGAGGGGTTTTGAAACAAAATCCCCACGCTGCCGGCCAGCCGATAGGCGTTATGTTTCACGGTGTCCTTTCCCACTACATTCACCCGGCCCTTTTGCGGTTTATGCAGACCGGCCAGATGATGCATCAGGGTCGTCTTGCCGCTGCCGTTTTCCCCCAGCACGCCAACAATTTCTCCCGCCTGGATATTCAGATCAATTCCTTTTAGCGCACATGCTTCTTTGTTTTTGGCCTTCTTCTTGTCGTATGAAAACCACAAATCCTTGACCTCAACCAGTCTCTTTACACTTTTATCATAATCACTCCTTTCGGTAATCTTCATAGTCTCCGCCTTCTTTGTTTTATCCTCTTTAAAAGCCCTGTCGCTATTCCTGAGGCTTTTAGCTTCTGCGAACGCCACCGCCTCCCGCAGTCTTGGCTTTAGATTAGCTTTACTCTTGGGACTTCTCAGACCCAGCTTTTGAAAAGTATCCAAGTGTTTAAACACTTCCCCGGAAGGAATATTCAAGGCGATTCTGCCTTTATCCATAATAATGATCCGGTCTGCCCAGGCAGCCACCTCATGAATACGGTGTTCTACCAGTATAATGGTGATGCCGTCGTCACTCAGTTTCTTGACGACTTCCAGTACCTCCTGAGCACCTCCGGGATCGAGCTGGCTGATCGGTTCATCCAGCACCAGTAATTCGGGCTTCAAAGCCAGTAAAGACGCCACCGCCACTCGCTGCTTTTGCCCTCCCGACAAGGCATTGGTGCTGTGGTTTTTGTACGCCGTCATGCCGACCTTGGCCAGTGCCCACTCAATTCTGGCCCGCATTTGCTCCCTGGGACAACAGAGGTTCTCCAGCCCGAAGGCAATCTCGTCCAGAACCCGGGTGGAGAAAATCTGCTCATCCGGATTTTGAAATACCAGACCGACCTTCTGTGCCAATACATTAACCGGCTGTTCCCTGGTTTCCATACCGTCAATCCAAACATTCCCGCCAAAATCGCCCATGGATTCGTGCGGGATGATTCCGTTCAAACACTTCAGCAGGGTTGTCTTCCCACAGCCCGTCGAGCCGGTCAGTAAAATAAATTTACCTTTTTTAATTTTTAAATTAATATTTTCCAGGGCATATTCTTCCCGGGTCGGATATCGGAACGATAAATTCTCAATTTTTATCATGGCAGCCTCCTTAGCAAAAATATGGATACGGCAGATTAAAGATACCGATGGGTAATCCAATAAACAGGTGCTAAAATATCGCTCGTAAACTTATCGGCTTCCGAAAGATAAAGAAACAGTTTGCAAGCCAGAAGGCAAACAACGACACCGACGAAGAACAAGACGATTATCCTGTCCCCGGCCTTAATTTTCACCTCATGCAGCTCCGTACGTTTTTCTGAAGCCCTAAAGGCCCGGGAATCGGCGCTCCTAGCCATATTGGCAGCTTTGCGCACACTGTTGGCCAGAAGCGGCACCAGTACCTGAACGGTTGTCTTATAGATTCCATAGCCGAAGATGATGCCCTTGATATCAAACGGCTTGTATTTGCGCAGGCGCTGTGAATCCAAAGTTACTTTGGCTTCCGCAAAAGTAATCGGGATAAACCGCAAACAGGTCATGACCATAAAACACACCGCATAAGGAAGTTTGAGTTTATTCAGACCGGTCAATATTCTTACCGGATCCTCCGTCCAGAAAATCAGCAGTCCGAGGGTCATCGGCGTAATCATGCGCAGCGACTGGGCCATCCCGTAGCCAAACCCTTCATAGTAAAAAGCGATTCCCTCCCACAAGCCGCCGATCAGCGGTGTGGACGGGCTGACCAGCATTGGCGGCAGCAGGTACAGAAGTGGCGTACGCGGGTAAGCGTCATAAAAAATCGCCTGCACCCACATAATCCCCCACATTGTCAGGAAAGAAATGAGCAGCAGCACTTTCCACTTGTCGCCGGAAAGGCGGGCCGTGACTACAATCGCTAAGACTGCCATATAAAAGACAGCCAAAACCTTCCATTGGTCCAGGGCCATGCCAAGAATGGCCAAACAAAGCAGCATAACCAGCTTGGTCCGGACATCCAGCCGGTGAAAGACTGTATCCTTCAATTCTGTTTCAATAAATTTCATCCGCATTATTCAACCACCCGCTTTAACTTATTCCCCAGGTATACACCCATGGCCGATCCCAGGGCAGAGTAGATTACCGAAACAACGGCATTCACATTAATGTACCAGTTCGGATAGAAAAGACGGTACAGGTACATCCAAATGTAATAAAAGGTATAAGTTGAGTAAACATGCTGCACAGCAAAGATAACTCCGAGGATAGCGAAAGTCGCCCAACACTCTTTAAACGTTCTTTTGCCTGTGGTAAATCCTGCAAAGTACAGCAGGCCATCCGCAATGAAAGCATAGGAAAGCATCAACAGGATGGTAATGGGGTTAAACGTGCCAAAAGCAATCCCCTGCAGGATAATCCGAACTACTGAGGAAATAATGACCACTCCAGGCTTGGGCACCAGAACAATCAAAGCGACCAGGAATATAGCTTGGAGGATGTCAGTAAAAATACCCGTGATAATACTCATAAAAGGACCCAGAGGACCTAAAAAAGCTCTCAGGACATCTCCAAAAACAGACCAGGGGATATCCACAATGGAGAATTTCACGGCAGTAAAGAGCGCAATGAGAATAAGCTCACTGGTCTTCAGCCGCCTGATCCACTTCTTTTGCTTGAGGCCCATCAGCAGAATACTGCCCAAGGCTAAGAATACAGCTACAAAACCGATGATGATCTGGATCTGGCTCTCCTTTTCAACATGCAGTTCGAAATGACGTACCAAGAGCTCCGTATTGCTGCCAAACAGGGAAACTTCCAATTTTCCGTCGTATATACCCTGTTTAATGGAATAGACATTCGCAAAAAGCGGCATTTTGAAGTCCTGTGATGAACCTTTTTCCACACTGAGAGCGGTTTCCGGTACGGGCGGCTCCGTCGCATCCTCTCTTAGAATATCCGCTCCCCTGAAAGAAGTTATTTCATTGCCATTTTCATCCAGGACCGAAAATTTAATGTGGAGCGGCAAAGAATGCCCGGTATTGTTTTGGAGTACGCCGCAAACCATACCCGCCGTATTGTCAAAAGACTCCAGCGTACCGAACAGTTTGTGCAGGGTAGAAGTGATATCTTCCTGGATTTTGATATAGTTCTTCAGGTCTTTCTTTAACGTTACCTTATGGGTGCTTTTCTGCTCCGGATAAACCCCTTCATCCGCAAGCACAAGGCTGTTGCGGATACTGTCCAGGTCAGGGCACATAATTTCTGTGTCAATTTTTTCTGTTTCAGCACCAAGCTGTACTTGTGCTGTCAGACTGCCAGGTCCGTTTGCTTTGGCCATGATAACAAACTTTTCCGTGTCATAACCCGTTTCCATCGAGATGGGCATGGACAGCCTGTTTTCTGCGTCAAG
>JAQVLN010000004.1 GCA_028704155.1 Desulfitobacteriaceae bacterium
GCGGTCAACGTCGCCATCAACACCGCCGACGACCTCGAGGCCGCCAGCGTCTTCCTGACGGTCTCGGGAACCTCCGCCATGATCACAGCGGCGATTTCTTCACCTTCTTTGGAAAAAATGGCTTCCACCTCTACCAAGTCATTATAGGAAGCGGTGATTGTATGTATCACCAAAGATGGAGGAACACCGGGGCCGGATGGGGTCCCCAAGGTCAAAAGACCGGACCCGGCCTTCACCAGCAGGGAATCGGCATGCCCGTGATAGCAGCCGGTAAATTTGAGGATCTTATTGCGGCCGGTGTAAGCCCGGGCTAAGCGCAAGGCACTCATCGTCGCTTCCGTACCGGAATTGACCATGCGCACCATATCCATCACCGGGAAAGCAGAGGTGATTAAGCGAGCCAAGGCTATTTCCAACTCCGTAGGCGCACCAAAAGTGGTCCCTCTGGCCAGACTCTCCGCTACGGCAGCCATTACCGCCGGATGTCTGTGGCCTAAGATCAAAGGTCCCCAGGAACACACATAATCAATATATTTGTTCCCATCTATATCGATAATTTTCGAGCCTTCTCCACTCTCTATAAAAATAGGATAGTCCCCTACCGCTTTAAAAGCGCGTACCGGACTATTCACCCCACCGGGTATGTATTTTAGGGCTTCCTGGTATTGTTCCTGCGATTTGACAAATTTCCTGTTCATGCCTACTCCTCCTCGCTTTCCTTGATCCAGCGGGCTATATCCAGAGCTGAATAAGTGATGATTAAATCACTGCCGGCCCGTTTCAAGCCTGTCATCACTTCACCGACTACCTGCTTTTCCTGAATCCAGCCCATCTGGGCGGCAGCTTTAAGCATGGCATACTCGCCACTGACATTGTATGCGACAAGAGGGCAGCGGAACTGTTCCCTTGCCGCCCGGATAATATCTAGATAAACCAGTGCAGGCTTCACAATCACAATGTCGGCACCTTCTTCGATATTGAGAGCAATTTCCTGCATAGCTTGGTCTACCCCCGCCTTGGGGTCCATCTGATAGGTGCACCTGTCGCCGAAAGCAGGAGCTGAGCACGCGGCCTCCCGGAAAGGACCGTAAAAAGAAGAAGCAAATTTTGCCGCATATGACATAATCAAGGTATCGTTGTAGCCCGTCTTGTCCAAGGCCTGACGAATACAGTCCACTCTGCCGTCCATCATACCAGAAGGAGCCACAATATCGGCTCCAACCTGAGCATGGGATACCGCCGTTTTAGCTAAAAGCTCCAGCGTGGGATCATTCAAAATGCGTCCGTCCCGGACGATTCCGCAATGTCCATGGTCGGTATATTCACACAGGCAGACATCGGTAATGGCCACCAAGTCTGGAAACTCTTTTTTTAGCAGACCCACAGACCGCTGAATAATACCATCTTCGGCATAAGCCTGGGAACCTGCAGCATCCTTGTCTGCGGGAATGCCAAAAAGCAACACAGCCGGAATCCCAGCCTCCGCTGCTTCTTCCGCTGCATAAAGCAGGTCGTCCAAGGTATACTGAAAAACCCCCGGGATGGCTTGAATCTCCTGACGGCCGCCCTGGCCTTCACGGACAAAAAGCGGATAGATCAGATCGTCAACAGTCACCTGCACCCCGGCTAACATTTTTCTTATTCCCGGCGATATCCGCAGTCGGCGCATCCGGGTTTGAGGAAAACTCATGGGGATACCCTCCCTTTGTCACTTTGTTCATTCTTTAAATCTTGTTTATTTAAAAAATGCCGGACCAGGACCTGCACCAAGCCTTCGATCGTATAATCCGCAGCCGTCACGTCGACCTTCAGGCCAGCGGCAGCGGCGGTTTCCGCCGTAACGGGACCAATGCACGCGCAAAAAATACCGTGCAATAGCTTATGAGGTTCTTCCACGGCGAGAATCTTCAGGAAATTAGTGATTGTTGAGGAACTGGTGAACGTGATCACATCAATTTCTTTATTCTTGATCATTTCCCTGATTTGTTCCGCGCTCCCTTCAGGAGACACAGTACGGTAAGCCACAATTTCGTCGACAGCCACACCAAGCGACCTCAATTGTTTCGCAAGATACGGTCGAGCCAGATGGGACCGGGGTAGTAAAGCGCGCTGTCCGGGGTGCAATCTGCCTTTTAATCCTTCGACAAAGGCCTCCGCCCGATACTCGCCGGGCTGGTATTCAACCGTCAGTCCCCTCTCTTCCAGCGCTTCCTTCGTTTGCGGACCAATGGCGCAGATCCGGGCCGCGCCCAGGCTGCGAATATCAATTTTAAGATGTCTCAGTCTCTGGAAAAAGAACGCTACGCCATGGACACTGGTAAAAAAGAGCCAGCCATATTTCCCCAACTGCCTGAGAGCATAGTCAAAAGTGGTAAAATCCTCCGGCGGCTTGACAGCAATCGTCGGAAACTCCACGACTTCACCACCCCAACCCCTTAACTTCCCAGCCAGCACCCCCGCCTGCTCACGGGTGCGCGTCACCAAGATCCGCAGTCCAAAGAGTGGTTTATCCTCAAACCATTTCAACTGATCCCGCAGTCTGACCACTTCGCCCACTACAATCACCGACGGTGAAGTCAATCCGGCTTCATGGGCTATGGTTTTGATGGTATCCAGCGTCCCGGTCGCTACCTTCTGGCGGGAGCAGGTCCCCCATTGGATTACGGCTGCAGGTGTGCCGCCGTCCTTGCCTGTTTGCAGCAGCGCGGCTGCAATTTCCGCTATTCGTTCCACCCCCATCAAGAAAATCAGAGTGCCCTCCTGCGCGGCAAGGCTGCCCCAATTGATCGCACTATCCGTCCTGGTAGGATCCTCGTGCCCGGTTACCACCGTGAACGATGAGGCCGAGCCCCGGTGGGTTACCGGTATTCCGCCGTATGCAGGTGCAGCCAGAGCCGAAGTTATTCCTGGCACCACTTCAAAATCAATGCCCGCCTGCCTTAAGGCCAGGATTTCCTCGCCTCCCCGGCCAAAAACAAAGGGATCGCCCCCCTTTAGCCTGACAACCACCCTTCCTTTTGAGGCTTCAGCCACAAGGAGCCGGTTGATCCCCTGCTGATCCAGCGTATGCCGGTACGGCGCCTTGCCAACATAAATCAGCTTGGCTCCCGGCTTACAATAAGCCAACAGTCCTATACTGACAAGCCTGTCATATACAATACTGTCGGCCTCCTGGAGATGTCTTAAGCCTTTTACGGTAAGCAATCCGGGATCTCCCGGCCCGGCCCCGATCAAATAAACCTTCCCTTCGCTCATTAAGAACCTCCTGCCTGAATGCTGTCCAAAATTTCACCGGCTCCCTGCCGCAGCAATTGCCGGGCCAGGTCTAGGCCGATTTGTTCGGCCTCTTCCCGTTTTCCGCTAAGCTGGCCTCGTAAGATCCGGGAACCCTCGGAATTTGCCACCAGGGCCTGCAAAACAATGGTATCCTCCCGGCACTCCGCCAGTGCCCCTACCGGGACCTGACAGCCGCCTTGCAAAGCTTCCAGCAAGGTCCGTTCGGCCTTGACGCAGCCCGAAGTGTCAGGGTCGTTAAGACTTTTTACCATCTCCAGCATTAGCTCGTTGTCAACCCGGATTTCCACGCCCAGTGCGCCTTGCCCCACCGCCGGCAAACACAGAGTAGTATCCAGTATTTCCGTGATGCGTTCCCGCAGGCCCAGCCGGACGATACCAGCCGCCGCCAAAACAATGGCGTCCAGGTTCTCTCGTTCCAGTTTTTTAATACGGGTATCGACATTACCCCGCATATCCCGAATGTCCAAATCAGGTCTGCAGTGCAAAAGCTGCGCTTTGCGCCGGGGACTGCTTGTTCCTACCAGGGCGCCGGCAGGCAATTCCGCAAAAGTCAGATTATTTCTGCTGATTAGAGCCTCCCGGGGATCATGCCTGACCATCACGGCTCCGATGGTCAGCCCCTCCGGCAAACAGGACGGCAGGTCCTTCATGCTGTGCACCGCCAAGTCAATTTCTTCCTTCAGCAAGGCCGCCTCCAATTCTTTGGTGAAAAAACCCTTATCCCCAACTTTATTCAGGGAAACATCCACAAGCTTATCTCCTTTTGTAGTAATCAGGATAATCTGAAAAAACACCTCCGGCCAGACCTTCCGCAGGCCGGCAAGCACGAGTTCCGTCTGCCGTAAGGCCAAGGGACTTTGCCGTGTTCCGATCCGAATTGTTCTTATCATTGATTCCCCGCCCTATTAATCGCCTTCTCGCCAAGTTTTAAATTGAAAAGCTCCTGAAGCACTGCCCCATACACCGCTCCCTGATCATTAATAGCAGCATCTTTAAGCTTAGTGATAGGCTCACCGAGAAACCTGTTCAAGATTGAATCAACAAGTGCCGCAATAACTTTTTTCTCCTTCTCACTCAAAGCACTTAGCCTCCCCCACGTTTTTTCCATTTCTACCACTTTAATGCTTTCTGCTCTTTCATTCAAGGCCACGATTACAGGAACCACCTCCAGACATCGCAGCCATTCCAGGAATTTATTCATTTCTTCCGCAAGTACTTGTTCCGCCTTCAGGATTTCTTTTTTGCGAAATGACAGATTATTACTTACAACCTCTTGGAGATCATCAACATTATAGAGAACGATCCCTGGTATATCTGCTACCCGCGGGTCGATATCCCGCGGCACCGCTATATCAATCAGCAGCAACTGCTTAGTAGTCTCCTTTTCCATAAAGGGGAGCAGTTGCTCTACACCGAGAATATACCTGGGGGCAGACGTGCAGCTGATGACAATATCCGTCTGGGGCAAAAAATTGGGAAAATCGTGGAGATGAATAGCTTTTCCGTCAAATACTTCTGCTAATTTAACCGCCTTATCATAGGTTCGGTTGGAAACAACAACTACTGAAGCGCCATGGGAAACCAGGTGCTGAACGACTAGTTCGCTGGTATCACCTGCTCCTAATACCAGGATGGTGCACCCATGCAAATCCTCCAGATGCCGCTTGGCCAGTTCCACCGCCACCGAACCTACTGAAATAATTCCCCGGTCAAGGCGCGTTTCGGTGCGTACTCTTTTTCCGGTAGCAATAGCCCTTTGAAAAAGGGTATTGAGAATATTGTTGGAAAGCTTATATTCCCGCGCATATTCATAGGCGGTCTCAACCTGCCCCTGGATCTGGCTTTCACCCAAGATCATCGAATCCATCCCCGAAGTCACCTTGAACAGGTGCAGTATGGCTGACTCAGCTTTATAAACATAGAAATGCTGATTAATATCTTCCATGACATACCGCCCTAAGGCCGTCCACCAGCGGGCCACGTTTTCTACGCCCGCGTGCGGTTGATCGGCAGTGAAATAGATTTCTGTCCTATTGCACGTCGAGAGCATAACCATCCCGGAGATGCCTTCCAGTCCATGTATTTCATCCGCGCGATTCTTAATCTGCCAATTGGAAATGACCAGCTTTTCCCTAATTTCCACCGGTGCTGTTTTATGGTTCAGACCAATTACTGCAATAGGCATTGTCTCACCTTCTCCCTGGCTTCGTTTACATTACCCCGCTGCAATAACTGCAGCAGATCATCCCCCAGAAGCTCGTCCATGACCTTTATCATTTTTCCCCGTCCGATCTCTTTCCGTTTCATATCCGCTCTGGCCTCCCCGAGTATTTTCAGTAAATCGGCATAGGCCTTGCCATAAGCGTCCGCTAAATCGGCCGATATTTTGCTAGCTAAATACGGACTCTTGCCATTAGTCGAGACCGCCATCATCAAGTCACCCTGGCGGTGAAACGCGTTGGTGATAAAATCGCTTTCCTCCTGACAGTCAGTAACATTGACCAGGATGCGATTTTCCCGACAAAAGGCCGCGATTTGCTGGTTGATCTCCCGCCGATTAGTAGCGGCAATAACTAGAAAACTTTCTTTAAGCAGCTCCGGTTGAAAAGTAGTCAGCAACACCCTGATCTCACCGGTCCGGCCTAAATCTTGCAGCACCGGGGAGATCTGGGGGCTTACCACCCAAACATTCGCACCGGCGCTCAATAAAGCCGAGACCTTGCGCTGAGCTACCACCCCGCCCCCGATGACCGTACACTTTTTTCGGGAAATATCTAATGTGAGCGGATAAAAAAAAACTCATCACTCTACCCCCGCAACAGCCATGCAGTCTTTGGCATGTCTGAGATAAATCCCCTGGAAAGCCGGATTTTCCCCTAACCCATGAAAATAAACGTCTACTTTATAGCCTGACTTTTCCAGTATCGCCTTCCAGGAGTCGTCACCGTCACCAGCCAGATCATGGTGAGCGTGGTCGCCGGCTACCAGCATAAAGGGCATCAAGACCACCTTGTTGCAACGAGCTGCTTTCAGCTTGGGGAGGATATGCTTTAAAGCAGGATAGCTCTCCACTGTGCCGACATAAACCTGGGGCAGCACATCTGTCAGCATGAGCTGAAGGCAGGCATAGCCAGCATTGGCCGGATGAGCGGAACCGTGCCCCATCAAAATAACTGCCTGATTACTGCAATAAGTGGGCAACTGGGTTTTTAGTGCTTCGATCGTTTCAGCATAATCATTCACGGTCATCAGCAGCGGGTTACCTACGGCAATTCTCTCAAAATCATGCCGAAATTCAGCAACAACTTTGCGGACCTTTTCATGGTATTCCTCTCCGGGAATGATATGCAAAGGCTGAATGATCACTTCCCGGAAAGCGTCATCCCGCAGTTTTTCCAAGGCCTCGCGTACATTATCCACCCGGATACCATTCTGTTCACGCAAGATCTTTCGCACCATCTCTGAAGTAAATGCCCTTCTTATTTCATATCCAGAAAAATTCTCCGCCATCTGTTTTTCGGTCGCCGCAATACAAGCTTTTTCCTCCGCCGTATAGGTCGTGCCGAAGCTGGCAACCAGTAGGCATTTTTTTTCTGAAATTATCATGTCCTCCCCCTTTTTTCCTAAAACTAAACACGAACATAGTACCATAAAAACATTCTGTAAAGGCTGCCGGAAGCCTAGCCAGGACTGTAACTTAATATTGAATTAAAAAAGCCCCTCGACCGATTAGTCAAGGAGCAAAGATACTGATAATCAGATTTTGGCAGCACTCTATTACCTCCTCTATCGCCCGTAGAGTATTTGTACACTTCTTCAGGCAGGTCTTCTGACTCTGAATCATCAATGTTTCATACCTTCCCAGGATCAACCAGTGGCGTAAATAAAACATCTCCCCATCACAGCGGCGGGACCGTGCAGGAATTACACCTGCTTCCCTTTTAAACCAAAGTTCGCAAACTTCGGCACCTGAATTCCAAATCGTTTGGTTTTTAAAATTTTTCTAATTTAATAACCTTATTACAAATTAAAAACCCTTCTCTAACAGAAGGGCAAAGAGTTCAAACAAGTATCCGGTAAGAATACCGAAAATACAAGTATTCACCTCCCTAACATCCCGTAGGTAGTCGTAATGTTGGTTATGAGCAGGTCTCCTGGCTCAAGATCTTCATTAACTTACGTCTTCCCAGTTACATCCCCAGTGACAATTGTAAGTTAACTCCCTCTTACAGTGGCGGGTACCGCGTCAGCTTCTACTAACTTTCCTTTTAAATTTTTCCCTCGGGAAAAATCACTCATACCTAAATATTCTATTGCCATAATATTAACACAGTTAGGATAGTCTGTCCAACAATACAGTACATCGTTTGCGGCTATCCCAATCAAAAAGCAGCACAGACTGCTTTCATTTTGAAATATTTTTATCTATCCAACCTAATAGTTCATTCAGATCATCCATAATCAAACCACAGCTGGCCTTCTTCTTTCTTATTAACAAAATTTCCAACTTTAATTCTAAGGCAGCAGTAATTTTTGTATCCATCCTATCGGCAAGACCAGTGTCCCGGGTGAAAATTAGATCCGCCCCGTAAAATTTGAACAGCGCCTTGTTAATATCTTTAGAAAAAGGGCCTCGCATAGCCAGTATATCGCGAGGATAAATGCCCATATCTTGACATTTCTGCACCAGACGTCCTTCGGGAAGAACCCGAACTACGAAACGCGCCTTATCAGCAAAAGAACTATGCACAATGCTTTCCAATTGATGACTGCCTGTAGTAACAAAAACTGTTACCAACCGTCCTTTTTGTTCATATAATGTGCAAATCCGCTCTTTCATACAGAGTGTTGCTTCCTCCCAATTAGATGCCCGGGAAATTAAGGAACTGTTTGGAATACCGGTTTCGGGTCTTGCTAACCGGAGATAAGGAATGCCTGATTGTTCACAAAATTGACCAAGGGAAAGCAACCTTTCATTGGAAGGATGGCTAACGTCAAGAATAATGGAAGGTGCCGCCAGACTATTATCGGGCCAAGTAGGCGTTTTGATAAATTCAATATCCCTGTTTTGAAGGTGTTCACTAATCTTAAGTGCAGCAGGTGTTTCCCCCAGAAGGATAATCATTTTCAACCTCCATAACTTTCAGATATATTTTTGAGCAACAAAAAAACCCTTCACCAATTGGAAGGGTAAAAAGCTCAACTAGTATCAGGACACAGTAAGAATCCCGAAAACAAAAGTATTCACCTCCCTAACATCCCGTAGGTTAACATAGTGTTTGGCAAGAGCAGGTCTCCTGGCTCAAGATCATTATCAATTCACCGTCTTCCAAAGCAACCCCCAGTAGACATTATGTGAACTGACTCCCTTTTACAGTGGCGGGTACCGCGTCAGCTTCAACTGACTTCCCTTTTCAATTCTTCCCTCAGGCAAGAATCACTCATTACCAGATTATTTAACTACTTTTTTAGCATATCACTTAATCTTAAGATATGCAAATCCACCATGCAGGGCTTATTAATGAAATTATCTGCCCAAACATTAATTAATTCCGAATATGCTTAAATTTATTGCAATCGCCAGCAACGCGGCATAAATTCAGGAATAATTGCATGTCTTCCTTGGTAGTATCGTTTGTATAGTATTAACCAAAAAAGGGTCAGTGGAAACCAATGTTTCAGCACATCCCCTCTTAAGAAATCTTTTTAATGTGCGGTTTGATCAGGTACGGTTATGACTTCTTTTTCGGCAGTTTTCTTATTAATAAAATTAGATACCTTATCAAATACTTCCGGAACCATGTCAATAATTCTTTCAGCAACTGCATTACTATCCACCGGAAGCAGTCTCACCTGACCGTTTCCCACTACCAGAAACCCCACAGGCTGGACAGAAACCCCTGCCCCGCTGCCGCCTCCGAATGGCAATCCGGCTGTCTCTTTTTCCTGATCCTCACCGCTTTTCCCCGAATCATCTTTCTGTACCTCTATTGAAGCAAACTCACTTCCTCCGGCAGCAAAACCACAAGCGACTTTTGATACAGGAATAATTACCGATCCGTCCGGGGTTTCTACTGCATCTCCAACAATAGTATTGACATCAACCATTTGTTGAATGCTTTCCATAGCCGTTTTCATGAGAGTTTCAATTGGGTGATCCCCCATCTGTCTACCCCCTTCGCGTATATTGAAATGACCGTAATAATTTTAAACCAGCAATGATAATATGGCCCATACGCAGATTAAATATACAATGCAGGCGACAAGAAAAACCGGGTTTTTGAAATTGTGGAATTATCTTAATCTGAGGATGGTTGGTATCCATTGTAACCTGACGGCAAAGCCGGGCCAGGAAAGATCCGGTAATTGCCCAGAGACTGCCTGTAACCAACGCTGTTTTGACCGGATCAGAAAAACCTATTTCCAAATGCCAGTTTAAAGCCGTACAGTGAATACCCCTGTAGAAATTTGATTTAATTTTCTCCAGTTTGCTTAAAATTGCGGGGATTTTGGGCCAGAACCGCCGAAAATATCCCTCCTGCCTGTTATGAAAACGCACCTGATATTTGCCCTCGATTACAGGACCTGTTCCAGCCTCAGTTTTTTGCTCAATCTCCAACTCCGGACCTTCGTCCCATTTCAGCTGAAAAGCAGGCATGATTATAGTAAACTTCCATAAACCATGTAAAGCCTTCATGGATATATCAAGGTGATCTTCCTTCTCATTGCTGATATATTTAAAATCAACCACTGCCTTTATGGCCAAACTTATCAGCAACCATATCATCCCCGCAAGAAAAAACGCCAGAATTCGCACCCTATCACCCCAAATTAACAGTCAATAGAATAACTTATCCGTTATCGGCAAACTATAAACATTTATTTAAATAAAGAAAGACAAGCTTACCAGCTTGTCAAAAACCTAAAATCGAAAGTGAACTCGTTCAGCTTAAGCTGAACATCGAGAGGACCCACTCCCCCTTGAAGTGGGAGTCTTACGATTGAATAAACTTCAGGTCAACACGCCTGAAATTTATTTATTTATTTATTTCCATCTCAGTTTCAAATTCCAACGGCGGCAAATCCCGGAGCGATGTCAGGCCAAAACGACTTAAAAATTGTTCGGTTGTCACATAAAGAATAGGACGGCCGGGTCCATCTTTACGGCCTGCTTCCCTGACCAGTTTCCGGTCAACCAAAGTAGCCAAAGCAGAATCGGACTGGACACCCCGCAAAAAGTCTACCTCCCCACGAGTAATAGGCTGCTTGTAAGCAATGATTGCTAAAACCTCCAAGGCAGCCCCGGAAAGTGCCTGGACAGGCTGTTTATAAAGCAGCTCTATATAATGAGACATTTTCGGTTTTGTCCCCAGTTTATAGCCCTCTGTTGACTCAATCAGAGTTATGCCACTGGAAAATGAGGCATAACGCTCCCTTAAATCCTCCAGGATCCCTGGAATATCCTCTGCAGATAATTCCAGGATCTCTGCCAGACGCTCAATTGCAAGCGGCTCTTTAGCAACAAACAATAAAGCCTCCAGGGCAGCGGTTTGCTGTCCACGAAACAACATCTTATCTACTCCTCAGCAATCTTTTAATTATAAACAAATTGGATATTGATATAAAAAAAAGGCCAAACTAAAGTAAATGTCTGATTTTAATTATAAGGAGTATTAATCGATGAACAAAGATATTCTGATTTTATTAGCTGCGTGGACTATTACATTTTTTATGCTGGTATTTTTTATACCTAAAAATAAAATCAGGGAAGCTATAGTCATTTTTATGTTTAAACAAGTAATTACATGGCTAATAGGTTTGTCGGTAGTAGAATTAAGATTAATAGAATACCCTGTTGAGTTATTATTTACATATGCAAATAGAACAAGTTTTTCGTTTGAATACTTTATTTATCCTTCTATTAGTGCCGTGTTTATTTTAAACTTTCCTGTAAGAAAGAGTAAAGTACAACAGTTTATGTATTATACTTATTTCTGTTCGATTATGACGTTTCTTGAGGTGTTATGTGTAAAATATACTAACATAATAAAGTATATTCATTGGACATGGTATGTTACCTGGATTTCCCTTTTCTTAACGTTTTATATCTCAAGACAATTTTATCTGTGGTTTTTTAAAATAAAGCAGACTTAGACCGAGGGGACAATATTTGTGGATTACCTAATTGATTAATTGCCAAAATCATGGTTAGCATTAATTTTCGGCAAACTCCCAGGCTTTCGGTGTTGGAAAGATAAAAATATCCGCTTGCCGGTCAACCTGCTCAGCCTTGACTTTGCCGGATTTGAGCAGTTCCAGCAAGGCTAAGAAAACCATTATAGCTTCAAGGCGGGAATTATGATGCATCAGCTTCTGAAAACGCATACCCCGGGGCTGTAGAATTACCCTGCGCAGGACATCGTTAATTATTACTTCCAGGGAAATATCTTCAGGCTGAATATATTTGATTTCTGCCCCCTTTTCAACCCTATGCACAACCTTGAAAAAGGCTTGCCAGAGATCGTCGATAGAAATACCATGCAAAGGGTCCGGCGGCGACACCTCCGAAAGCAAAGCTTTAACATCTACTTCCCGAAAATATGTTTGTCCCGAGGAACTTTCGATAGCACTCAGGACCCGGGCAGCAGATTTATAAGTTTTGTAAGCTAAAAGACGTTCCACCAGTTCTTGCCGGGGATCTTCATCCGTTTCTTCATAATTCTGCTCAGCATTGCCGCAGGGAAGGAGAAAACGGGATTTCAGATAAAGAAGCTGGGCAGCCATAACCAAAAATTCACTGGTTACTTCCATATCCAGGGATCCCATTTGCCTGACTGCCGCAATAAACTGATCGGTAATCCTGGCAACCGGTATATCATAAATATCAACTTTCTCTTGCTGGATCAGCTGGAGGAGAAGATCCAAAGGGCCCTGGAAGGCCGGAACATCAAAGTGCAGACTCTTCCATTCATGCTCCTTGTCCATCTACAAACCCATAGCCGCACGCACATCTTTCATGGTTGCAGTAACTATCTCCCTGGCCCGTTCTTCACCGTCGCGTAAAACTTTTTCCACTCTACCGGGTTTTTCCCAGTAAGCACGGCGTTCCCGGAAGGGGGAAAGTAGTTTGTCAAGGTTAGCAGCTAAATGCTTCTTGCAGGCTACACAGCCTATTTTTCCTCCTCGGCAGTTGGTTTCCACTTCATCTGCTTCCGGAGAATAGATTTGATGAAATTTGAAAACTATACAGACTTCCGGATGTCCCGGATCATCCTTGCGCAGACGGGCCGGGTCGGTAATCATTTGCTGGACCTTTTTATTGATTTCCGCTGTCGGAGCTGTCAGAGAAATAGCATTATTATAGCTTTTACTCATTTTTCGGCCGTCAACTCCGGGTAATAAAGGTACTTTGCCTACCAAAGACTTCGGTTCCGGGAAAACCGGACCATAAATATGATTAAAACGGCGGGCTACTTCCCGGCAAAGTTCAATATGAGGCAATTGATCCTCACCGACAGGGACTGCATGGGCTTTATAGACTAAAATATCGGCAGCCTGTAAAAGAGGATAACCCAGGAAGCCATAAGTTGACAGATCTTTACCGCCCTCTTTGCCTAATTGCTGAATCTGATCTTTATAGGTAGGGACCCGTTCCAGCCAGGAAATAGGTATAATCATTGAAAAAAGCAAATGCAATTCAGCATGCTCCTTAACCCGGGACTGCACCAAAATTGAGCACTTATCCGGATCGAGACCTACACTTAACCAATCCAAGGCGATATCCCTGATTAAAGCCGGTAAATCCAAACGGTCTTCATAACCGGTAGTTAAGGCATGCCAATCGACAATACCATAATAACATTCATATTGGTCCTGCAAGGCAATCCAATTTAACAAGACACTTAAATGCCCGATATGCAAAGACCCTGTCGGGCGCATACCGCTAAAAATTCTTTCCATTTTAATCAGCCCTTTCGTTAATACAATTAGATCCCAATTAGTTTTACAATTTATAACTACTTGATTAAATCAGCTTGCTAACTCATAAACAATGCTAATGCCCAGGAAATAACAACTTGGTAAAATTTAAATATAATTTCCATAATCGCAAAAAGTGGCCTGCTCAAAATATTTGTAAATAAAAGGACCATTAAAATCAGGATGCCATACGGTTCGAGGGACCAGAGTTTTTCTGCCAGGTTCCTTGGCAATAATCCACCCAAAACGGCAAATCCATCCAACGGGGGAATCGGGACCAGGTTAAAAATAGCCAGTCCTATATTCAATGTTACGATACTTTTCAACACAAAGTAAAGATGCGGCCACCAGAGCGAGTTTTGCAGGAAATATTCACAAATCCCCCAGATAAGCATACCTAAAAAAGCAATTATTAAATTCATTGCCGGACCGGCCAAAGAAACAAACATCCGGGCCTGCAGCGGATTGCCGCGAAAATTATAAGGATTGATCTGAACCGGTTTAGCCCAACCAAATGTATATAATAAGATCATAATTGTTCCGAATATATCCAGATGGGCCAGGGGATTGATAGTTAAACGGCCTTGACTGCGCGAAGTTGGATCTCCCAGGTAATCAGCCACCCAGGCATGCGCAAACTCATGAAAAGCCAAACCAATCAGCATTGCGGGAATAAGAGCAATCAAAGTTGGCAGATCTAAATTAATCAATTATTTTCCTCCTTAGATTATGCGGTTTCCAAAAGCTTCTGTAACAACTCTTCTTCCTCAGCAGCCGATTTGATTTCTCCCTCTAACCAGGCCTGACGGATCCTGCCCAAGATTTTTCCGATCTGCGGCCCAGATTTAATTCCAAGGTCCAATAACTTTTTCCCATCGGTATTCACCTGGATCTTTTCCAAAGCAGCCTGATAAGCGTGTAATACTTCTTTCAGGTCATTATCCCGTGCCAATAATGTAACCAGCCAAGCGGGTGTGTGAACCAGAATCGTATCTGTTTCGGTCACGGTCCCGGAACTGCCTTTCAGAGCAGTACGGAGCCGAATATATTCCCGGGTATTTTTTCTCAACCACCGGCTTAAGCGCAGCTTATTGAGAATCACTTCAACATCTGCATCTTCCATCCTGGATACAGATGTTAACCAGCGTTGGACTTGGGACCACCTTTTACTTTCGGGTTTTTCATTTTCATTAAAATACCAGGGCAAATCCTTACCGAACCATTCCCTGAATAATCCCGATTCCACCAGGAAACGGCCCATATGCAAATAATTTTCTTCATGATAAACGAGCATAAGCTCCTCAGTAAAACGTTCTAAACTGATATTTTTGATCAGCCCGGTCCCCAAGGCAGTTGTTAAAGCTTTTGAAGTTTCTTTGGCCAACTGATAATTATAGCGGCAGGCAAAACGAATAGCCCGGAAAATCCTGGTAGGATCATCTATGAAACTGAGATTATGTAAAAACCGGATTTCTCCTTGCTGTAAATCTCTCATGCCTCCATAATAATCAACTAATTCTCCATAACAGTTTTCGTTAATACAAATTGCCATGGAATTGATCGTGAAATCCCGCCGGAAAAGGTCTTCCTTAAGTGAAGATGCTTCAACTTGCGGCAAAGCCCCCGGAAAAGCATAATATTCCCAACGGGTACCGGCAATATCAATATGGGTTTTATCGGGAAATGTTATACGGGCTGTTCCAAACCGGGGATGTAATGTTAACTGCCCATTATGCAAGTATGTATTTAAAGCCTCGGCAAACAGTATACCATTTCCTTCAACCACTAAATCCAGGTCCTGGGTGGGCGCCAGCAGCAGCAGGTCCCTGACAAAGCCACCAACCAGATAAACAGAACAATTTGTGTCCCTGGCTACGACTTGAATTACTTTTATAAATTGCTGGATATTATCCGGCAAACCGTGAATAAGTTCCATTATTTCCCTGCGCACAGCCTGGCTTCTTTCCCTTACCAAGGCTTCTTCATTAGGAACTGCTCCCCCGTGAACATAACGTAAAATATCTGAACGGGATATTATCCCTATTAGTTCTCCTTCTTCAACAACCGGTAAACGGCCAATATCATGGTGCACCATTAAGCGTTGGACCTCATCCAGAATGGCATCACCCTCAACAGTAATCACATTTGTAGTCATAAATCCTTTAACCGAAGCATGGTCCAAACCATGTTTAATTGACTTCTCCACATCCCGGCGGGAAATGATTCCGACCAATGTCTTGCCGTTTGTTACCGGGACTCCGGTATGTCCGTAGCGCAGCAATATTTGCTGAACCTCGGAAATAGTAGTATCAGGTGATACTGTTTTAACCCGTAAGCTCATCACATCCCGGGCATAAAAAGGCCGTTGCACATGTCTGTCTATCTGTCGGCGAAGTTTCCCCATTGCTTCAGCTCCAGTTGCCTTCTTCAAAGTTACAGAGGCAGCTTTAGCATGTCCGGACCCTCCGAATATTTTCAAAATCCGGTTAACCGGTAATCCGTTTCCTCTGGAGCGGCCGATAATATAAAGGCGGTTCTCCATTTTTACAAGTAAGAACCATGTCTCGGCACCGACCAATTCGCCGACCCGGTGGGCCAACAAGGCTAAACCCCCGACATATTCCTTAATTTCCGTATAAGAAAAATAAACCGGAACTCCTTGAATATATTCAGTCTGCCCCTGATTAAGGATATCCTGTAAAAGGCCTTTCTGTTCCGCAGTCAAAGGCTTACGTAAATACTCGGATACTATACCAAGATGGGCCCCTCGCTCCAATAAAAAAGCAACTGCACGCAGATCACGTACCGTTGTATTTTCAAATAATAGACTGCCGGTATCCTCATAAAGCCCCAAAGCAAATAAGGTTGCCTCAAAGCTGCTTAAAGGTAACCCTGTTCCCGCCAGTTTTTCTACCAGCAGGGTAGTACATGCTCCAACTTGTTCTATATGCATACCAGGACCTATCGGACCGGCATAGGGATGATGATCATAAATATCAATTTGCAGCTTGGGATTTTTAGTTAATCCTTCGCCCAGGCTACCCGTCCGGCGCAAATCATGAGTATCCACCAGGATAACCCTGGTAATCAAATCAAGCTGGAGATCCCGGGGTTTTTTCAGGGCAAGCCTGTCTTTATATAAAGCCAAAAAATCCTGAACATATGGATTTGGTTTGCTGTCAACAATCAGGACACTGTCCTGATATAGTTTTTGAGCGGCAACCATGGAAGCCAAAGCATCAAAATCAAGTTGCTTGTGGGCAAGAATGATATCCATGTAAAATCCTCAAACAAATTCCTATTATTACTTATAACATGTTTAGCTTAATCTGAAACTTATTATAGCATTTAGCTTAACCGACCAGCAAGTGCTATAGGGGTCAAAGTATGCGGGGCAAAGTTCGAGGAATTTATATGGATACTACTTTGAGAACCAGCCAGTGCACTATGATAAGGCATTCGGTATCTCCATGAATCCCAGGTAGGGTACCGTTCGCCGAAGATTAAGGAACAACTCACTAAAACAATCAAAAATACCATTAAAATAAGGCTGAAAGGAATTTGCTTTTTAAAAAGCAAACTAATTCCCGCCAGAATTAAAATTAAGGGCCATAAATCCAGGATACTGAGCCAGAAACCCCAGGATAAAATTTCAAAGTTAATCAGAAAAAAGATTACTCCCAGACAAATAAATAATAAGCCGTGGCTTACGGAATTGAAAACAGTTTTCATTTTCGAGCCCCCCTCCAAAGGATCACACAACCAATCAGGATCAGGATCAAGGGCCACATTTTACTGAAACTAAAAAACGGAAACCAACTATCCATTAAAAACAGGCAGCCTAAAACTATCAGGATGATACCACCCAATCTGGTCCTTTTATCATGCTCTTCAGCAAATGGACCTGGTTTAAATTCATCAGCTGCAACCTCATTTATTTTTTCCCAGGTTTTAGAATCAGCAGCATAAATATCTTGCTGCTCAGAATCAACCGGAATAATAATCCATGCTATTAGGTAAGCAAAAAACCCGACTCCACCTGCCAATAAGGCTATCAGGGCAACCAGGCGGATCAAAGCAGAGTCAATCCGAAAGTATTTGGCCAGTCCCCCGCAGACACCGGCGATCATTTTATCTCGTTCGGAACGATATAGTCTTTCGGTCACTTTATTTGCCTCCTTAAAATGATTCCGCTCATAACTTTGAAACAGGGTCCCTGGGGATAATAATCACAGCCCCGATATAGAGCAAAATACCAAAACCGCGGGAAAGCAGTATCAAAAGCAGGACAAGCAAGCGTATCCAGGTGACATCAATGTTAAAATATTCGGCAATTCCTCCGCAGACACCGCCTAATATTTTGTCATGATTTGAACGATATAGTTTCCTGGCCATCACTATTCCTCCTTCTAAATTTAATTTTCTATTTGCTCTATATAAACTTATCTACGGATTAGTTGCTATAAAAGTTACAGTAAATTCGAAAAACAAAGCAACCTGTTGACTCATAACTTATATTCTCCGATATGTCAAAAAAGCTCCTGCAAGGAGCTAAGTTTTTCGGCTTTATTTAGCTTTGGCGGCAGCCTGCCGTTTTTAATCAGGTATTGCTGGAACGAATATAAGCTTATGTTAATTAGCAGGCTGTCAAATTGAATCACTGACAGCCTGGGTGGCTTCTTCAATTTGCTGTTGGTTAATACCTTCTTTAAGCAGCCGGTAATTAATGGCATCGGCCCAAAAGGCACACTTGATCTTCATCTTTTTGAACGCTTTGCCATTATTCCTGGAACTTTTGCTCCTGGAATCGGCATTACCCTGAACAATTGTACTAATAAAACGGGCCTTAATACAATCATCCTGATTAAATTCTGAAAAATTGCTGTTTAAGAAACTGATTAAATCTTTATAGTACCGGGAAAATTCCTCGAAAGGTATTTCTTCATCCATATGCAGATATTCTTTAAGTTTATGAAATAAAGTCTCCAAGGTCCCGCCTCCAAACTCTGGTTGAATCTTAAATATTATATAATTGTTTCGCCAAAACTACAAGCTTATTTATGGAACCATTTTTTACGCCAAAAAAGGACAAGAACTACTGTAACAAAGACTATACAAACTACATAGAAAATTGTTATGCCATAACTCAAATGAAGCAAAGGCATTAATTGAAAATTCATCCCAAAAAAACTGGTAAGCAGGTTTATAGGCAACAGGATAGTAGCCAATAAGGTGAGCCATTTCATGATTTCATTGGAGCGGTTACCTATAGCAGCCTGATAAGTTTCCCGCAGGTTTTCTACCAGTTCAAGGGCTTGACGGGCATTTTCCAACTCTCTTTCAGTATCCTGGACAAGTTCCTGACAGCTTGCCAAAACATTTGGTGGAACAATAGTTACCAGCCTGTTAAAAACATATAGGTTAAGATTTAAAGATCTTTTTAGTCCAATAACCTGTTTCTGTAAAAGAACAATCCCGGCCTGATGGGTGGAATTGGGTTCTTTCATAATCTCCTCTTCCAGGCAGTCAATCAGATCTTCAATCTTTTCAAGTTGAATGAGATAATGTCGCAAAACCCTGGCTCCCAAAGCTTGAGCAAGGTTAAAAGGGGTTCCTATAATACCGCTCCGAGCCCATACCGTAATTTTCTCAAATGTAATTTCATTCCAACCAAGCATAATCAATTCAGTTTCCGTTAAGAGAAAACGGATAGTCAGTTCCTCACCTTGGGAATTCAGATCCCGGAAAAAGACTAAATAAGCCGCCGTACCAAGCCTTTTTAGCTGTGGATAGTTAAGCGGACTGCAAGTTAACAAATCCATCAACAGGTTAATCTCCAAGGAAATTATACGGGGTACAAGATCCAGTTCCTGCTCTGATATAATAAATAGCCGAAAATTATCAGGGAGAAGAGATTGCCCGCTAGTTAAGTCAGTCTCTGATCGTTTTATACCATTCGGATAAATAATAAAACTCTCCATTCCAAATCTCCTCTAATAATTTTAAATATTTTCTTTTTCCGAAAATAATCCTGCGGTTTTTCCCTTTGTAAAAAACTCGTGGCAAACCCTGAGTGTTTCCTCCCGGTCAACCTGCCAATAACTTATACCGTCTTCGATCAGAAAATTCCCCGGTAAAGTCTGGGCAGCTAGCTTAATTGAATTCCAATCCGCAAATATGTTGATCAAAGTCCATATTTGACCGAGAGTAAGATCAGTCTGCACGTTCTTATAAATTTGGGAGACCAACCAGGGTAATTTAGGCAGAGTCTTAATTTGTCCGAATTCTTCAACCATGGCTTTGAGGACTTTTTGCTGCCGCATGGTTCGGGATATGTCCGCCAAGGCATCTTGCCTGAAACGGACATATTGTAAAGCTTGGGTCCCGTTAAGGTGCTGTTTTCCCTTTTTTAAATCAATAACTCCATCCTCGCTCTCGCCTGTATCGTAATACATATCTTTTTCAACTGTAAGGTTAATCCCGCCCATTGTGTCGATTATGCCCTTAAAACCGGCAAAATTGCTTAAAACATAGCCATCAATAGACTGACCGCATACTTTTTCCAGCAAGGCCTCCGTAGTCTTTAATCCCTCACCCAGGCGTGCGGCAGCATTAATTTTGCACTTACCGTATCCGGGAATTTCCACCTGGGTATCCCTCGGGATGGAAAGCAAGCTTATTTGAGCAATCTGAGGATCTACCTGGGCGATGAGCAGACTATCCATATTACTGATTGATTTTTCGCCGGGACGCCAGTCTGTTCCTACTAGCAGTATTGTCGTCCGCTCAATAGTTTCGAGGGAGCCAACTTTCTTGGGAAGTGATTCGCCTGACTCTTGATCTTCACTTATTCCTTTAGTTTGACTGCTTTCTATCGCTTCCCCTGTTTCCCTGTCTTTCCCGTTATTTACTACAGTGTTTTGCTGACCGGGGGTGGTAAAAAAAAACATTCCCCAAACAAGCACAACAATTCCTAAAACCACACAGGTTACAAGTATAATTCGATACGGATAAAAAAGGAACCCTTTCAGTTTTTTAGTATTCCACATAGGATATCCTCTCTCAATCTACTCTGGAAATAATTACTCCGGGAGATATAAGTGAATCCTTCGAAAGGGCCAAATCTTCAGGTAGTCTGTCTTATTAATTAGCATCAACAACCATAAAATAATTATTCGTCTAAACAGTATTTTTTTGCAGGGGCAATTCATAACACTGTGATAGAATTAGATTATGTTACATTCTTTATTTAACTTGACAGAAAGAAGGAATACCGGTTGGAAAAATCCAGCGCACAGCTCCTTAAATCTAAGGCAAGTGTATGCTATGCAAAACTGATCGGCTTCATAAAAAACCTTAACCCTTGGAAAAAGCCTAAGTTCTGGTTGGGGCTGGGTATCAGCTTTCTGGTAGTTTTTCTTTTAACTGCCGGCGGAGCCGCCCTTTACATCAGCTCATTGGATATAAGCAAGTTACAGATTCCCCTGGTCCAACCTTCTTATCTTTACGACCATAAAGGCTGCAGGATATCTGAGCTTTCATCCTCACGAATTGAACCAGTTTCCTCTCAGCAAATCCCGCTCATTACGAAAAGAGCAGTGATTGCAGTGGAAGACCGTCATTTCTATGAACATCAAGGAATCGATCTGCTCGCTATTGGTCGGGCCTTGTACAAAAATTTGCTGTCCGGTGATTTTTCCGAAGGCGGAAGCACAATTACCCAGCAATTAGCCAAAAATCTTTTTCTTGTCCCAGATAAAACCATAGAGCGCAAACTCAAAGAAGTTGCTTATGCTTTCAAAATTGAATCGGCCCTGGAAAAATGTGAAATCCTGACAGCCTATCTGAATCAGATTTATTTTGGCGAAGGACGCTGGGGTTTGCAGAATGCCGCTCAACTCTATTTCAATAAAAATGTTGAAGATCTTACTTTGGAAGAATCTGCTGTGCTGGCCGGACTAATTAAAGCTCCCAGTATTTATTCCCCCCTTGGCAATAAGCAAGGGGCCCTGGAGAGAAGGAATTTGGTACTTGGCTTGATGAAAGAGCAGAATTATATCACTGCAGCCGAATATGAAAGAGCAATTGCTCAACCGATTGTCCTGAAAAACGGATCGTCAAACGGTCTTGCCGGTAAATATGCCCCCTATGTTGATTATGTGATCGAAGAAGCAATTGATAGACTTGGTTTTACTGAAGAACAAATTTTAAACGGAGGCCTGCAAATTTATACCCAAATGGATACTTCGGTACAGAAGGCAGCCGAGGATGTCTATCAAGATAGCAGTTTCTTTCCTTCCGGGCAGGCAGACCAGATAGTCCAGAGCGGAGTAGTAATTCTGGACCATTCAACAGGAGGTATAAAAGGATTGGTAGGATATCGGGGAGAAAAGGTTTACCGGAGGTTGAATCATGCAACTTCAAGCGGCCTGGAACGCCAACCGGGTTCAGCTTTGAAACCTTTGTCGGTTTACGGCCCTGCACTGGAAAAAGGTTATACCCCACATTCCATCCTCAATGACTACCCCTTAAATATCAAAGGCTACTCTCCCCAGAATTCCGATAATCAATTCTGCGGCCGTATCACAATGCAAAAAGCTGTCCAACATTCCCGCAATGTACCCGCTGTTTGGTTACTCAACGAAATCGGAATTGAAAGCGGAGTTGATTTTGCCAAACGTGCCGGAATTCCTTTGGAAGAAGAGGATAATAATCTCGGAATAGCCCTTGGCGGACTGTATAAAGGGGTCTCACCTCTGCAAATGGCCCAAGCTTATCAGATATTTTCCAATCTTGGGGTTATGAATAAAGCCTTTGCCATCGACAAGATCACCGGCAAAGATGGTACTGTTCTGTTCCGGGCCCAGCCGGAGTCTATCAAAGTTACTTCACCAAGCATAGCTTATACCATGACCTTGATGTTGCAGAATGTTGTCAGCAATGGCACAGGCCAAAATGCCAAACTTAACCGACCGACAGCAGGCAAAACCGGCACTGTGGAACTTCCCGCTACCGAAGAATTCTCCGGCATCAGCGACGGTGTTAAAGACGCCTGGTTTATCGGTTATACTCCCGAACTTACGGCAGCTGTATGGATGGGATATGATCATACCGACCGCAATTATTATCTTACCACTACCGGAGGCAGGGAACCGGCTGTTGTTTTCCATGAAATCCTGTCCAGGGCCCTGAAATCCACTCCGGTTGTCCCCTTTGAAATTCCACAGGAATATATCGAACAAAATAAATTATCCACTAAAATCTCCAAGTGGTTCAATGAAAAAATGAAGCCCAAAGATAAAGACCGGGAAAAAGAAACAGAGGAAGAGCAAGAAACAGAAGAAGAGCAAGAAATAGAAAAAAATCAAGAGAGAAGCAGAAATACAGATAAAGGTAAAGACAGAAACTAGTTATCTAAAATAATTAAAGCCGGTTTTCCTTCAGTTGAAAGAAAAACCGGCTTTTCACCGTGAAGCTGAAAGCCTGTGAACCCGCAGAATTCTGCCAGATCTTTAAGGTCAGTTGGCAGGGTGTTAACAAATACCCCTATCCGGGCAATATAGGGCGGCAATTGCCTGGTAATTTCCCGTACCAGCTGCGGTTCAACATAGCGTTTACTGGATTTTGCCATTATAAAACCTAAAGCATCGGCCCCGGATTCTGCAGCCCAAAGTGCTGCCTCCAAAGAAGCACCTCTGAAGTATCAGTTATAGATTTAGTTAACACAAATCCCCGCTATATTAATTAACGGTAATTAAATATTGGTAACAATTTATATAATCAGGAATATAATACCAGTAAAGAATAGTTTTCTGGGGAGGTATCCGGTATGTTTTTTAAAAAATATCTGAAGAGAGATCAGGCAAAAAACTCAACTGGTATAGAACAACCTGTAAATACAAATCCAGAAGTAAGCGAACACCCTGTTTCCGAATCTTCCGATGATGCAGCAGACCAATCTTTCTTTGGCTCTTCTCGCTTATTTGGAAAAATGAAAAATTGGTACTCCGGTCCGGATATGTTGTATGAGAATGAAGCCTGGGCACCGGAAGAATATAATGAATATGTTGGTCTATTTCGCAAAAGAAGAACCTTATTTGAAGAACAAACTTCCGAAATGCAAACCTCTGAGGAACAAACCTCAAGTCTTACTGTTTCCGATTAACCTGCCGTACAGCTCTCGGCACAGCAAAACCGGCAAACTGCTCGTTTCTTTAATTCAGCGGGGCCTCTGCCGCCCCTTGCCGGATTTTTTTAACCGGGAGGCTCTTCCGGGCTTAATAGGTAAAGGAGAAATGTATTATGAACTCAGGAGCATTATACCCTACTCCTGTCTTAAGAAGACCGGAATATATAACAAAAAATGTATCTTCCCGTTTATTCAACCATAGTTATCCCTTGAAATCAACTCTGATGAGCGGTTCCCAGGCAAATTATTCCTATGCTAACCGCTACTCTCTGCCGCAGCCGCTAATCCGGCAGCAGCTTCGGCCCTTAGTCCTGCAATCCCCGGCAAATCCCTATTTTCTTCAGCCTAATCCTTATCCGGTATATAATTTACCGGCCCAAATCAATTATACGCCTTCTGTATCTTCCAAAGGCCTTGAGATAATACTTGTAGCAATTTTGATTTTAGTGGCTTTGGACCTGATTATCGTCCGTCCGCTTAAATGAATTTATTTTTATTATCTTGACAATCTCATACCACATAACTGAAGCAAACGCTGTTCCTGCTGCCAGGAGAAATTGATTTACAGATAACGGTGCCAGCTTAACCAATTCAGCTATTGGGGTATATAAAATCATCATTAACCCAATTATTGTTCCTGAAAAGACACCCCACATTACTTTATCCCCGGCAAGCCTGACAAAGGATTTGACGGTAAGTTCGGAATTTGAACTGTTAACCTGGATGAGGAATAAATTAGCCAGTACTATTATAGTGATACCCATTGCCCTGGCCAGAGAGGCATTATCGGGATACTGCTTTAGAAACATAAAATACATCCCGAACGAAGCAACAAATATGATTAAGCCCTGGATTACGCTTTTGGAGAGAATTCCAAATGTCAGCAGCTTTTCCCGGGGATTACGCGGTGCCCGTTCCATAATATCCCGTTCTGCCGGCTGGCGTTCCAAGACGATGGAACAGGTAGGGTCAATTACCAATTCCAACAGTACCACATGCAGGGGGAGCAAAAGCAGGCTTCCCGGATCAATTCTTAACAAGGGGGCAAGCAAGGCCGCAAAAACAATGGGAATATGAATCGTAAATACATAGCCGACTGCTTTTCTGATATTATCATAAATTCTTCTGCCATCCTTTACAGTATCCACGATGGTGGAAAAATTATCGTCCAAGAGGATTAAATCGGCAGCCTCCCGGGAAACCTCTGAACCCTGTTTACCCATAGCAATCCCAATATCCGCATATTTAAGGGCGGGAGCATCGTTAACCCCATCACCGGTCATAGCGACTATTTCACCATTGTCCCGCAAAGCTTTGACTATCCTCATTTTATGTTCCGGTACAACCCTGGAGAAAATACTGACATCCCTGACCATTTCACGCAGTTTTTCAGCACTCATTTCGTTCAGCTGTTCACCGGTAATAACTTTATCACTGTTGGGCATATTGATTTGTTTGGCAATGGCAGCGGCCGTAATTCCGCTGTCACCTGTAATCATAACAACACGGATACCCGCCCTGGTACAGGTTTCAATATCCTGTTTTATTGATTCCTTGGGCGGATCGGTCAAGCCCACCATACCGCAAAGCTCCAGATTGCAGTCGGTTAAGGTATCTGGAACCTGATTGCCGCCGGTGAGTTTCATTTGCCCGACTGCAATAACACGCAGTCCCCGACCGGACATTTCCGTTATTTTGTTTTCAACGGCTTTTTTTTCAGCGTCCGTCAATTCGCAGATAGTCAACATGTGCTCAGGTGAACCTTTGGCCGCAATAATAATGTCATCTTTATTTTTCCAAACATGTCCCATCATCTTTGTTTCATCAGTAAACGCGTATTCTTTGAACAATTCTCCGCCAAACAGCAAATCACGGGAAATCCCCTGGTTTTCACAATAGTGAATCATGGCCTTTTCCATTGGATCATAAGCGTCCGTTTCGCAGCCCATGCCCATAATTTGCAGCAAATTGCGGATATCATCGGTTATACTCCAGGTATCCCTGACAGTCATTCTATTTTCAGTTATAGTACCAGTTTTATCAACACAAAGAACAGACACCGCACCTAAGGTTTCCACTGAGGGCAGTTTTCGGACAAGGGTTTTTTTCTTGGCCAGCCTCCAGGCGCCCATTGATAAAAATACCGTTAAAATAACCGGGAATTCCTCCGGGATCATGGCCATAGCCAGGGTAATTCCCCCCAGAATACTCTCGGTGACCCTGGCACCGAAAGGATGATCAGGGATATTAAGATAAGTAACTATCCCGACAAGGACAAAAAACCCGGCTGCAATCTCGGCGCATAACCTTACTAATTTCCCAGTTTGCTTTTCCAGCGGCGTCGGTCGATCGGGAGCAGATATGATGTGGTGACCAATCTTGCCGTATTCAGTAGCCAAGCCGATTTTATCTACCAGGATACTTCCAGTGCCCTGGGTTACAAGTGTTCCGGCATAGCAATAATCATTGCGCCAATAATAAACGGTTTTCTCTTCCTTCGTGTTTCTTTTCTCAATAGTTTCAAGGTTTTCGTCAACAGAAACTTTCCAGACACCTTCTGCTTCACCGGTCAGGGATGATTCGTCAAGACAGAGAGTGCTTGATTTCAAAACCAGGCCATCGGCAGGCACTTTAACACCTTCGGCAATAAACATGACATCCCCGGGAACTAAATCGACGCTTTCGATTGTTTTCTCAATACCGTCCCGCAGGACCTTGACATAAGGTGCAGACAGATCCTTAAGAGCACTCAGGGTTTTATCTGTCTTCCATTCCTGGAATGTTTCGATACCTATAATACCAACCACAAAAATCAGCATAATTGCCCCATCTTTGGGCTCGCCCAGGATGAAATAAATAACTGAGGCAATGATCAGCAATAAAAACATCGGCTCACAAATAACCTTCAATATTTTACGAAATAAGCTGTCCTTTTTTTCTCTAACAAGTTTATTCCTGCCAAATTCAGCTTGCAGTTGTTGGGCTTGTGCTGTTGTTAGACCACCTTGAAGTCCTTCGATTTGTTGTTTTGTCATAAACAGTTCCCTCCCATATAAAAAACCCATGGAACATTTTACTGTCCCACAGGTTTTTAATAATCCTGCTGCCTAATCAGGCCCGGCCCCACAAACCTCTGTCCAAGGTTCATCGCCTGCTCAGTTTATACTTTTTACTTATGATTTTCAGTTAAATAATATTCAATAAAAAATAATTATTTTATTTTATCACCAAAAACAGGATTCTACAATTGCAGTTTCAACTCTAATATAGAGGATTGTCCCAAAGTTAACTAAAGTTTCATCTCATCATTGGTTTTGGATTTTTCTCAGTTTCTTAATCAAAGGCTAAACCTAAATAACCATCATCCTTTAATACAATTTCAGGCTCGATTTCATCATTGGCCCTAATCATGCCCAGAGGACAGATAGTACTTTCGAGCTGTCTGCCCAGGAATACCGGCAGGCGTAAAATATATTCCTTTGCAGGTAATAAACAGGATATCTTTTTAACCGCTGTTGCGATGTATTCATCGTTAACAAGAAGTTCTTTAATAATTACCTTGTCCGGATTTATTCTTTCCGCAACCGCACAACCATAAACCTCTCTGAATTCCAGGCCGTATATATCCGCCCCGGATATCTGTGAAAGTTTTTTCTGATAAGTGATATCCAGATTATTATAAGAAACATAAGGCTTGACTCCAAGCAAATTATTTCTCCTCAGGTTATATTCTTCCGCAGAAACAGCTGAAATAATCCGGCCGCAGGTTTCTACAATATTCCAACTGTCAATTTTCTCCCCGGTCAGGATAGCTTCCCTGATATAGAAACCCTTCCGGTATCCCATCCTTTGATAAAACTTGAAAAGCTGCTTTCCTGCCGGGACAAGGAGGGTATAAACAATCCCGTTCTTGTGTAAATACCGGTGAGCAAAATCTATTAATAAACCGGCATATCCCATGTTCCGGTATTCGGGATGGGTTGCTATAGCATAGAGCATGACAGAATCATAGCTTCGCCCGGCTGCTTCAAGCCTGACAGGCAGCATTGTCAGCATTGCCAGGATCTCGCCGTCCAGAAGCAGTAGGGCTGTTTCATCTTCCCTGTACCTGTTGGCATAATAGAAATCTATAAAATTGCTACTGTCTCCAAAACAGAGGCTCCATAGAAACTTTTGTCGGTCTGTTTCACCTTTTTGGGCCAGTCTGAGCTCCAGCATCTTAATTCCCGTGATCCTTTCTCTCCAGGTAAATTAAATATCAAAGCAGCCTGGGTTCCTAAAACAACTTGCCCAGATATTTTTGTTCCATTCTAACTGGATGATAAGATAGCTTAGCCTTTCTTAAGCCCTCGTTGCCCATATCCTCCTCCCGGTTGACATAAATAATTTCCGGATGATTCTCCCGGATATAAGCTGCAAATTCACGGTTAATCATTTGATAAGCACCCCGAATCTCTCCAAAGGCCTTTTCGATATGGATATCATAGGTTTCTGAATTAAGTCTGTCTCCCATCGTGTATGCAATAACTCTTTCTCCCGTACGAAGCAGACCTCCCTCCAGGCCAAGCTCTGCGTAATTCTCAAAACACCTTTTTACTGCACAGTTTTCGTTATCCAGAGATTCATCATTCTGACAGCAGTGTCTTTTACACCACTCGATGTTCATCTCCCAGCACTCCCCCAAATTTTCAGGAGAAATAAGCTCAAAACTCCAAACATTATTTTTTTTAAAACCGTTTATGTGGTTGCGTTTAGCCTGATATTTATTACCTGTCAAATGTACAAGGTTATCCAAAAGATAAACATAATCAAAACTGTCCCGCATCTCCATAAATTCAAAATCTTCCGGAAACAAACTATTCAGCACGGCAATATTCTCCGGCGACAACCCAATCAGGCTGAATTCACAGCCACCTTCTAAAGCGTCCCACCGCATGGCCTCCAGAACTGATTTAAGATTACCCTGCCCTGCAGGAAACAAACATACCGGCACTATATCCGGCCTTTCCCCTTTTACAACCAGAAAATCTTCAAACCGGGCCACATGATAATTATAAATAGTCGACCAAGCGAACAGATTGGTGAAATTATGCTGGCAGCCAGGCATATCTGCCGCAGCAAGTAAAGGATCTATCCACTTTTTATCTTCTATCTCTATTCTTTTGAAATCGATCATTAATTATCCCACCTGACATATTCGAACACCTTTCAAAACCTCCATGGGGTTTAATCTATTGAAAGGAAATTTAATGAAACAAGGTCTTTAAAATTATCAGATAAATGTAACCTAACAGATAATGATGAACTAATACTTACTTTAAGTATATAATAATTCTAATTATTTTAACAGTAAATATATGTTACTTCTGCCTGTATCTAAAATAAAAAGCATTAAACACCTTAGTTTTAATGCTTTATTAACTGTAATAGCTATTTACTTGTGCCCGGCCGCTTTGTTATCTTCCTCTTTGCCAATATTGCCGGACCATTTACCGCAGCGGTCTCCCCATTGGGCCAAAATCTCTTCATTCTGTTTAATCCGGATAATCTCACAATTATTGGCACATCCAGAACAATCAAAGCTTCCGGCCTGAAAACTGGATTCAGCCATTTCCAGCCCCCGGAAATGCGTTGGTTTCGCGGTCAACCCCACCTTTTCCTGGGCTAAATAAGCCGCTCCCAAAGCTCCCATTACCGAAAAATGTTCGGGTATAGTTATTTCCTGGCCTAATTCATTTTCAAAAGCCCTGTGTATCCCGGGATTAGCCGCTACACCGCCCTGAAAAAGGATTGGACCCAGGATTCTTTTATTTTTACCAATATTATTTAGATAATTGCGGACCATAGCCTGGCAGAGTCCGGCAACAATATCAGGTAAAGAATGTCCCAGCTGCTGTTTGTGTATCATATCAGATTCAGCAAAAACCGAGCAGCGCCCAGCGATTCTAACAGGATTATCAGCTTTAACCGCCAGGGAAGCAAATTCTCCAATTGGCAGGCCCAGCCTTGCTGCCTGTTGATCCAGAAAGGAACCTGTACCGGCCGCACAAACTGTATTCATAGCAAAATCGACAACAATACCGTCCCTGAGAATAATTATTTTGGAATCCTGACCGCCGATTTCCAAAATAGTCCGGACTTGGGGATAAAGACGGGAGGCTGCAACAGCATGAGCAGTAATCTCATTTTTGATCACATCGGCACCCAGCAGGGTAGCTGCCAATTGGCGAGCACTGCCGGTTGTTCCTACTCCCATGATCTGAGCTTTGAGGCCAATCCTCGTTCTCAGCATCTTGATCCCTTTTTGAATTGCTTGCATCGGCTGACCCTTAGTGCGCAGGTATAAAGCCTCTTTTACCTTGTTATCTGCATCAATCAGGACCAAATTAGTACTGACTGAACCCACATCAGCACCTAAAAAGTACGACATAATTTAACACATCCTCTCCAGTGATACCAGCTCTTTCGGAACTTTCTTTCTTAGGCAGTTTGACCTCTCCAGGAGATCTACAAAAGCTTCCAAACGAGTTTGGATCCCTGCATTGCCGGTATGTTCATCAACTGTTAAGGTCATTACCGGAATATTGCAGGCTTCCTGGATGCGAGGCAAAATCCCGGCCGCGACAATTTCAGGCATACAAGTCAAAGGTAAAATCTGAATAATTCCATCATACCCCTTTTGCGCAAACTTTACTGCTGAACCCACAGTTTCCTGACCATGGCCACCGACAAAATGGCCCAGATATGGTTTAGCCAGCCTGGGATAAGACTTCATGGAACGGTAACCCTTAGCCAAACCCTGAAAAACATGTTTTCCGACCCAGCCGGATAAATAGATTGAACGGTCAACCTCCGCCCCTAAAAAACCCAACTGTTTTTCGATATCTGCCGATGAAAAAGGATCAAGAATTGTATAGATCTCACCGACAATGCCAATCCGCAAAGGATCAGATCCAGATCCCGATTGATAATTCTGCACTGCTTGACGTTCGGCAATTTCCTGTTGAACAGAGCGGACAACTTCCTCCAACCCCCGGTAACTCGTTACAGAAACCAAACTAGCCAAAGCTTTTTGATAGAGCAATTCGGTTGCCGGCTTGTTTTCCAGCCTGGGGCGCGCAGCATGGATCAAATCTTCCACTCTGTCAATGGCTACACTTTTTTGATAAGCAAAATAGATTGTTTTCATAATCCGGCCCCAGGAATTATGGTTACCCGCTAAATAACGAATACGTTTCAGCAAGCCCGGAATACTGCCGTCAGGAGGCTCAAGAATCACTGCCTCGTAGGAATACCCGGCATCTTTCAGGATTTGTCTTTGCAGCTCACCATAGTAACCAAAACGACAGGGCCCGATTCCACCGGTGATAGCAATGGTATCCGCACCTTCCTGAGCAGCTTCTATGTAATTTCCAAGATTAATCTTAAAAGGCAAACAGGCTGATTCAGGTGAAATCTTGGTTCCCAGGTCGAGAGTTTTTTTACTTGTCAGCGGAGGAACAATGACCTCTACATTAAGCATTTCAAAAAGTGTCTTAATTATTATCCAAACATTTCCCATATGCGGAAAGGTTACTTTCATTTTCTATCCTCCTGACGATCATGTCCACAAAAGCTTCAATTCTTGTTACCAAGCCTGCCTCCCCGCTATGTTCATCCAGGGTGATAACCATATAGGGTTTATGGGCCTTACGGGCTCTGCGGGCCAGCATATCCTGGGACACTGAATCCATCCCGCATCCGAAACAGGAAAGATAAATCACACCATCTACAGTCTCATCATCCACGTAGGAATAGCCTGCTCCCAGTATTTTCTTAGCCTGGCTCCAAAACATCTTTTTGCGTAATCCTTTCAGCGAGTTTTCAACAGCCTTCGTTTCTGTCTCTTCGATTAATTTAAGATCAACATTAGCCCTTAACTTATTCACTAAATCGAGATTAGCATACCTTTCATTGACCAGATAGGCATGACCAACCAGGGCAATCCCGGGACGGGGCTCCCGATTCTCACATACCTTATATTGATTAGTTTTTGCCAGTTTCAAGGAGGTCTCGCGGGGTAAGATTGTAAAACTTTTTTCACATAAATCCAAGCTTTCTTCAAAATCCTCGCCAGATCTTCTTAACTCCCCGTACATCGTCTGCCATTTCAGGGCTTCCTGAAAGGCATTGCGGATCATGGCCTTACCTTTTCCAAGTTTAAGCCCGAAAGCCTCCAATGCTTTTAGAACCTGGTTTTGGCCCTCCCGCCAATTTATTGTTACTGTAATAACAGGAATATCCCCGTCGACAGCAGCCGAAACACTCTCTGGAATGCCCAGAAACTTGGGACAAAGGTAGGTTTTCTCCTCAACACTGACCATACGCGGCAAAAAAATATAATCTACATCTTTCAGGCTGTTAATATGACCTGCCAATAGCTTTACCGGCAGGCAGGTTTCATCATGGGCCATTTTTAAACCAGACTCCATGATCCCCCGATGAGTTGGCTCTGAAGTAACAAGTTCAATATCCAGATTATAAAAAAAGCCTGCCCAAAAAGGGTAATAATCAAAATAATACAGGGCTCGCGGAAAACCTATTTTCACCTGACACTACACTCCCTTAAACTCATTTTACAGACATTCAAAATTCAGCAGTCAGAATTTAGAATGTCGCTGGTACTCTCAGAACAAATAGTTCTTGACTCCAGGTATTTAAGTTTCATTCCTTCACTCCTTGCGTCCTTCAGGCTGCCTGATCCGGTCTTTAGGTTTCAGGATACTGGGACGCTTATTCTTGATCGGAACAGGCGAACGGACAAGAGTAGTCCCCAGAGCTTTGATATCCAAAGGAATCAGCGGCCATAAATAAGGGACCCCAAAGGATTTTGTCTGCAAAAGCAACATAAACAGAAGGATCGTTCCGACCAGGAGCCCCCAGAAATTGAACAAGCCAGTTAATATTACCAGGAAAAGTCTTGCTAATCGGTTGGCTTGGGCTAATTCGTAACTAGGTGTGGCAAAAATGCCTACGGCAGAGAAAGCGACATACATAACAATTTCCGGCGTAAACATGCCAACTTTGATAGCAATATCACCAATCATGAAGGTTGCAATCAAACCGAGTGCTGTCGCCAGGGGGATAGGAGTATGAATTGCAGCCATACGCATCAGATCAACTCCGATTTCAGCAAAAATTGCTTGGGGCAAAAGCCCAATTTTCGCCGGATTGTTTAAGCCCACAAACTGAAGCCAGTCCGGCAGAAGCTGAGGATTAAGGGCTGCACCCAGCCAAACGGGCAACAAGAAGATTGAGCCAAAAATTCCGATGAACCTTATCCAACGCAGATAAGCCCCAACTACCGGTTCCTGGCGGTATTCTTCGGCATGCTGGACATGGGACCAGAAGGTTGACGGGGCAATAATGATACTGGGTGAAGTATCAACCATTACCAGGACATGTCCTTCCAGGAGATGAATAGCTGCCACATCAGGCCTTTCTGTATAACGGACCCGGGGATATGGGTTCCAGAACTTGCTGCCCAGGATAAATTCCTCAACACTTTTTTCCGCCATGGGAACTCCGTCAATCTTAATATCCTGGATGCCTTTCATGACTTCTTTTACCAGACCGGAATTTGTAATATCTTCAATATAGGCTAGACAAACATCGGTTTTAGAACGGCTGCCAACCTGAACCAGTTTCATGCGTAATTTAGGGTCACGCAAGCGCCTGCGTATAAGCGCGGTATTAATAACAAGTGTTTCAGTAAAACCATCCCGGGAACCACGGGTTACTCTTTCAATATCTGGTTCAGCCGGCTGCCGGGCGGGATACATCCTGACATCTACAATTATAGCTTTATCCTGGCCATCAATAAAGATCGCCATCGGACCGGAAAGGATAAAGTAAAGGACCTTGTCCATAGTTTCCTCTTCGCTCACCTGCAGGTTGAGAATACGGCCTTTCTCCAGTTTTTCCAAAGCGTTAATCACCAGTTCCGGCCGTTCCAGGTCTACCAAAGCGTTCAGGATTAAACTGACGACATTGTTATTAACCATGCCGATGACAGAATAGATTGCAACCTTTTTACCGCCAATGGACATTTCTCTGAGAACAATATCAAAACTGTCCGGAACTCCGAGTTGCTGATTTAGAAAATCTATATTTTCCTGATATTTCTTACTGACATGGATATTTTGTTCACTTGCAGCGTCCATTTCCGCACCTCTCTTACTTTGCCTGGCTTGAATCCCTACCCCTTAGGGTTAAACAATATGGCTACACCATACCCAAACAAAACAGCAGCGGCAATTCCAACGGCCGTTGCTTCCACCCCCCCAGAGAAAGCTCCGATCAAGCCTCGTTTGCCCACAGCTTCCATCGCCCCTTTAGCCAAGTTATAGCCAAAACCCGACAGAGGAACAGTTGCTCCGGCCCCAGCGATTTTAACCAAAGGCTGGTACCAGCCCAATGCTCCTAAAATTGCGCCCCCGGTAACAAAAGTTACCAGCACATGGGCCGGAGTAACCGATACTTTGGTTAAATCCATGAATAATTGGCCGATTACACAAATTAAGCCACCGACAATAAAAGCAGGAATAATCATTTCGAACATTGCAGCAACTCCTTTCCAAGTGTCAATAACCGTCATAATAATAAAAAATCATCTATTCATGCTTCAATAACCACTGCGTGGCCAATCCCGGGAATTGACTGCCCCTGCAAAGCTGAGGTAGGGCTATGCAGGGAACCGCTGCCCACCAATAATACGCGTTTCAGTTCACCGGATTTAAGCCTTTGTATAATGTCACCTGCCAGCACGACAGCCGAACAGGCACAACCACTGGCCCCGGCATGAACATCCTGGTCGGGATTATAAATCATTGTCCCGCAGTCAGTATACTCCCGGCCAATGTCGACCCCGCTTTGCCGCAAAACTTTGTGGGCTAAAGCCAGTCCATAGGTTCCCAGATCCCCGGAAATAATCAAATCATAATCCTTTGGCTTTCGATTGAGATCCTGAAAGTGATTAACCATAGTATCCGCAACCGCCGGAGCCATTGCCGCTCCCATATTGTTAACATCTTTTCCCCCATAATCCAGGACCCTGCCGATAGTAGCCGCCGTAATCCTGGGCCCGGAACCCTCCCGGGCCAGAACCAGGCTCCCTGCTCCGGTTACAGTCCACTGCGCACTCATAGCCCGTTGGCTGCCATGTTCAGTAGGCAAACGAAATTGCCTTTCGGCACTGTCATGATGACTTGATACACCCACCAGGATATTTTGGGCAAAGCCCCCGTCCAGGAACATGCTGCCGACGGCAATTCCCAAAGCCATCGTGGAACAGGCCCCATACAAGCCAATAAAGGGGAGAGCCAAAGCCCGGGCTGCGAAATTAGAAGCCATGATCTGATTCAATAAATCACCTGTCAGTATATAATCTATTTCTGCTTCCGGAATACCGGATTTATTCAGTGCTCCCTGCATAGCATTTTGCAACATTTTACTTTCAGCTAATTCCCAGGACTTCTCTCCGTTCAGACTATCTGTCCATACCAAATCGAACGTCTTGCCAAGCGGTCCCTTACCCTCCATAGGGCCAACTATAGAATATGAGGATAGTATAACCGGCTGATTGACATAGATTACAGTCTGATTGCCAACTTTTCTGGAATTCATTTCATAATACCTCATTTTTTAAGTAATATTTTAGGTAAACTGCGTTCATTGAAGTACTGCAAGGTGCAAGAGGAATTTCCTTAATGTAACAGAAAGAAAATTAAACCGACAATGATTGATGTTACGATGCCATAAACCAGTACCGGACCGGCGATCTGGAAAAGACGAGCTCCAACACCTAAAACATATCCTTCCCGCTTGAATTCCAAAGCAGGAGCCACAATTGAATTGGCAAAACCGGTAATCGGAACTATAGAACCGGCACCGGCGAACCGGGCAATATGGTCATATACACCCAGTCCGGTTAATAACGCTCCCAGGAAAATTAAGACTGCGCTTGTCGCGGCAGAAGCCTCCGGAAATGTTAAACCGCCAAGCCTGAATAAATTAATAATAATTTGACCAATCATGCAAATTAAACCGCCCACAAAAAACGCACGGATTGAATTTTTAACAACCGTTGGTTTAGGTGAAATTTGTTTGCTCAAAGCCTGATACTCCATGGGGCTTAAGCCGATTGTTGGCGGACGAAGAACTTTCTTAACCAGAATTCTCACTCCCTCAAAGTCACAATCTTAAGTTATTAACCCTGTAACAGGTACAGAAATACCTTTATAGTATGTTACCGGCACAGACCGTTTATACTTGTCCTCAATAAATTGCCTTAAATGACCCGGTTATAATTTATTATCGGCAGGAAATTTATGGATGACGTCGAATTTATCCTTTAGAAAAGGCTTAGAGGAGAGTGGCTAAATCGATGGAAAAAGTAATTAAGCGACAGACAATGTTCCTGCGCTTAGACGGAGAGCTTGATATGCAAACTGCAGATTCAGTCAGGACAACAATAGACACAGAAATAGATAGACGCGGTGTCCGAACGGTTATCATAAATCTGCAAAAAGTAGAGTTCATAGACAGTTCCGGACTTGGTGTCCTACTGGGGCGTTACAAAAAACTTCGGGATCTGGAGGGAAAGCTCAAAATCACCAATGTTCCCCCGCATATTCTCAAAATTATGGAATTATCAGGATTACCTAAAATAATTCACTTCTACAATGATGAAGAATCAGCCTATGATGAAGGAAGGGGAGCATAAGATGACTAAAAATTTTGTTAAACTTGTTTTTTCCAGTTTGCCTGAAAACGTCAGTTCAGCCAGGTTGCTTGTTGCCTCAGTCGGTTCCCAGCTTGACCTTTCTCTTAACGATCTTGAAGAAATAAAAGTAGCTGTTTCTGAGGCCGTATCCAATGCAATTATTCACGGTTATAACAATGCACCGGATAATTTTGTTCATCTTGAAATGGAAATCACCCTGAATCAACTTAAAGTTTTAGTAATTGACCAAGGATGTGGGATTCCCGATGTTAAACAAGCTATGCAGCCGGCCTTCAGCACCGATCCTGAACGAATGGGCCTGGGGTTTGTCTTTATGCAATCTTTTATGGATGAACTTAGAGTAACCTCGGAAATAAACAAAGGCACGACCGTAACAATGGTCAAATATTTAAGTCCGACCGCACCCTCCTCGCATTAGGGAGGTAGTTTTATGATTCAACGTTTAACTGAAATGAATCTTCCGCGTTTTCCGCTTCTCCCTGATAAAGAAATCAAGGAATTGCTGCATAAGGCCCAGGAAGGGGATGCTGCAGCCCGTGAAAAGCTAATTAACTGCAACCTGAAACTAATTTTTAATCTTGTCCAGCGTTTCAGCCATCGCGGGTATGAAATTGAAGACCTTTTCCAAATCGGGACAATCGGCCTGATCAAAGCAATAGATAAATTTGACTTTTCCTTCGATGTTAAATTTTCTACTTATGCCGTACCTATGATTATCGGCGAAATCAGAAGATTCCTAAGGGATGACCACCCTATCAAAGTCCCCCGTTCCTATAAGGAGATGATCTATAAAATAAATCGTTCCCGCGAACATCTCACCGCTGTCCTGGGCCATGAACCGACCATCGGGGAAATTGCTGCCGATATTGGGGTTAACCGGGAAGATATAGTAACGGCAATCGAGGCCATGCAAAGCCCGACTTCTATTCATGATACCCTTTACCAGGATGATTCAGACCCGATCTTCGTTCTTGATCAACTACATCTGGAGAAAGATCCGGAACCTGCCTGGTTTGAAAAAATAGCCTTAAAAGAAGTATTTGAAAAACTGCCCGACCGTGAAAAACGGGTACTTTTAATGAGGTTTTATGAAGATAAAACCCAAAGTGAAATTGCCCGGCTGCTTAATCTGTCTCAGGTCCAGATTTCCAGGATTGAACGATCGGCCCTGCATCATATCAGGGAATTTCTTAAAGCTGATGAAATAAACAAAAAAACATAAACACCCGGGCCAAGAAGCTAAGGGCTGTGCTTGAATTTATTTTCAGCACAGCCCTGTCATTTATTTACCAGAAATAGCCAACTACGGTTAAAAGCCGACAACATCTTTCAATGTCTTCGTCATTTGCTGCAAAACTCCGGCCCTGGCAACCGGCTCCTTGGCAATTAGATCTACAGTTGCCTGTAGCTTATCATCCTGGTACAAAAGTATCTCACCCAACTTTTGATTTTCCCGGACCGGGGCAGTAACTTCGGAGTCAATTTTAGTATCCAGCCAAATATTTTTATCCTTCCCTTTTTCTATCGATATGCCCAAAGGTTTTGCGGTCACAGCTTCCACTTCTTCTGCCGCTCCTTTACGAACTTTAACCATACCTTGTTTTTGCCCAGCCGAAGCAAAAGTCTTAAAAGTATATTTGGCAAAACCATAATTATATAATTTCATTGATTCAGCAAAGTGGCCTCTTACCTTAGGGATTCCCATTACTACGCAAATTAAACGCAGCCCCTCCCTTTCCACTGTCGATGCCAGGCAATATTTTGCTTCATTTGTCCAGCCAGTTTTAAAACCGTCTGTACCAGTATACCACCAGAGAAGTTTGTTGGTATTCCAAAGTTTAAATTTACCATCCCTTAAATCGTATTCTTTAATTGCTGTCAGTTTTCTGATCAAAGGATAATCCAGGGCAACCCGTCCCATAACCGCTAAATCATAAGCACTGGTATAATGCCCTTCCGCCGGAAGGCCATAAGCATTGACAAAATACGTATTTTTCAGTCCAAGTTCCTGGACTTTCTTGTTCATTTCTTCCACAAAAGCTTCATGTGAGCCGCTGATATGTTCTGCTACCGCCACACAGGAGTCATTTGCCGACCCTACGGCGATTGAAATCAACATTTCTTCCATGGAAAATACCTCCCCGGGCTCCAAATAAATCTGGGATCCTCCCAGTTTTGAGGCATTTTCACTTGCCGTAATTTGATCGGTTAATTTTACCCGACCTTCATCAATAGCTTCGGCAGCTATAAGCATGGTCATTAATTTTGTAACACTTGCCGGGGCAAGTTCCTTATTAGGTTCTTTTTCGTAAAGAATTTTTCCGGAAGCCGCATCCATTAACACAGCACTAGCAGCCTCTGTTTCCAGTTCCAGACCCAGCACCGGCCTGGATAATATTACACCCAGATTTCCCAATGCTAAGGTTAAGATCAATAACCACCCCAAGGCTTTGCGCATCTTTGATTCCTCCTCGTATTAAAAGAGTTATTTGATTTTTTAGTATTCCCGTAAACCGAAAATATATTGGCATAACAGGATTATTATGAATTTTTTTGCGCTCCCCGGCAAAATCGGTTCGCTCAGCACTTGGATCTCCCTTAAGTCAATTTTCACTTTCTACTAATGCTTAAACGATCATGAAAGTCTATGTTGATCTTTGCTCAACGAAATTTAATCTTTATGGAAAATAAAGGAGAGGAACCTTGAAGCTGCATAAGGCCTCAGGTTCCTTTCCTAAAAAAACTTTTTCCTTACAGATACTTTGGCACTTCTTAACCCATGCCAGTAACATGGATTTAAATAGCTAAGGGGTGGTTTATAAATTTTATGCACCAGGACACACCCCTTTACCTCCATAATCCCCGCGCTCTCACATTGTTCATGAAACCCCTCAGTCCAGGTTTGGTTTTGAAACCAGATTTTTTTTGCCCCGGCTTCAGCTGCATCCCGAACCATTGCAGCAAGCATTTCCGGAAACAAACAAGGTATGACCACATCTATCTTGTCTTTTAAAACCAACAGATCCGAGTATACCTTGCTGCCTTCAAGCCGATCAAGCTTCGGGGCAACAGGATAAACCGTACAATCAAATTGTTTTAAGAGCCGCCAAACTTTCCAAGCGTGTCTATGCCTTTTAAACTTTTCGGCATTTGCCAGGACAGCAAAGCGGTCAGCGGTAATTATATCATCTACCATTTGAAATATCTCCTTCTCCCGGGCCACGAAAGCACCTCCCCTATGGCTTTTTAAAGATACTTACGCAGCTTAGGGAGAAACTATACTGATTATTGTTTACTCCCCAGTGACTGTACAAAATTCCTTATTAACCTTGTATTAATTAGATAAATCAAGTGGCTTTAACCCTACTCAGTTGAAGGTTCCCTCCTGCTGCGTTTCAATATTTTTTGGGATATCCGGTCCATAATAATAGCTACAATAACTATGCTCAGACCACCTTCCATTCCTAATCCGATATCTACAGTCTGCATGGCTTTAAGCACTTCACGCCCCAAACCGCCGACTCCAATCATAGCTGCAATAACCGACATGGAAAGAGACATCATAATACATTGATTTACCCCTGTCATTATGATCGGCAAAGCCAGCGGCAGCTGAACCCCTTTTAGAATCTGCATCCTAGTCGAACCAAAGGCTCTGGCAGCTTCTATCATTTCTGCAGGTACCTGTCGAATTCCTAAATTAGTTAAACGTATTGCAGGTGGAACTGCAAAAATCAAAATAGCTACAAGGGCAGCTACCTTACCTAACCCAAAAAATATAACTGCTGGTATTAGATATACAAAACTAGGCATCGTCTGCATGAGGTCCAAAATAGGATTTATTATTTTTTCAGTTGTATCGTTTTGTGATGCCAAAATTCCGACTGGAATTCCAAACAAGAGTGATAAAATGGTTCCTGCAAAAAACAACCCTACAGTACTCATAGTTTGATCCCAAAGATCCAAACCATACACAAAAATCAAAGCTAAGCTAATAATTATACTTAACCTTTTGTCTACAAAAAACCATACCAGCAACCCCAGAACCGCCACAGCTAACAGTGGTGACCACATCAAAAGAAAATTTTCATTCCACCTTAAAAATGTCTCCAAGCCACCACTTAAAGCATTGGTAAGGGGAGTGATATGAACGATCATTTTATCGAAGATATCATTGGTGATATCTCCAAGAGGTATTCTAAAACCTAGCATAATTGAGAAGCTTCACCTCCTGCCAATCCTGCGCCCCGAGCATTTGCCATTAAATCAAACATTCATTTAAGTCATGGTTTATGAATACAATTGTCTTATCCATTTTATCCTGCCGGTCCATCAATTCTGTTTGTTCTATCTTCAACACTCTCCTTAATCCTTAAAAAAAATCGGGTATTAAACTTTTCATCTAATACCCAGTAACAATATTAACGAAAACAACTTACTTACCAAGCATATTATCTACTTTTGAGCGATTTTGCTGAATCCAATCTTTTGCCACTTGCTTACTATCTGATCCTTCATCTATTTTAGCTATCATATTTTCAATCTCATCATATGAAAGACTAAAGGTCTTAGTAAAATTGTAGAGATCTGGGGCATCGTCTTTTAGATTGTTATTAACTCCAAATAAACAATCATAAGTCTTAAAAATATCTTTCGGATCTTCAAGAATTTTCAGATCAAAGTTAAGCCACATGGTATGCGGACGCCAAGATATGAAAATAATTGGCTCATTCGTAGCTGTCTTCCTTTTGACATCCGCCAGCATAGCAGGAGTGCTGCCTTCCAGTAATTCATATCCATCCAGCCCATATGCTTCCATAGCCTCTTCGGCTTGCATCATAGCGCCGGAACTCGGTTCTATGCCTACAATACGAGCACCAAAATCAGCTGCTCGTCCTTTTAAATCCTCAATACTATCCACATCCATATAAGTGGGAACCGAAAAACCACAGGGTGCTTCTTCATAGATCTTGCCAACAGTCTCAAATTGACCTTCGTACTTATCTACATAAGATTGATGTAAATTAGGTAAACAAACATCTGGAAAAACCTTTATGTTTCCTTGTGCTAATCCCTGGTACATCAATCCCATATCTGCTTCAATAATTTCTGTCTCGTATCCTAATTCTTCGGCGATCTGTTGCGTAATATATGTTGCCGGCCACATATCAGGATAGGGCACTTTTCCAATGGTTATCTTGATTTTTTCATCTGCATTTCCATTGGGCTCATTAGCAGTCTGTCCACATCCGGTAACTATAAGTACAGAACTAAGCATGATTGCTACCAAGATCAAAAACTTTTTGTTCTTCACAAATAAATTCCTCCTCTTTTCTTATAACTTAATACTAATAACCCTTTTTATAACAAAAAAGTGTCGATTGTAAACCCTAAGCGATGTTTGTTTCTGCTACCGTACAGCACTAAGCCTCTCGGTTGGGAGTTGTTTATTAGTAAACCAATTACGAAGTATCCTGGTGTAAAGATCAGGATCTTCGAAATTAAAACTGTGACCCACGCCTTGGACCAAATAACCCTTGGAGTTTGGAATTGCCGATACTAAAGCCTTTGCTGAATTGCGCATTATTCCTCTCTCCTTTTGACCCAAGAGTATCAGAGTCGGAACAGTACAGTATTCCAAGCCCTCTGGTAGGCTGAAATTTGCGTTTTCCATCAATAAGTTCTCTAACGACTCAGCCGTTATTGACTTGGAGTCGTTAAAATACCTGGTGAAATCATCATTTGGTACATTGAGTAACTTTGCCTGAATCTTTGCAAACCACTTAGCCTTTGTTAAAGGTATTGTCAGCTGTACAGTTGGCTTAATTAAACTGGTCCTTCCCGGGATTCGCCGAACGAGTGCACTATTAACTATCGCGTGGTCTACCACTTCCGGGGCAAATGACAATAACTGAACAACAATTTGAGCGCCGATTGAATGTCCAACTACATGAGCTTTACCTTCATGAGCCTTGTTCTTTATCAGTTCTGTAATTTGTTGAGCACTATCTTTAATTGAGAAAGGCTTTAATCCCTTGCTCCTTCCCTGTTCAGGAAGGTCAGGAACTAAACAATGGAAATCACTTAAATCTTTAACCTGACCGTCCCACATCCAACCGCTCAAACCACCGCCGTGTATAAAAACAATACTATCAGGTTGATTCGACCCAAATTCCTGGACATACATTTCCATGTTCAGATTCACCTTCTCCCCCGGCTATCAAGTCTTAGTTAAAGCACTAGGAATTACTGCCTGAGGCGGTTGCTCTAACCAACCATTCTTTATCATAATTTCGATACCGTCAACCGCATATTTTCTCACCTCTGTAACTAGTCTAATAAACTTGGCAACAATGTCATGCCGAATATCTAAAGCCAGACCAGCACCATAGAATTCCATGCCGCCCTGATTAGCATACATTATTATAGCCATCATGAGTTTATCAGAAAATGGTGCGACTGTTGAATCAGTTACCACTATATCATTCCAATGAGGAGCAGAGGCGGAAATATTGTCCTTTTTTAAAATCCCACTAAAAATTTCGATATGTTTAGAAGCTATCTTCTTACCCTGATTCATATATTCTTTAACCTGTTCGGATTCTGCTGCTTGACCAAATCCAGTCACCATTACTTTTCCCAGAGTATTAGTTTGGATATTCGAAAATAGAAGTGTAATTTCTCTTATATGTAAACTTCGTCGTTCTCCTTTAAGCAAACCTGCCAAAAAATCCTTATTTTTCACTAATCATCTTCGGCATCTCCAGCATGGGTGGCTTTACAAAGATTCCTTTTGATAACTTCAGCGATGTAACCCATTTAGAATAATCCAGGGCCCGGGAAATACACTTAACAAAGAAGTCAACAATATCTGGACGTGACACAAGAGGTAAGTATGTACTGTATAAACCGGCTCCGGCTTTTGCCATTTGAGCCAGATAATAAAGAACGAAGTTGTCGGTAAACAACCTGGGGGCATTAACATTCACATCTTGGTCTGTAAAACCATCTGGAACAGGAAGGTTTGCTTCATTAAAAAAGTTGGTCATTAGCACAATTCTTTCGCTGAATACTTTTAAACCATCCTCAAGTATAGCTTGAATATCCCGATCTTCATTTATTGCCAAAAAATATCTAAAAGTGCAAAGCAGCAGGCTATTATTCGTATAGGTCATCCACAGGGCTGCAACTTCTGCTGAGGATAATTGTTTATCTTTATTATTCGTTAACATAATATTGTTATCGCTCCTGTATGCTTATTTTTTAGTATAAACATTAGTATAACATCTGAGAATAAAATTATTTGCCCGCGGCAAGGACGGCATGTCCTTAGCACGATAATCCTTACAAATTCTTCTTGACTTATCTTCTAAAAACTATAAGCTGTTAATTAAGATTAATGTCCCTGCTGAGCGGTGGCGCAACTTGTTCCAGGTCACTCGCATTTGGCTTTTTAAGATTAAAAGGCCCGAAGAATGAGCAAACTGATTGATAGTGTTTGGCCAAATTTTATCTATAAGGAGACTGAGAGGAAATAGAAGTTTTTTGGAGTATATTTAAAATTCTACTGGCAATATTTTTGGTGTTATTAAATGGATTTTTTGTAGCCGCAGAATTCTCGATGGTTAAAGTCCGCAGGACCCGATTAGCCGAACTAGCGGATGAGGGATCGCACTGGGCGAAAGTGGCTTTAGATGTAACCGGTGAACTTGATGCATATCTTTCAGCCTGTCAGTTGGGGATAACGCTGGCCTCCTTAGGACTAGGCTGGTTAGGAGAACCTGCCATTGCTGCATTGATAGCACCGTTATTTGAAAACTTCACCGGCTGGAATCCGATTTATACTCATACTATTGCATTTATAATTGCTTTCCTGATCATAACATTCCTTCATATAGTAGTGGGGGAACTTATTCCCAAATCAATTGCTATACAGAAGGCTGATAAAACAGTAATGAAGACCGCCGGTTGGTTGAGACTATTCTATAAAATATTCTATCCTGCGATTTGGTCATTGAATGGAATCGCCAATAAAGTGGTTCGCAAGATGGGTCTTGAGCCAGCCAATGAAGCTGATATTGCTTACTCCCCTGAAGAAATTCGATTATTGGTGGAGTCAAGCCAGAAACATGGGGTTATTGACAAAATGGAAGGCAATCTACTCGATAATGTATTTGATTTTGCAGATAGAGTAGCTAGTGATGTCATGGTGTCGAGACAGGATATGGTCTGTTTATATACTGAGGATAGCCTTGAAGATGCCCGGGAAACTGTAAAAAAACATGGCCATGTTAGATACCCGCTCTGCGAGGGAGACAAAGACCATGTAATAGGCATGATTCACGAGCGTGATTTGATAAACGGGGATAAAGATGCCACAATAACTGATCTTGTCCAGCTAAAAAGAAATATTCCATTTGTACTGGAAACCATGCAGATAGCTCAATTGCTTAAAACTATGCGTTCCAAACGGGCGCGTATAGCAGTGGCAATGGATGAATACGGGGGGACAGCCGGAATTGTAACCATTGAAGATATTGCCGAGGAACTGGTTGGTGAGCTTTATGATGAATTTGAACAAGACTTACCTATGGTAGTAAAAAAGGGCGCTCGTTCCTATGAGTTTCATGGCCGGGTAATTCTGGATGATGTAGAAGACATCTTGGATATAGAGTTTGGAGAAGAACCAGTTTCTACCATAGGTGGCTTCATTACCTTTAGATTAGGTCGTTTAGCCAAAGAGGGAGACAAAATTGCTTAACAAAAATATACCTTTGAGGTAATGAAAATATCCGGTCATCGAGTTTTAAAGGTAAAAGCAACTTCCGATGTGCTTGAGAAAGACCTTGTTGATAAAGGCAAAGAATAAGTTGGAGACAGGAGCTTGCATTTCCAGTGGAATAGTTTGGTGCTGCATAAGATAAGTTACCATGAAAGGAATGGCGTTGATCCATGCATGAAGGACATCGAAGCAGATTGAAAAATAGGTTCCTGGAGGAAGGCTTAGACGGCTTTGAAGATCATCAAACCCTAGAACTTCTCTTGTTTTATGCTATACCTCGAAAGGATCTTAACGAACTCGCCCATTCCTTGATTAATAAATATGGTTCGTTAGCCGGAGTATTGGAAGCTGACCCCAAAGATCTGGCTAAGACTCCGGGCCTGGGACTAAACTCAGCAATTTTACTGGCACTTATACCTTCTCTGACACGTATTTATCTCAAAGATCGTTGGGGAACCAGACCGACTCTCGATGGTACTATTAAAGCAGGAAAATATATTTTAACACTCTTTGCGGGCAGAACTTATGAAGTTTTTTATGTAATTTGTCTGGATGCCCAACATCAGGTGATCTATCCGGCGCTTGTCCATGAAGGGACTATTGACCAAGCACCGGTTTATCCAAGGCTTATCGTGGAAACAGCCTTAAGGCATAAAGCCCACAGTGTTATCCTGGCTCATAATCACCCTGGAGGGAATCCTACCCCTTCACCGCAAGATATTGATGTAACGAAAAGGATTCAATCTGCTTTGGAGCAAATTTCCGTTACTGTGCTTGACCACATTATTGCTATAGGAGAAAAGTATGTCAGTTGTGCTGAAAGAGGACTGTTATAGGAAAATTGAAAGCGGCAGGGTAATCGTGTTACACTCTAAAGCGATAACCTGCACCCCAAACCGTTTCTATATATTGAGGATTTGATGGATCACTTTCAATTTTCTCACGTACTCTAGCGATATGGACAGTAACAGTAGCGGAATCTCCCAAAGCATCTAATCCCCAAACACGCTCAAATAATTCTTCACGCCCGAACACCCGGTTCGGATTTTGTGCCAGGTACAAGAGTAAACCAAATTCTTTCTGTGCCAAACTTACTTCCTGTCCACGAACAAAGACTCGATGGGAGTCTTTGTTTATCTTAAGTCCACGAATTTTCAATACATTACCTTGCTTGACTCCTTCGCTAAACCTCTGCTTTAACCGCTCGTAATTCTCCAGATGTGCTTTCACCCTGGCGACCAGTTCACCTGGACTGAAGGGTTTCGTGATGTAATCATCAGCTCCGAAGCTTAGTCCTTTAATCTTATCAATTTCTTCTTTCTTTGCTGAAACTAAGAGCACCGGAATATCTTTTTCTTCCTTCATGCTCTGCAGGATTTCTAACCCATCCATACCCGGGAGCATGATATCTAAAATCAGAAGGTCAACTTCATTTTCCTGAAGTACTTTAAATCCCGCCAGGCCGTTTGAGCACACGTTAACGTCGAAGCCGGCGACGGCAAGATAGTCTTTCTGTAATTCAGCAATACTAAGATCATCTTCAATAATCAAGATCTTCTTTTTCATTTTTCTTCACCAGATTACCGGATCACGTTTTACTTAACGAGATCATGATACTGGTCCCCTCCTCCCCGTGACTAATAGCCCAGACCCTACCATTATGACCTTCTATGATTTGCTTTGCTATCGCCAACCCCAGACCACTTCCTTTGCTTCGAGCCGCATCTGAGCGGTAGAAGCGATCAAAAATATGCGGTAAATCCCCTTTACTGATTCCTGAACCGTTGTCACGCAGTTCAATAATCAGGCTGGTTAATGTTTCTCTTAAAATAATATTAATTTCGCCCTGATCTTTATCCATGTATTTGCGGGAATTGTCCAGAATGTTCATAATCACTCGTTTCATTCTCTCCCGATCCAACAAGACATATTGTTGTGTTTGACCCAACTCATTATGAAGCGAGATTTTGATCTGACTGCATTCCAATTCTGATTCACTCTCTAATAAACAGAGTCTAAGATATTCCTCGATGTCGGTTTTCTCAAACTCGAAGGGAAGCTGGTTTAAATCCAGTTTGGCATAAAGGAGTAAATCATCAATCATTTGGTCGACTTGGTAAGCCTTTAAGGCTATGGTTTTTAGATAGCGCTCCATTTTGTCCGGAGTATCCGCTATTCCGTCCAAAATCCCCTCTACGTAGCCCCTGATTGAGGTCACAGGCGTCTTTAAGTCATGCGAAATACTGGAAATAAGCATTTTACGGTTATCTTCATACTTCAGTTGAGTGTGTACTGAGTCTTTTAGCTTAAGGCGCATTAGTTCAAAATCACGACACAACGCTTGAATCTCTTGATCTCCTTCTTCAACAATCGGGTGATCAAGATTTCCTCGACTAATTTCCGCAGCTGCAGTTTGTAAATTATGAAGCGGTTTTAAAATGCTACGTGAAAATTGATAAGAAACAACAATATTTGTCAACAAAAATGCCAGGAGAAACGAAACGCCGCTTAACCCCAGAAAAACTGTCAGGTTTGCAACCGAGCGGCCCATCGGAGCCAGGAGCAGCACCTTCCCTTGAGCACCATCCTTAAACCTGAGATCAATCAATTGAACAGTATAAGAAACTTCTCCTATGAGGACAGTTTCTCTTCCCACCTTCCTATTCCCTGCTTCCAAAGACTTGGCTATATCAATTTTGCTGAAGTTATGCGACGAAAAAATAACCTCTTCATCCTTAATCAAGATGAGTTCTCCATTAATTTCGGCGAGCTGTTCCTGGAGATGCTTCTGAAAGCTTTCTTCCTCTATAATCTCCGGAGAGTGCTGTAAAATATTCCTTTCACTATACAGAAGGTTAAACTTAATTTGGGACAGCTTTTGATAATTTTCGAATGATAGATCCATCCCCAATAATTTACTGAAAACATAAAAAAAAGCCAACGCAATAAGAACAGTAATCAACATGGGGATGATCGCTGTTGAAGCGTTGGCTAAAATCATACGTTTTTTAAGGTTCATAATGCCACCCTTAGAATTCCTTATTATCAAATAAGTAAAACCCTGCTGTAAATAACATTATACCAGATCCCAGCATAATCATAAATTGCCTCACAATCTTTTCAAGTGGAAAAGAGTTTACCAAAAATAAATTATACCAGGCAAGTTGGGTCGTTATCAGCAAACTCGAATACCGGGAAAAGACAATAGCCAGGACATGCAATATGATAAATATCAAGATAGATAAGAAAAAAACGGATATCCCACTCTTTAAAAGATTCGCTAACAGTACAATCCCCAAAGCCAAAACTATCATTGGAAGTAAGCTGACGAAATAAGCTAACACCGTACGGGCTAAGGAACCTAAGGTTGCTGAATTAGTATTAAAGATAAACCCAGCCAATAACGAAAAAATGAGTAATAATAAGAGCGTGGCCAAGATGAATATTATGATAGCGGTAATCTTAGCAAGAAAGACCTTAAAACGGCTCACTGGCCGGGTTAAGGTGATGCGCATACTATTTTGTGAAAACTCGCCTGAGAAACTATCAATGGCGACTAAAGCCGTAAAAAGCGGCAGGATGGTGTTGACAACCACCGCCAGTACAAGTATGGGAAATTCCACGCTTCCTACCCCGCGCAGTCCAAAGCCGCTTCTCACCCCGACTATCGCCAATTGCCCGATAACGATAACCGCAAGAGAAAGTAAAACGGCCACCAAGGCCTTTTTCTTTTTATAGAGCTTCTCAATTTCATTCACCAGCGCAGCTTGAAACACGGCCATTTCTTTCTACCTCACTTACAAAGTAATTCTCCAGTGTCGCATAGTTGTTCAGAATATTTTGGGTACTATCGACATTAAGTATTTTTCCATTATAGATTACCCCAATGCGGTTACAGGTTAACTCTACATCATGGATCAGATGACTGGATATGAAAAATGTGGTCTGTTCCTGTTCCGCTAAACTTTGGATCAGCTTGCGAATATGGATCATGCCCTCGACATCCAGACCATTTAATGGCTCATCGAGAATAACGACCTTGGGCCGGGATAATATCGCCGCTGCCAGACCCAGGCGCTGCTTCATCCCGAGCGAAAACTTTTTGGGCTTTTCATTTTTATACTTGATCATGCCCGTTAGTTCCAGAACCTCATCAATCCGTTTCTGATCAACATCAGGATAGTATCTGGCCGACTGCTTCAAGTTTTCAAAGGCCGTAAGATAAGCGTAAGACTCTGCTATTTCGATCAAACAACCAACCTTCCCCATTGCCAACTCATACTCTTCCGTCACACTATAACCAAAGATTTTCACATCCCCATAATCCGGTCGCATCAGTCCGGTCATAATTTTCATAGCTGTTGTTTTTCCTGCCCCATTCGGGCCGAGAAAACCAAAGATATTCCCTTGATAAATGTCCAGGCTTATATCCTGAATTCCCCGTCCATTTTTGAATAGTTTGGTCAGGTTCTTAAGCTCGATAACTTTTTCCATCTCATGCCTCCCTGTAATTAAAGCAACTGCCGGGAATATACCCGGCAGTGATCCATCTACCGATTGATTTCTATTAATAATCTTACTCCAGATCCGGACTGAAATTATAATCAAAGATCAAATCACCTAAATCACTCACTGAAAAAGGCCGCTCCCCACTCAAATGAATTTTCCCGGCATATTGATCAAAGTATAAGTTTCCCTTACTCCCGGATTCCGTAGTGTAATTAAAACCGGAAAAATTCTTCTCTTCAGGCTTTTGGGCATTAAATTTGAAATCGCGTTCAGTGGCGGCGTATGCTTCAAATCCTGGCTTATACACCTCGTAATATCGCCCCGTGACCGTCTTATTATCAAATTGGGTGATCTCAATAAACCTTTCGCCGACTTTGACAAACTTGTTGTCTTTTTCGATCAGGATGTCGTTTTTAAACTTACCGATAAACTTTTCCGGATTAGAGATTTCATTGCCCGTAGTTTCACTCCTGGCAATATTTTTAACAACTTTCTTACCTGTCAGATCAGGTTTCGTAACCGCTGTCGAGTTTATGTCCGACAGTTTAGCTAAAATTTCAACCGTTACTTCATGAACCGTTCCTTGCACATCTTTACCGGACAGCACCGCACTCCCTAAGATGTTCTCCATCACGCCATCTTTGTTAACTTTCGCTGTACCTTTAACTTCTTTGACAAAAACATCCTTGGTAAGATGTGGCAGGTTGTCTTGATTGCCATTAAACTGCTGTTTAATTTGTAACGAGGCCACAGCATTAACCAAGGCCGGTATTTGCAGCTCAGTCAAAGAACCGGCCAGCCCATGACTGCCATCGGAATTTTCCGTGACCACCACATGGTCTTTCAGACTCCCAACGACAGCGTCCGCGATTTTTTCAAAATCGCTTGCATACTCTTCCTTGAAAGGATTAGCAAAGAATACTTCTATATCTCTTTGGTTAGTAAACTCCGTTACGTAGTAGGTCGGATCACCCTCTGAAACTCGAATATTGCAAGTATTATCCGAGTATGTGTGTGAGTTGTGCTTATCTCCACATATACTTTCTCCGGACGAAATTTTTTCCGAGGCGTTCTTGCTTCTGTCATATTTTTGAATCTCATTACTGGTCAGAAACGTCTTCCCATTATCCTTCATCACCATTGAGATATCCATTGTGAAACTGTCAAATGTCTCGCTGCACTGCTCAGCCGTCACTTTAAGTGTATCCTTTAACTGGTCA